>NZ_JBICMK010000119.1:0-26993 GCF_043106315.1 Pseudomonas sp. FYR_5 | reverse complement strand
CGCGCGCTTACAAGCAAAAGCAGAAGCAGAAGCAGAAGCAGAAGTAAATACAGAAACAGCGTTACTGTGCGAACGCCCGCCCCAACCCACCTGGTACACCGCTGCTGTCAGTTTCCTGCCACGGCCCATTCGGGCTCAACGACCAGCTCCAGCCGTTATCAAACCGATAGTAGGTACGCTGCCGGTAGAAGGTATTGGGCTGCTTCTCCAACACATATACACCCAGCCTGGGATCCCAGTGGCTTGCCCCGCCAGGCGGTGGCGCAAAGCTGGCCGAGGTACGCGGCATGGGCTTGGGTATCGCCGCCGGCTTGCTCGGCTGAGTGGCAGGCTGCCCGCCCGGCAAGGGCTTGACCACCGGCCCCGATGGCGGCACACGCTCGATCGGTGGCGCGGGCTGCTCGTACGGCTCGTGCACCGTACACGCAGACAAACCCAGGGCCAGGGTAATCAGGGTCAGGCGGACGGTGCTGTGCATGGCAGTGCTCTCTTACTGGTCTGGAGTGTCGATGGTCAGGCGCTGGGTAGCCTGGGTGGCGCTAGACAACGGAGCACCCCGGCCAATCCACTCACCCTGGGTAGGCTGACCCGCGCGTGAAACACGTGCAACCAGTTGGACTTCAGCAAATTGCGACAGTTTCATCTGCGGCATCATCGCATCAGCATCAGACAATTCCACCTCGATCGGCAACTGCGCCACGGTCACCCGCTTGGCCGCCAGAGGCATCGGCGGGCCCTTGCTGGCGCGAGCGAAGATAAACACCGTGTCGTCCGGCTTGACCTTGTCCTTCAAGGCAGCCGCCAGTTCCACACGTACTTTCAGGCGAGCCGCCACAGGTGCAGGCTCGGCCTGCGCTGGCGCCCCACCCAGGCGCTCGGCGGCACGGTCGATCCCCCCCTGCAGGGCCGCTCGCGATGAATCACCTTCTGGCAACTGCGCCAGCAAGCGCTTCCAGTAGTCGATGGCTTCCTGATAACGCTCGCCTTCAAACGCAGCAATACCGCGCAGGCCCAGGCTGGTCACCTCGTTAGGGTCCGCCTTCAGCGCTTCGTCAGTCAGCGCCTGCAATTGCGGGCTCCACTGCTTGTTGGCGGCAAAGTACAGCGCCTGCGCCCACTGCCCCAGCAGCTCGGGCTGACGACCAGCCAGGGCCACGGCCCGTTCGAACGTGCGCGCGGCATCGGCCGGGCGCTGCTCGGCCATGTAGGCCCGGCCAAGGAAATACATGGCCTCGGCCGAATCCGGCTGGGCCTGCACCACGCGCTCAAGGCGCGTAGTCATTTCATCCATCGACTTGGGTGCCTCGGCAAATTCCTGGGTCAGCGCCACCTTGTCGGCCGCGCCAAAATGCAGGTACAGCCCCAGCGCCATCAGCGGTACCAGCACCGCAGCCAGCAGCGGCAGCGCCTTGCCCAAATGCCCCTGGCGCGGGGCCTCGGCGCCTTCGGTATCGGCCAGCAACTCGCGGGCAGCCTCGTCCCGGCCCTTGGCCATCTGCGCCTCATCGAGCACACCGGCGGCTTGCTGGGCCGCCAGTTCGGCGACGCGTTCCTGGTAGAGGGCCACGTTCAAGGCCGTGCGGTCTTCTTCCTGCTGGCGACGGCGGCCACGCAGGATCGGGAGCAGCAAAAAGCTGAGGGCAGCGAGCAGCAGAAGGCCCGCGCTAAGCCAGAATTCAATCATGGGTCTGTTCTTTTTCCAGCAGTTTGGCGAGACGCTCGCGTTCTTCGGCAGACAACTCATCGGTGCCTTGCGCAGCCGTGGCACGGCGCCGGCGCACGATCACCGCCAGCACCACGAAGCCACCGGCCAGCAAGATCCCCGGGCCAAACCACAGCAGCCAGGTACGCGCGCTGAGCGCCGGCTTGTAGCGCACGAAGTCGCCATAGCGATCGACCATGAAGTCGATGATCTGCTGGTTGCTCTGGCCTTCGCCGAGCATGCGGAAGATTTCCCGGCGCAGGTCGGCAGCAATCGGCGCGTTGGAGTCGGCAATATCCTGGTTCTGGCACTTGGGGCAGCGCAGTTCCTTGGTCAACTGTTGGTAACGCTCGCGCTCGGCCTCGTCGCGAAACTGGTAGGTGTCGATAGCCGCCTTGGCCACACCGGCCAGGCTCATGCCCAGCACCGCAGCTGCCAGCCAGCGCTTCATGGCTTGGCCTCGTCGATCAGGCCCTGGTACAACGGCGCCAGTTGTTCACGCCAGACCGTGGCATCAACGATACCCACGTGCTTGTAGCGGATGATGCCCTTGGCGTCTATCAGGAAGGTTTCCGGCGCCCCATACACCCCAAGGTCCAGGCCCAGGCTGCCCTGCTCGTCACGAATATCCAGCTGGTAGGGGTTGTGGAACTCGGCCAGCCACCTCTGCGCGGCGGCGTTGTCATCCTTGTAGTTGACCCCATGGATCACCACACCCTGCCGTGCCAGCTGGTTCAGGTACGGATGCTCGACCTTGCATGATGGACACCAGGTGGCCCACACATTGACCAGTGCCGGGCGACCCTGCAAGTCAGCCTGAGTCAGAGTGCGGTCCCCCTGTGTCGAAGCCAGGGAAAACACCGGGAACGGTTTGCCGATCATTGCCGAAGGCAGCTCGTCGGGCTTGAGGAAAAGCCCCTTGTAGAGGAACACCGCCACCAGCAGGAACACTGCAAGGGGCACCACCATGATCCAACGCTTCATGCAGCTGCTCCAGACACGCCCAGGACATCACGCACCCGGGTCTTGACCTTGACGCGGTAGCGCCGGTCGAGGGCCGCCAGCAACCCGCCCAGGCCGGTCAGCAGACCGCCCAGCCAGATCCAGCGAACGTAAGGCTTAATATGTACGCGCACAGCCCAGGCGCCATTCTCCAGTGGCTCACCAAGCGCAACGTACAGGTCTCGGGTAAAGCCGGCGTCGATGCCCGCTTCGGTCATCATCGACTGTTGCACGGTGTACAGGCGCTTCTCCGGGTGCAGTGTGGTCACTTCACGACCCTCGCGGCTGACCACGATGGTGCCCTTGTCAGAGATGAAGTTCGGCCCCTCGAAGTGCTTGGCGCCCTGGAACAGGAAGTGGTAGCCACCCAGCTCCACACTTTCGCCCGGCGCCATGCGCAGGTCGCGTTCGGCGCTGTTGTTGCTGGACAGCACCACGCCCAGCGCGCACACCGCCAGGCCCAAGTGCGCCAGTTGCATGCCCCAGTAGCTGCGCCCCAGGCCCGGCAAGCCTTTGATCAGGCCCTTGTGGCGGGTCTTGTCGAAAATGTCACGCAGCCCGCCAAGCACTACCCAAGACGCCAGGGCGAAGGCCGTCAGCGTCGGCCAATCGAAGTCGTCGACGATAAAGCCGGCAACCGGAGCAAGGATGGCACTGCCGATCAACACTGGGGTCATCATGCTGGCCAGCCATTTGCCCGGGGTGTCCTTCCAGCGCACCACCACGCCCACGCTCATCACCACCATCAGCAGCGCCATCAACGGCAGGAACAAGGCGTCGAAGTAGGGCGGGCCGACCGATAGCTTGGCACCGGTCAGGGCATCGAGCACCAGCGGGTACAGGGTACCGAGCAGAATCATCGAAGCCGCCACCACCAGCACCAGGTTGTTGGCCAGCAGCAGCGTTTCACGCGACCACAGGGCGAAACCGACCTGGCTCTTGACCACCGGTGCACGCAGTGCGAACAGCGTGAGCGACCCGCCGACCACGAACAGCAGGAAAAACAGGATGAAAATACCGCGCGACGGGTCGGCGGCAAACGCGTGCACCGAGGTCAGCACGCCGGAACGCACCAGGAAGGTACCCAGCAGGCTCAGCGAGAATGCGGCAATTGCCAGCAGCACGGTCCAGCTCTTGAACACCCCGCGTTTCTCGGTCACCGCCAACGAGTGGATCAGTGCCGTGCCCACCAGCCAAGGCATGAACGAGGCGTTTTCCACCGGGTCCCAGAACCACCAGCCACCCCAGCCCAGTTCGTAGTAGGCCCACCACGATCCCAAGGTGATGCCAATACCCAGAAAAGCCCAGGCGACGATGGTCCACGGCCGCGACCAGCGCGCCCAGGCAGCGTCCAGCCGGCCGCCCAGCAAGGCGGCGATGGCGAAGGCGAAGGCCACCGAAAAGCCCACGTAGCCCATGTAGAGCATGGGTGGGTGAACGATCAGGCCAAAGTCCTGCAGCAGCGGGTTGAGGTCACGGCCATCAGTCGGCACCTGCGGCAGCAGGCGCTGGAACGGGTTGGAAGTAATGATCAGGAAGCTCAGGAAGCCCACGCTGATCATGCCCATTACCGCCAGCACGCGGGCCAGCATGACCTGCGGCAACTGCCGGGAGAACACCGACACAGCAAAGGTCCAGCCGCCGAGGATCAGCGCCCAAAGCAGCAGCGAACCCTCATGGGCGCCCCACACCGCACTGAACTTGTAGTACCAGGGCAAGGCGCTGTTGGAGTTGCTGGCCACATAGGCGACCGAGAAGTTGTCTGTCATGAAGGCATGGGTCAGGCAGGCAAAGGCAAACGCCAGGAAGACGAACTGCCCCCACGCTGCCGGCCGCGCCAGGCTCATCCATAGGCTGTCGCCACGCCACGCGCCAAGCAGCGGCACACTGGCCTGCACGACGGCAAAGCAGATCGCCAGAATCATCGCCAACTGGCCCAGTTCGGGAATTACCAGTGCTGCGTTCATGGCTTGGCCTCTACGCCGGTAGCGGCCTGGCCGCTTTCCTTCAACGCCTTGGTGACCTCGGGCGGCATGTATTTCTCGTCGTGCTTGGCCAGCACTTCATCGGCTACCACCACACCTTCGCCGTTGAGCTTGCCAAGGGCGACGATGCCCTGCCCTTCGCGGAATAGATCGGGGAGGATGCCGCGGTAGGTGATGGGTACCGACTTGTTGAAGTCGGTAACCACGAAACGCACGTCCAACGAGTCGGCCGAGCGCTGAACCGAGCCTTTCTCGACCATGCCGCCAGCGCGAATGCGCGTGTCCAGCGGCGCTTCGCCGTTGGCGATCTGGGTCGGTGTATAGAACAGGTTGATGTTCTGCTGCAATGCGCTCAAGGCAAAGCCGACGGCAACCCCGACGCCGACCAGCAGGCCGACGATGAGCAACAGGCGTTTCTTGCGCTGCGGATTCACTGGTTGTTCTCCCGGCGCAAACGGCGCGCCTCTTCTTGCAAATAGCGACGACGGGCCAGCAGTGGCGCACCAACGTTCAGCGCCAGCACCGCCAGGCAGATGCCATAGGCCGACCACACGTACAGGCCATGGTGGCCCATGGCGAGAAAGTCACCGAAAGTGGCAAAGCTCATTGTGCGGCCCTCCGCCCCAGGCTGTTCAATACTTCGTCCCTGACCCAACTGGCGCGTGCTTCGCGCTTGAGCACTTCAAGGCGCATGCGCAGCAGCAGTACGGCGCCGAAGAAACAGTAGAAACCCAGCGCCGTGCACAACAGCGGCAGCCACATTTCGGCCGGCATCGCCGGCTTTTCGGTAAGGGTGAAGGTGGCGCCCTGGTGCAGGGTGTTCCACCACTCCACCGAATACTTGATGATCGGGATATTCACCACACCGACAATCGCAAGCACCGCACAGGCCTTGGCCGCACTGTCACGATTACTGATCGCCTGGCCCAGCGCAATAATGCCGAAGTACAGGAACAGCAGGATGAGCATGGACGTAAGGCGGGCATCCCACACCCACCAGCTGCCCCAGGTCGGCTTGCCCCAGATGGCGCCGGTAACCAGCGCCACGGCGGTCATCCAGGCGCCGATGGGTGCGGCACATTGCAGGGCGACGTCGGCCAGTTTCATCTTCCACACCAGCCCCACCACCCCGGCCACCGCCAGCAGCACATAGCAGGACTGCGCCAGCATCGCCGCCGGCACATGGATATAGATGATGCGGAAGCTGTTGCCCTGCTGGTAGTCCTGGGGGGCGAAGGCCAGGCCCCAGGTGATGCCGACCAGCAGCAGGAGCACGGCAGCACCGGCCAGCCACGGCAGCATGCGGCCGCTGATGGCATAGAACCATTTCGGGGAGCCCAGCTTGTGGAACCACGTCCAGCTTATTTTCATCAGGGTACATCCAGGGTATTTGCCGGGCTTGAGAGCCCGGGACTCGTTATTCGCCGACGCTGATCTTCAGGCCGGCCGCTATCGCAAAGGGTGCCAGGGTAACGGCCAGGGCCGTCAGACTGGCGAGCCAGAGCAGATGGCCGGTTGCCGGCATATTTTGCAACGCCGCTTGCAACGCACCACTGCCCAGGATCAATACAGGGATATACAACGGCAGAATCAGCAACGCCAGTAACAAACCTCCGCGTTTAAGGCCGACTGTCAGCGCCGCGCCCACCGCGCCCAGCAAGCTCAATACCGGCGTACCCAGCAGCAGCGAACCGAGTAGCACCGGCAGGCAATGGCTTGGCAGCCCCAGCATCAGTGCCAGCAGTGGCGCCAACAATACCAGCGCCAGCCCGGAAAAGATCCAGTGCGCCAGCACCTTGGCCAGCACCAGCAGCGCCAGTGGGTGCGGCGACAGCACCCACTGCTCCAGCGAGCCGTCTTCGAAATCGCTGCGGAACAGGCCGTCCAGCGACAACAACACGGCCAGCAGCGCTGCCACCCAGACCAGGCCCGGCGACAAAGTTTGCAACAATTGGCTTTCCGGGCCGACCGCCAGCGGGAACATGGCCACGACGATGGCGAAGAACACCAACGGGTTGGCCAGTTCGGCCGGGCGACGGCACAGCAGGCGCGCTTCGCGGCGCAGCAACAAAATGAATACGCTCATGCAGCCCATTGCCCCAGGTTCAGTTCACGGTAACCGGAGGGCTTGCGTTCCAGTGTGTGGTGAGTCGTCAGCACCACCGTGCCGCCCTGCTCGCAGTGGGCTGCCAGGTGCGCTTCAAGCTGCGCCACGCCTTGCTTGTCGAGCGCGGTGAACGGCTCGTCGAGAATCCAGAGCGGCGGACTAGCCAGGTGCAGCCGGGCCAGGGCCACACGGCGCTGCTGACCGGCTGACAGGGTATGGCAGGGGACGTCTTCGAAACCGCGCAGGCCAACAGCCTCCAGCGCCGCCCAGATCGCCTCGCGGCTGGCCGGCTGGTGCAGGGCGCACAGCCAGGTGAGGTTTTCCTCGGCGGTGAGCAAGTCCTTGATACCAGCGGCGTGGCCGATCCACAGCAGTGCGCTGGCCAGGGCATGTCGCTGTTCGGCCAAGGGCTTGCCACCCAGCAGAATCTGCCCGGCCGTCGGCTGCATCAGCCCGGCCAGCAAGCGCAACAGGCTGGTCTTGCCACTGCCGTTGGGGCCACTGATCTGCAGCATGTCGCCGGCGCCCAGCTCGAAATCGAGCTGCTCGAACAGCAGGCGCCAGTCGCGCTCGCAGGCCAGGCCCGCGGCTTGGAGGTGAAGGGTCACGGTTTCGCCTTATCTTTAGTAGGGCTTTGGCGCGGCGTCGCCTGTTTCGCGGGTGAACCCGCTCCTACAGGTTCGGCGCAGTACTCGGATACCGCACAGAACCCTGTAGGAGCGGGTTCACCCGCGAAGCAGCCAACACCGCTCCAAAGCCCTTGTGTCTCAAGTCGCCCCGCGCGCTGCCGTTATACTGGCAACCACGGGCGCTCGGCATTATTACACGCGCCGCCGCGCTGCCAAGAGGCCGGGCTCGACAGGTTGTATACAATCATGACTGAAATCAATAGTCTCGGCGCACAAAACGCGATCAACAGCCAAGCCATGAAGGCAGGCATGACCGGCGAACTGCTGCGCCTGATCCAGGCGCAGCCCGGTCTACTGGCCCCTGGCGAAACCGCGCAAGCCGAGGTCGTATCGTTGCGCCAGACCGGCCAGGACTTTCAGTTGGTGCTACGGCTGATGCAGGCCAACGGCATACAGACCCAGCTACAGGCCAACGCTAGCCAGCCGCTGCCCCAAGGCAGCCAGATCACCGTCAGCCAGACCGAAAGCAATCGCCTGGCGATCATGCTGCAACAGGCCAGCGCCAGCCAGGTCGCCACCCTCACCCAACTGGACACCAGCAAGGTGCCGGTCGGCACCTTGTTGCAAGGCAAGGTCCTGACCAACCAGCCGCTGGCCCAGGAACCCGGCCAACCGGCCGTGTACCGAGCGCTGGTCAGCCTGCTCAACAGCGCCCAGGCCGGTGCCACACTGAGCATCGACAGCCCGCGTCCACTGGCCATTGGCAGCCTGCTCAGCGCCCTGGTGCAGGGCGACCAGTCATTGCGCTTCGTGCCACTCAGCGGCAGGCAGGACCAACTCAGCATTGCCCAACAGCTGCTGACCCAACAAAACCGCCAAGCCTCGCTGCCCGGCCTGCTCAACGCCCTGCAACAGCTCACCCGCGACCCCGGCGTCGATGGCGACCTGCGCGCCAGCGCCGAACGCCTGCTGGCCGGCCTGCCGGACGCCCGACAACTGGGCGACGCCAAGGCAGTGGCCCAGGCCCTGAACAACAGCGGCAGCTTTCTCGAAGCGAAGCTGCTGAGTGGGTCCACCGCCAGCATCGCCACCGACCTCAAGGCGCATTTGCTGCGGCTGATGGACCAGGCCCCTGCCCTTCCGGCGGGCGCCACAAATCTCAACCCCGCCAGCCTGGCCGTGACCATGCCGGCACTGGCGCGCAGTGCACTGGGCATGCTCGAGCGGGTCAGCCCCAAGCCGCAGCCGGGGGCGTTCCCGTTACCGTCGCGCCTGCTCAAGGCCCTGGAGGACGAAGGCGACCTGCAACAGTTGCTGCGCCTGGCTGCTGCTGCCGTTTCACGCTTGCAGAGCCACGCCATGAGCAGCCTGCAACAGACCGGCACGCTGGAGAACGGCAACCTGCAGACCACCTGGCAAACCGAAGTGCCGATCCGCCACGGCCAGGAGTTCATCCCGCTGCAAGTCAAACTGCAACGCGAAGAAACCCCGCAACAACAAGCCGACCGCCAATATAAAGCCCAAGACCCTCGGCAAGCCCTGTGGCGCATCGAGCTGGCCTTTGACCTGTCCCCGCTCGGCCCCCTGCAAGTACAGGCGCAACTGAGCCAGGGCCGTTTGAGTGGGCAGCTATGGGCGGAGCGCGAGCAGACCGCGCGCTTGATCGACACCCAGCTCGGCGCGCTGCGCGAGCGCCTGCTGGCCCGGGGCCTGGAAGTCGGCGACCTGGAGTGCTACCCGGGCATTCCGCCGCTGGGGCCACGCACACGAATGGAACAACGCTGGGTGGACGAAACCGCATGAGCCACACGACACCACGCCAAGCCATAGCGCTGAACTACGACGGCCATCAGGCACCGACCCTCACCGCCAAGGGCGACGGGGAACTGGCCGAGGCCATCCTTGCGCTCGCCCGCGAACACGAAGTGCCGATCTACGAAAACGCCGAGCTGGTGCGCCTGCTGGCGCGGCTGGAGCTGGGCGATCAAATACCCGAGGCGCTGTACCTGACCATTGCCGAGATCATCGCCTTCGCCTGGCAACTGCGCGGCAAGGTACCTGCGGGTTTCGATGATGCGCCTCCGGAAGAGCACGATATCACCCCGCCATTGCCCCTGCTGCCCGGCACTGGCCGGTAACTATCTACCACCCCCTCCCCCACCATGCGCCCAACCTTGTCGGTCTCCCACGTACAAGGTGACCGTCATGATCGACAGCAGAATCAACGCCCAAGGTGTGCAGTTCGTAGTAGACCATCTGGCCAACATCCCACGTCCGGACCGCGAAGCCAATCGCTTGATCCGGCAGTGGCTCGCCGGGCAAGGTGTGCATATCGACCCCGATCGCGTCGATGTGGTCACCCTGCACTACCGGCCGGATGAGCAAGGCTATGTGGCAGCGGTCCAGCAGACCCAGAGCATGACCCAGGCGCTGCTGGGCAACTGGCAAGGGGAGTCCGATAACAACCTCATCGGCGCACTGTTCGCCAACCCTTGGGCAGGCACCTTCCCCCAAGGGCCGTTGAAGCTGGTCGATCGCCTGCCAACGCTGGGCTTTGGCCATCAGGGCGCGGCCTTCGAGGTGTATAACGGCCTGTTCCAGCGATCGTCCCCCGCCCGCTACGATGCTTCGACCCACGTTCAGGTTCCGGCTGAAGCCTTCCAGCGGTTCATAGAAGCGCTGGACTTTCACCAGCCGTTCAAAGCCATGCTCGACGCTTACTGGCAGGAGCATCAGGACAGTCACCGCCTGGCCAGCAAGCTCAATTTCATCGCCGCCTGCAACGCCCAGGTCAGCCGAGGCAGCCTGAGCGATGCCGCCAGAACGCTGGCATGGCAAGCCGCTGGCCTGATGCCGCGGCGGCGCAAGGTAAGGGTGAGCACACTGAGCATCTATGGCTACGCGGCCACCGACCTGCTGTACATCAATGCCCCCGACAGCGATCTGACCCTGCTGTACATGCCAGGCAACAGCTCACCCTTGCTCGAATTCGCCAGCGAAAACCTGCTCAAGGACTGGGTGGGCGATCAGTGCAAGGACCCCGCCCGACGCGAGGCACTCAAACAACATTTCAGGCTCGCCGACCGTCCTCAGGGCCTCGATTTCAGCGGCCTGGACACCGCGCTAGAGGGCCTTGGCGACTATCCAAACCGGCACCGGCTGCCGCCTGAACATGGTTATTTCAACGATGATGGTGTCTGGCCCCCTAGAACCTACGTGAACTACAAACCTGGCAAATACAACCCCAAACTGACCGGGGATATGTTCGCAGCCCTGACCGAGCGCCAGCGCCAGCGCAGCTACGATGATGCCGATTTTGTCATCACCACCGATAGCCAGGTTACCAAAGCCAGATGGCGAGGCTACCTCACCAACACGCTCAACCTGCTGGCGCCACTGTGCCTGGTGGTGCCGGGGCTGGCGCCATTGCTGGCAGTCGGTGGCATTGCCCAGTTGGGCCTGGGCCTGGATCAGGTGATCAACGGCCACAGCCTGAAAGCCAAACAGGACGGGGTTGGCGACATCGCCTGGGGGCTGTTCAACGCCGCACCGCTGGCAACGGAGGGCACGGCAGGCATCAAGGCCCTGTTCGAGTTCAAAAGCGATGGTTTTGTCATGCCGCGCGAGGTCAACGGGCAGCTCGGCTACCCGCTGAGCCCGATCCGTCCACCACGGCTTCCCGAGCCAGAAGGCGTGGAGTATTTCCACAACCACGAGCCGATTACACCGCTTGACGAAGGCGACCCGGCTGTTGCCGGCGCGGTGATTCGCTTGCCCCACTACGATGGCGAACTGGACGACCTGGAATGCAGCATCGAAACCTACAATGCACGCGTGGTCTATGACCTGGAGCGCGACGCATT
This sequence comes from Pseudomonas sp. FYR_5, assembly GCF_043106315.1. Taxonomy (NCBI): domain Bacteria; kingdom Pseudomonadati; phylum Pseudomonadota; class Gammaproteobacteria; order Pseudomonadales; family Pseudomonadaceae; genus Pseudomonas; species Pseudomonas sp. FYR_5. The sequence continues at coordinate 15,705 of NZ_JBICMK010000119.1, read as the reverse complement.
CATCATCAAGGGAACCGTCAACGAGGTCGAGCCGCAAGCCTACATCGCAGTACCTGGCAGCCGTGACCTTGTCGCGCTCGACAGGCAGCGCCCAGTCACCGACGCCATGCGCACCCGCACCTTGCGCGCGCTGGGTGTGGACCTGCCACTGCCAGTAAACATTCCGACACCGGCGCCGGACAGCGCCCCCATCCCCAAACTTATCTCCAGCCTCTGGGTCGGCGACAAAGTCATAAGCGAGCCATTGCTGGCCAACCTTGCCGCCAACGCCGCGCGCCTGAGCGACAGTGAATACAGCATGCGCCTGTTTCTGTCGAAGGCTTCGCCTACCGCCTACGAACAGAACGCAAGACTATTGGCAGCCCGGGCGCCAGGGCTGCAGGTATTGCCGCTAGAAGAGCAAGGCTTCTTCCGGGCCTTCCGCCAGAGCCGCTATTACGCACAGTACGAGGCAGCGCTGGATGGCAACGGTGGCATCGCCACCAATTACGCGTCTGCGACCGATGTGCTGCGCTACCGGATGCTGCACCATGAGGGCGGGCTATACATGGACGTAGACGATTTCCTGCTGCCGGACGGCAAGGGCGAAACGATCGATCAGGTCGAGCTGCGCACCCCAGCCGATGGGCTGCTGCTGCCACCGCCAATGTCCAACGAGAAAATGAGCATGAATTGCCTGTACAACACCAGCCTCATGGGTAGCCACCCCGGCAACCCGCTGCTGGATGCGATCTCCGACGAAATGCTCGCACGTTACCAGACCCATGCAGACTTCTACGAAAGCCGACCGAGCCTGGAACAGGACCCGAGCGGTTTCTACCGCTATGCCAATACGCTCAGCTATCTCACCGGGCCGGCGCTGCTCACCGAAGTGGTCGATCGCCATCTACCCGGGCTGCGGACCCTGCGCCAGATCATCAACCTGCACACCATGCCACGCGTCAACACCTATCCATTCATCGACCCTTCGCAAGCCAATACAGCCCTGAGGCAACTGCTGCCCCTGAACCGATTCGCCGGCGTCGGCGGCAACCATTCCTGGGTTCGCAACTGAAATGAACAGCGGGTACCGAACGGGCCCGGCGGCACCTTTCAGATCGAGCGTCGCGTGGACGTCGCTCGATTTCCCAGGCGACGAACCTGCTGCCAAGGATACCTGCCAGCCCCAATCAAGGAGCCCGGTACACCTTGCTCATCAACTCCGCCTCGGCCTGGGTCAGGCCGCAGCTCTGGGTCAACTCATCGATACTCGCCCCCATCCCCACCAGCTTGGCCGCCTGGCTGAAGGTAACGTTGCTCGGGTCGCGCTGTTCGAGGCGCTCCAGCCGGTCCGGCAGGGTGGCCACCGCCGCACGCAGCTCATGGATGGCCTCCCCCATGCGCACGGTACCGTTCTGGTAGTCATCCAGACGCTTGGCCAAGTCCTTGATGCGCTGGTCACGCAGCGCATCGCCCTCGGCCTGCTGCGCAGCCAGCTCGCGCTGGCGCTTGCTGTAGTTGAGGAAAAACCACAGGCTCAGCGCCCAGGCCAGCGCCAGGAAGATGACAGCAACCTCTAGGATCAACTCAGATGTTCTCCAGCTCGGACCACTCTTCCTCGGTCATCATCTTGTCCAGTTCGACCAGGATCAGCAGCTCGCCATTCTTGTTGCACACGCCCTGAATGAACTTGGCCGACTCTTCGTTACCCACGTTCGGCGCAGTCTCGATTTCGGACTGGCGCAGGTAAACCACTTCGGCCACGCTGTCGACCAGAATGCCGACCACTTGCTTGTCGGCTTCGATGATGACGATACGGGTGTTGTCGGTCACTTCGGTCGGCATCAGGCCAAAACGCTGACGCGTGTCGATCACCGTCACCACGTTACCGCGCAAGTTGATGATGCCCAGCACGTAGCTCGGCGCGCCCGGCACCGGGGCGATCTCGGTGTAGCGCAGTACTTCCTGCACCTGCATCACATTGATGCCGTAGGACTCGTTGTCCAGACGGAAGGTAACCCACTGCAGGATCGGATCTTCGGAACCTTGTGCAGACGACTTTTTCATTCCCCTACCCTCAAAATCCGCCGTTGGCGGTATGTTCTGTGTCATTTCTGGTTGGCGTGCATCTGCTTGACCGCACCGCTGGCGATCAGCTCGGCCAGTGCGGCGACGTCGAGCAGTGCACACATGTGTTCGATTACGGTACCGGCCAGCCACGGGCGCTGGCCACGCTGGCTGCGCCACTTGATCTCCGACGGGTCCAGGCGCAGCGAACGGCTGACCTGATGCACCGCCAGCCCCCATTCGTAGCCCTGCACCGAAATCACGTACTGCAGGCCCTGGCGAAAATCATCGCGGTAACGGTCGGGCATTACCCAACGCGCAGTGTCCAGCACCTTCAGGTTGCCAGCCTGGCAGGTCAGGATGCCGAGGAACCAGTCGGGCTGGCCGAACAGTGGCGTCAGTTCCTGGCCAGCCAGGGTGTAGATCGAGCCCAGGCACACCAACGGCACCGCCAGGGTCAAGCCGGCAACATCGAACAGCAGGCACTCGAACGGCTCGGCCGCCCACGCCGGACGACCCTCTACAGTGGCCGGAGGCACGGGCAGGTTGGGCGCCGGCAGATACACATCGACCAGCGGCACAGCCGGTTCCACGGTTTGCTCTTCGACCAGTACCGGAATGGTGGCTTCGGCCACGATCTCCTGCTCGACCACCGCCACCACCGGGGCTTGCACCGGCATCACGCTGGGCAGTACCGCCAGCCGGGGCTCGGCGAACGGCCGGGCAAGGCTGGCGGCGGCTTCGGCGGGCTCAGGCCGGGCCGGCTGCCGGGCATCGCGTGCCTGCTCCTCGCGCACCGCCTCGGCGAACTCATCCGCCACTGCCGGCGGCTCGCTCTGGTCTTCGGCCTCGGTGGCCTCCTGCAGCAGGCCGTCCAGGTACGATTGCAGGGCCATCTGGGGTCGGGTGCTGGTTTGCCGGGTTTGAGTCATCAGGCCACCTGCACTGCGTTCTTGTAGGTGAGCAGGTGCTTGAGCAACGCCCTGTAGGCGATCAACCCACGGCTCTTGCTGTCGAACTGCGAGGGCGTGACGCCCTTGCGACTGGCATCGCGCAGGCGCGTATCCACCGGAATGTAACCCTGCCATACATGCTGCCCGTAAGTGTCACGTAGCAGCTTGAGGGTGCCCAGCGACGCCTGGGTACGACGGTCGAACAGGGTTGGCACGATCTGGTACGGCAGCGCCTGCTTGCGCGAACGGTTGACCATGGCCAAGGTGCCGACCATGCGCTCCAGGCCCTTCACCGCGAGGAATTCGGTTTGTACCGGGATCACCAGCTGCTGGCTGGCGGCCAGGGCATTGACCATCAGCACACCCAGCAAGGGTGGGCTGTCGATCAAGGCATAGTCGAAATCCTGCCACAGTTGCGCCAGACTCTTGGCGATTACCAGGCCCAGGCCATTCTGCCCTGGTGACTGGCGCTCCAGCACCGCCAGCGCGGTACTCGACGGCAACAGCGAAATGCGCTCATCGCTGGTGGGCAGCAGCAGTTGCCCGGGCAAGCCTTCGGGCACCGCCCCCTTGTGCAGGAACAGGTCGTAGCAGCTGTGCTCCAGGGCATCCGGGTTATGCCCGAAGTAGCTGGTCATCGAGCCGTGCGGGTCGAGGTCGACGACGACCACGCGCTTGCCGGCCTCGGCCAGCAGGCCGGCCAGGGCAATGGTAGTGGTGGTCTTGCCGACGCCACCTTTTTGATTGGCTACTGCCCAGACTCTCATCAAGCAAACTCTATCCATTGATTTGGCAGGGACACTGTAGATACAACTGTCATGCGCAAAACTTCAAAGCTTGCACGCCCCTCTGTGGGAGCGGGCAAGCCCGCGAATACCGGCGCAGCCGGTGCCATTCACCGAGTCGCTGGCTTCGCGGGCATGCCCGCTCCCACAGGGGACGGCGGCACATTCAAAATCGTGTTCGTATCAGCGACGGGGAATTGACGAATCACTGCCCCGCCACTGTTGCTGGCGTTGCTGGTGCACTTTGTGTGCCAGCCCGGCGCAATGCGGCATCCGGTGTGGCATTGGCGCTGCCCGAGCCTGTCAGGCTGCGGCGCACTTCCAGGTTACGGGAAATCACCAGCACCACCCGACGATTGCGTGCGCGCCCTTCGGCGGTATCGTTGCTGGCCACCGGCTGGTACTCGCCGTAGCCCACCGAAGCCATGCGCGCCGGGTTGACGCCCTCCATGGCCAGCAGCCGCACGATGCTGGCCGCGCGCGCCGAGGACAACTCCCAGTTGGTGGGGTACTGCGCGGTGCGGATCGGCAGGTTGTCGGTGAAGCCTTCGACGTGCACCGGGTTGGCGAACGGCTTGAGGATGCTGGCCACCTTCTCGATGATCGCAAACGCCTTGTCACTGGGCATCGCATCACCACTGCCAAACAGCAGCGACGAATTGAGCTCGATCTCGACCCACAGTTCGTTGCCGCGCACAGTCATCTGGTCGCTTTTGATCAGGTCGCCAAAGGCATCGCGCACGTCATTGCTGATGGTTTTCAACGGGTCGGTATTGGTCGCCGCCAGGCCCGCTTCGGTCTGCTCGCTGTCTTTGACCAGCGGTTCGGCCGGGCGCACGCTCAGCGGCTGCTCATCGCCAATCGGGATCGGCTTCATGCTGCGCTCGGGGTCGTTGAATACCCCGAGCAAGGCCTGAGAAATAACCTTGTACTTGCCCTCGTTGATCGAGGAAATCGAATACATCACGACGAAAAAGGCGAACAGCAACGTGATGAAGTCGGCGTACGACACCAGCCAGCGCTCGTGGTTTTCGTGTTCCTCGGTATGACGACGGCGACGCATGGGTTACTCCATGAAGCCTTGCAGCTTCAGCTCGATCGAGCGCGGGTTTTCACCTTCGGCAATCGACAGCAGGCCTTCGAGCAGCATTTCGCGGTAGCGCGACTGACGCATGACGATGGCCTTGAGCTTGCTGGCGACCGGCAATAGCACAAGGTTGGCACTGGCCACACCGTAAATGGTGGCGACAAAGGCCACGGCAATGCCATTGCCCAGTTGCGACGGGTCGGCCAGATTGCCCATCACGTGGATAAGGCCCATGACCGCACCGATGATGCCGATGGTCGGCGCATAGCCGCCCATGCTTTCGAATACCTTGGCTGCCTGGATGTCACGGCCTTCCTGGGTAAGGAAGTCGACCTCGAGGATGCTGCGGATGGCTTCCGGCTCGGCGCCGTCCACCAGCAGTTGCAGGCCCTTGCGCGCATACGGGTCGGGTTCGCTGTCCGCTACCCCTTCCAGGCCGAGCAGGCCTTCTTTGCGAGCGGTCAGGCTCCAGTTCACCACGCGGTCGATGCCGCCCGCCAGGTCGACCCGTGGAGGAAACAGGATCCAACGCAAAATCTGCAAGGCACGCTTGAACGACGACAGCGGCGACTGCAACAGCGCCGCCGCCAGAGTGCCACCCAGTACAATCAGAGCCGCCGGGCCATTGACCAGAGCACCGACATGACCACCTTCAAGGAAGTTGCCACCGACGATGGCAACGAAAGCCAGGATCAAACCGATCAGGCTGAGGACGTCCATCAGACGCACGCCTCCACCAGGTGCTTGCCGATTTCGTCCAGGCTGTACACGGCATCAGCCAAATTGGCCTTGACGATGGCCATGGGCATGCCATAAATCACGCAGCTGGCTTCATCCTGGGCCCACACTGTGCTGCCCCCCTGCTTGAGCAGGCGCGCGCCTTCGCGGCCATCGGCGCCCATGCCGGTGAGCACTACCGACAACACCTTGTCACCATACGACTTGGCCGCCGAACCGAAGGTGATGTCCACGCAGGGTTTGTAGTTCAGACGCTCGTCGCCGGGCAGGATCTTCACCGTACCACGGCCATCGATCATCATCTGCTTGCCACCGGGGGCCAGCAGGGCCAGGCCCGGGCGCAGCATGTCGCCGTCTTCGGCTTCCTTGACGCTGATGCGGCACAGCTTGTCCAGGCGTTCGGCAAACGCTTTGGTGAAGGCCGCCGGCATGTGCTGGATCAGCACGATCGGCGCCGGGAAATTGGCTGGCAATTGGGTCAGTACCCGCTGCAACGCCACTGGCCCCCCCGTGGAGGTACCGATGGCCACCAGTTTATAGGGCTTGCGCTTGGGTGCCGGCGACTGCGAGGCCGCCGGTGTCGGGGCCGCTGCACGGGCAGGCGCAGCCGGGCGCGCCTGCGCCTGGCTGGTGAAGGTGCTGGCCGGCGCTGGCGCGGCGACCGGCGCCGTTCGCGCATAGCTGCCTATCCGGCGGTTGCTGCGCGAAATGGTGTGCACCTTCTCGCACAGCAGTTGCTTGACCTTGTCAGGGTTGCGCGAGATGTCCTCGAAGTTTTTCGGCAGGTAGTCCACTGCGCCGGCATCCAGCGCGTCGAGGGTGACACGGGCGCCTTCATGGGTCAGCGACGAGAACATCAACACGGGCGTCGGGCAGCGCTGCATGATGTGCCGCACTGCGGTAATGCCATCCATCATGGGCATTTCGTAGTCCATGGTGATGACATCGGGCTTGAGCGCCAGCGCCTGGTCGATTGCTTCCTTGCCGTTGGTCGCGGTTCCCACTACCTGGATCGTTGGATCCGCCGAGAGGATTTCCGAGACACGGCGGCGGAAGAAACCAGAATCATCCACCACCAGGACCTTGACTGCCATAAACACTCCATTAGGCGGCGCAACCCGCAGGGCGCGCCACCGAAATCAAATACGCCGCGCGGCGTAACGCTTGAGCATGCTCGGAACGTCGAGAATCAACGCGATGCGACCGTCGCCAGTGATGGTGGCCCCGGACATGCCCGGGGTGCCCTGCAGCATCTTGCCCAGCGGCTTGATGACCACTTCTTCCTGGCCAACCAGTTGGTCGACGACAAAGCCGATGCGCTGAGTGCCGACCGACAGAATCACCACGTGGCCCTCGTGCTGCTCTTCGTGCACCTGCCCCTGGACCAGCCAGCGTTTGAGGTAGAACAGCGGCAGCGCCTTGTCGCGCACGATCACCACTTCCTGGCCGTCGACCACGTTGGTGCGCGACAGGTCGAGGTGGAAGATCTCGTTGACGTTGACCAGCGGGAAGGCAAACGCCTGGTTGCCCAGCATCACCATCAGGGTGGGCATGATCGCCAAGGTCAGCGGCACCTTGATGACGATCTTGGAGCCCTGGCCCTTGGCCGAGAAAATGTTGATCGAGCCGTTGAGCTGGGAGATCTTGGTTTTCACCACGTCCATGCCCACGCCACGCCCGGACACATCGGAAATCTCGGTCTTGGTCGAGAAGCCCGGGGCGAAGATCAGGTTGTAGCAGTCCGACTCGCTCAGGCGCTCCGCGGCGTCCTTGTCCATCAGGCCCTTTTCCACGGCCTTGGCACGCAGGATGTTCGGGTCCATGCCCTTGCCGTCGTCCGAGATCGACAGCAGGATGTGGTCACCTTCCTGTTCGGCCGATAGCACTACGCGGCCGGTACGCGCCTTGCCAGAAGCTTCACGCTCGGCGGGCATCTCGATACCGTGGTCGACAGCATTGCGCACCAAGTGCACCAGCGGGTCGGCCAAGGCTTCTACGAGGTTCTTGTCAAGGTCGGTCTCTTCGCCGACCAGCTCCAGGTTGATCTCTTTCTTCAGCTGGCGCGCCAGGTCGCGTACCAGGCGCGGGAAGCGGCCGAAGACTTTCTTGATCGGCTGCATGCGGGTTTTCATCACCGCAGTCTGCAGGTCGGCGGTGACCACGTCGAGGTTGGACACGGCCTTGGACATGGCCTCGTCGCCGCTGTTCAGGCCCAGGCGCACCAGGCGGTTACGCACCAGCACCAGCTCGCCGACCATGTTCATGATCTCGTCCAGGCGCGCGGTATCGACGCGCACCGTGGTTTCTGCTTCGCTGGCGGCATGCTTTTCGGCGGCCGGGGCTGGCGCGCGAGGCGCCGCGGCAGGTTTGCTGGCCGGCGAAGGCGCTGGCGCGGCGGCTGGCTTGGCCACCGGCTGGCTTTCGGCCTTGGCGGCAGCCGGCGCTTGCGCCTGGGCAGCAGCCGGGGCTTCTACAGCGGCAACATCGCCACCGAACTTGCCCTTGCCGTGCAACTGGTCCAGCAGGGCTTCGAATTCGTGCTCGCTGATTTCATCGCTGGCTGCGCTGCTGTCTGGCACGGCAGGTGCTGGTGTCTGGGCGGCTGGCAAGGCATCGACCTGGAAGGTGCCCTTGCCATGCAGTTGGTCGAGCAGCGATTCGAATTCGGCGTCGGTGATCTCATCACTGGTCGCTTCGCTGCTGACGGCAACCGGCGGCGCCGCAACCTCGACACTGAACTGGCCCTTGCCGTGCAACTGGTCGAGCAGCGACTCGAACTCGGCGTCGGTGATTTCATCACCAGCGCCACTGACAGTCTCGCCCTGCATCTGCTCGTCGGCCGCTGCTTGCGCCTTGACCGCATCGAGCGAATCGAGCAACTGCTCGAACTCGCTGTCAGTGATGTCCTGGTGCTGCTCTTCGGCCTCGGCCGGAGCCGCAACCGCCACGTCGGCAACCGGGGCCGGCGGCGGCGCTGCAACAGCTTCGGCTGCGCCAGGTTCGGCCAGGCGCGCCAACGCTGCCAGCAGCTCGGGGGTGGCCGGCGTCACTTCAGCACGCTCGCGCACCTGGCCAAACATGCTGTTGACCGTATCCAGTGCCTCGAGCACCACATCCATCAGTTCCGCATCGACCCGGCGCTCACCTTTGCGCAGGACGTCGAACACGTTCTCGGCGATATGGCAGCACTCCACCAGCTCGTTCAGCTGAAGGAAGCCGGCGCCCCCTTTTACAGTGTGGAAACCGCGAAAGATCGCATTGAGCAGGTCGGCATCGTCAGGCCGGCTTTCCAGCTCGACCAGTTGCTCGGACAATTGCTCAAGAATTTCGCCGGCTTCTACCAGGAAATCCTGGAGGATTTCTTCATCGGCGCCGAAGCTCATCAAACGTGCTCCTTAAAAACCAAGGCTGGACAGCAGATCATCGACATCGTCCTGACCGGACACGACGTCTTCACGCTTATCGGCATGAATCTGCGGACCTTCACCCCGAGTCGGATGTTTTTCTCGATCTTTTTCTGCACGCAATTGATCGTGATCATGGTTTATACCGGCAAAGCGGTCGACCTGGCTGGCCATCAGCACCAGCTTGAGCAGGTTGCTTTCCACCTCGGTCACCAGTGTGGTGACGCGCTTGATCACCTGGCCGGTCAGGTCCTGATAGTCCTGGGCCAGCAAAATGTCATTGAGGTGCCCGGAAACCTTGCGGTTACCCTCAGCGCTATGCGTCAGGAAACTGTCGACTCGCTTGACCAGATCACGAAATTCCGGCGCAGCCACTTCGCGGCGCATGAAGCGCTGCCAGTCGGTGCTCAGGGCCTTGGCCTCGCTGGCCAGCTCATTGAGCACTGGTGTGCTTTCCTCGACCAGGTCCATGGTGCGGTTGGCCGCGCCTTCGGTGAGCTTGACCACGTAAGACAGGCGCTCGGTGGCGTCGGTGATCTGCGACACCTCTTCTGCCTGCGGCATGGTGGGGTCGATCTGGAAACTGACGATGGCGCTGTGCAACTCGCGAGTCAGCTTGCCGACTTCCTGATACAGGCCGCGGTCGCGGGTCTGGTTCAACTCGTGAATCAGTTGCACCGCCTCGCCGAAACGGCCCCGCTCCAGGCTTTCGACCAACTCCTGGGCATGCTTCTTCAGGGTCGATTCGAACTCGCCCAAAGACGTTTGTGATGAATCCATGACGCGCCCCCCGTAACGTGACTCAGCCGTTGACGCGTTCGAAGATCTTCTCGATCTTCTCTTTGAGCACCTGAGCGGTGAACGGCTTGACCACATAACCATTGACGCCGGCTTGGGCCGCTTCAATGATCTGGTCGCGCTTGGCTTCAGCGGTCACCATCAACACCGGCATGCTTTTCAGCTTGTCGCTGGCACGCACTTTACGCAGCAGGTCGATGCCGGACATGCCCGGCATGTTCCAGTCGGTCACCAAGAAGTCGTAGTGACCGTTTTCCAGCATTGGCAACGCCGTGGTGCCGTCATCGGCTTCATCGGTGTTGGTGAAACCCAGGTCACGCAACAGGTTCTTGATGATCCGCCGCATCGTCGAAAAGTCGTCAACGATGAGGATTTTCATGTTCTTGTCCAATTAGACCTCCAAGCAGTCTCAAACGCGCTCGGCCTACCGAGCACGCACTCATTCAATTCGGTACAACGTGGAAAACGACTGCAACGACAGCGGGCTCAACGCGCCCGCCATTCCCCCAGGCGGCTGCGCAGGCGCGCGGCACACTGGCTGTGCAACTGGCTGACCCGCGACTCGCTGACCCCCAGCACCTCACCAATCTCCTTGAGGTTCAGCTCTTCGTCGTAGTACAGCGCCAGCACCAGACGCTCACGCTCCGGCAGGTTGGCGATAGCCTCGGTCAGGGCAGCCTGGAAGCGCTCCTCCTCCAGCCCGCGCGCAGGTTCGACCTGGCCACTGGCGCCATCCTCATGCAGCCCTTCGTGCTCGCCATCCTGCAACAGGTCGTCGAAGCTGAACAGGCGGCTGCCCAGGGTATCGTTCAAGATCCCGTAGTAATCATCGAGACTCAATTGGAGTTCGGCAGCAACTTCATGATCTTTAGCGTCACGGCCTGTTCTGGCTTCTACTGCACGCATGGCATCACTGACCATACGAGTGTTGCGGTGCACCGAACGCGGTGCCCAGTCACCTTTGCGCACTTCGTCCAGCATGGCGCCGCGGATGCGGATACCCGCGTAAGTCTCAAAGCTGGCGCCCTTGCTGGCGTCGTATTTGTTGGCCACTTCCAGCAGGCCGATCATGCCGGCCTGGATCAGGTCCTCGACCTGTACGTTGGCCGGCAAGCGGGCCAACAGGTGGTAGGCGATGCGCTTGACCAGCGGGGCGTAGCGTTCGATCAGCTCGTACTGGGCATCCTTCGCCGCCCGGCTGTACATCTTGAAACCGCTGGCGTTCATAGTACGGGTCCCGCGCTGGTGGGTTGCACCAAGCGCTCGACAAAGAACTCCAGATGACCGCGCGGGTTGGCCGGCAGCGGCCAGCTGTCGACCTTCTGCGCAATCGCCTTGAAGGCCAGTGCACACTTGGAGCGGGGGAAGGCTTCGTAGACGGCACGCTGCTTCTGCACCGCCTTGCGCACGCATTCGTCGTAAGGCACGGCACCCACGTACTGCAGGGCAACGTCAAGGAAGCGATCGGTGACCTTGGTCAGCTTGGCAAACAGGTTACGCCCTTCCTGCGGGCTCTGCGCCATGTTGGCCAAGACACGGAAACGGTTCATGCCGTAGTCGCGGTTGAGCAGCTTGATCAACGCGTAGGCATCGGTAATCGAGGTAGGTTCATCACACACCACCAACAGCACTTCCTGGGCGGCACGAACGAAGCTGACCACCGAGTCACCAATACCCGCAGCAGTATCGATCACCAACACATCGAGGTTGTCACCGATTTCGCTGAACGCCTGGATCAGCCCGGCGTGCTGGGCCGGGGCCAGGTGCACCATGCTCTGGGTGCCCGAGGCTGCCGGCACGATGCGCACACCACCAGGGCCCTGCAGCATCACGTCACGCAGCTCGCAACGCCCTTCGATGACATCGGCGAGGGTACGTTTGGGGGCAAGGCCCAGCAACACGTCGACATTGGCCAGGCCCAGGTCGGCGTCCAGCAACATGACCCTGCGGCCAAGCTCGGCCAGCGCCAGGGACAAGTTCACTGAAACGTTAGTCTTGCCGACGCCACCTTTGCCACCGGTCACGGCGATCACCTGTACGGGATGCATGCTACCCATGTCTGTTCTTTACCTTGTCTCGCTGGGACTCAGGCCACACGTAGGGCAATTCTGCGTGCCCCTTGGCATAGCGACTTTGCACACGCTTCATGGTCAACCCGCTCGCCGTGGGTTGTGATAGAGATCAGCGAACATGTCGGCCATGGCCTCTTCGCTGGGCTCGTCCTGCTGCTGCACATTCACGGCCCGCGTGACCAACTGGTGGCCCCGCGGCAGGTGCAGGTCGTCAGGAATGCGTGGGCCATCGGTAAGATAGGCCACTGGCAGTTCATGACTGATGGCAAGGCTCAACACATCGCCAAGGCTTGCCGTTTCATCGAGCTTGGTCAGGATGCAACCGGCCAGGCCACAGCGCTTGTAGCTGTGGTAGGCGGCGGTCAGCACCTGCTTCTGGCTGGTGGTGGCCAGCACCAGGTAGTTCTTCGCGGCAATGCCACGCCCGGCCAGGGTTTCCAGTTGCATGCGCAGCGCAGGGTCGCTGGCCTGCAGGCCGGCAGTATCGATCAGCACCACGCGCTTGCGCAGCAGCGGCTCCAGCGCTGCTGCCAGCGACTGGCCCGGGTCGACGTAAGTCACCGGCACGTTGAGGATGCGGCCCAGGGTCTTGAGCTGCTCCTGGGCGCCGATACGGAAGCTGTCCATGCTCACCAGCGCCAGGTTCTGCGCGCCGTACTTGAGCACGTAGCGCGCGGCCAGCTTGGCCAGGGTGGTGGTCTTGCCCATGCCCGCCGGGCCCACCACGGCGATCACCCCGCCCTCTTCGATCGGCTCGACTTCAGGTATTTCGATCATCCGCGCCAAGTGAGCCAGCAGCATGCGCCAAGCCTGGCGCGGCTCTTCGATCTCGGCGGTCAGGTCCAGCAACTCGCGGGCAATCGGCCCCGACAGGCCGATGCGCTGCAGGCGGCGCCAAAGGTTGGCCTGCTGCGGCTTGCTGCCCTGCAGCTGATTCCAGGCCAGTGAACCGAGTTGCACTTCCAGCAACTCGCGCAGGCCCGACAGTTCGGAACGCATGGCATCGAACAGGCGCGGATCAACCGGTGCAGCAACCGGTGCGGCGGCTGCCTCAGGGATATCGACGTGCGGCTCGACCAACGGTTCGGCAGCGGTCAAAGATTGCCCGGCGAACAATTGGCGGTTGTTGTCGCTGCTGTCCTGACGCTGGTCCAGCTCGGCCTGGGCACTGGCAATGCGCGTATGGGTCTTGCGCAGCTCTTGTTCCAGCTCGGCGTTGGGCACACGCGGGGCCAGGGCGGACAGCTTGTAGTCCAGCGCGGCCGTCAGTTCGACACCACCGGCAATGCGGCGGTTGCCAATGATCGCGGCATCGGCGCCCAGCTCGTCACGGACCAGCTTCATGGCCTGACGCATATCGGCGGCGAAAAATCGCTTAACTTGCATTATCCCCTACCTCAGCCGTTAGGGCCCACGGTGGCAACGATGGTGACTTGCTTGTTGTCAGGTATTTCCTGATACGCCAGAACATGCAAATTCGGTACAGCCAGGCGACCGAAACGCGACAACATGGCGCGGATCGGGCCGGCGACCAGCAGAATGGCCGGCTGACCCTGCATTTCCTGGCGCTGGGCCGCCTCGATCAGCGAACGTTGCAGTTTCTCGGCCATGCTTGGCTCCAGAAGAACACCGTCTTCCTGACCCTGCCCAGCCCTTTGCAGACTATTCAGCAAAATCTGTTCCAACCTTGGCTCCAGGGTAATCACTGGCAGCTCCGACTCAACGCCGACAATGCTTTGCACGATGGCGCGACACAATCCGACGCGCACCGCCGCCACCAGCGCGGCGGTATCTTGACTCTTGCCGGCATTGTTCGCGATGGCCTCGGCAATACTGCGAATATCGCGCACTGGCACCTGTTCAGACAACAGTGCTTGCAGCACCTTGAGCAGCCCCGACAAGGAAATGACACCCGGCACCAGCTCTTCTGCAAGTTTAGGCGATGCCTTGGCAAGTACTTGCAGCAGTTGCTGAACCTCTTCGTGGCCGATCAGTTCGTGGCAATGTTTCTGCAGGATCTGGTTGAGGTGGGTGGCCACCACGGTGCTTGCATCGACCACGGTGTAGCCCAGCGACTGCGCCTGCGAGCGCTGGCCAACGTCGATCCACACCGCCTCCAGGCCAAACGCCGGGTCGCGCGCGGCAATACCATTGAGGGTGCCGAACACCTGCCCCGGGTTGATCGCCAGCTCGCGGTCCGGATAGATCTCCGCCTCGGCCAGAATCACCCCCATCAGGGTCAGGCGATAGGCGCTGGGTTGCAGGTCGAGGTTGTCACGAATGTGCACGGTGGGCATCAGGAAACCCAGGTCCTGCGACAGCTTCTTGCGCACGCCCTTGATCCGCGCCAGCAACTGGCCACCCTGGTTGCGGTCGACCAGCGGGATCAGCCGATAGCCGACTTCCAGGCCGATCATGTCGATGGGGGTGACGTCGTCCCAACCCAGCTCCTTGGTTTCCAGCGCGCGCTGTGGCGAGGGCAGCAGGTCCTGCTGGCGCTGCGCCTCTTCCAGGGCTTTGACCTTGACCTGCTGCTGTTTCTTCCACACCAGGTAGGCGCCGCCACCGGCCAACAGGCCGAGGCTGAGGAACGCCACGTGCGGCATGCCCGGCACCAGCCCCATGACGATCATCAACGCGCCAGACACCGCCAGGGCCTTGGGCGAATCGAACATCTGCCGATTGATCAGCTTGCCCATGTCCTCGGAGCCCGACGCGCGGGTCACCATGATCGCGGCGGCAGTGGACAACAGCAGTGATGGCAATTGCGCCACCAAACCGTCACCGATGGTCAGCAAGGCGTACACCTTGCCGGCCTCCGTGAAACTCATGCCGTGCTGCATCATGCCGATCAATATGCCGCCGATCAGGTTGATGAAGAGGATCAGCAAGCCAGCGATGGCATCACCGCGCACGAACTTGCTGGCACCGTCCATCGAACCGTAGAACTCGGCCTCCTGCGCCACCTCGGCACGGCGGTGCTTGGCCTGGGCTTGGTCGATCAGGCCGGCATTGAGGTCGGCGTCGATGGCCATCTGCTTGCCGGGCATGGCGTCGAGGGTGAAACGCGCACTCACTTCCGAGATACGCCCGGCACCCTTGGTCACCACCACGAAGTTGATGATCATGAGGATGGCGAACACGACGGCACCGACCACGTAGTTACCACCGATCACCACCTCACCGAAGGCCTGGATCACTTTACCGGCAGCGCCGTGGCCCTCCTGGCCATGCAGCATCACCACACGGGTGGACGCGACGTTCAGGGCCAGGCGCAACAACGTGGCCACCAGCAGGATGGTGGGGAACGCGGCAAAGTCGAGCGGGCGCAGGGCGTATACACAGACCAGCAGCACCACGATCGACAGGGCGATGTTGAAGGTGAAGAACACGTCGAGCAGGAACGGCGGTATCGGCAACATCATCATTGCCAACATCACCAGCAGCAACAGCGGCACACCCAGGTTGCCCCGGCCGAGCCCGGCCAGGTTGTTACGGGCGTTGCTGATTAACTGAGTGCGATCCACCGCGAGTCCTCTTGATGCAAAACTTTGACGCCCAGGGGGCGCCTGGGCGTGGCTTTGCAAGAAGCCTTCCAACTTTGCATGGCGAGGGATTTATGTTGCTGGTACCGGCCCTTTCGCGGGTAAACCCGCTCCTACGACGGCCTGTGCCCAACCACCGACCTGCGCCCACCACCGTGGTAGGAGCGGGTTTACCCGCGAATACGGTGGCGGCGGCAACGGTGAACGGCGGGTGGAAATTGGCCAGCAGGACCGGCCCTTTCGCGGGTGAACCCGCTCCTACGACGGCCTGCGCCCA
>NZ_JBICMK010000118.1:0-609 GCF_043106315.1 Pseudomonas sp. FYR_5 | reverse complement strand
CTGACGCCGGTCTTGCCGGTCAAGCGACCGTAGGTGGCAGCCATGAAACCTGCAGACTGCTCATGACGGGTCAGTACCAGCTTGATCTTCGACTTGCGCAGGGATTCGAGCAGGTCGAGGTTTTCCTCACCGGGAATGCCGAATACATACTCGACACCTTCATTTTCCAGGCATTGCACAACGACATCGGCGGCCTTGGCCATCTTGCTTGCTACCTCAAGTGATGGGACGGGGAAGTCCAGAAATGCGCAGCACGGTACGCTGGCATCGCCAGGTCCAGGAGCAAAAGTGCCCCGAACCAGAGTCTTGACGTAGGGGGCGTGCGGGAAAGTCACGTTAATGCCGCGTTGAGGCCATTCTAACCTGGCTTCGCACCATCCTCTGTAGGAGCGGGTTTACCCGCGAAGGGGCCGGACCTGCTGGCCAATTTCCACCTGCCGTTCACCGTTGCCGCCGCCACCGTATTCGCGGGTAAACCCGCTCCTACACAGATAGGTGGTAAACACACATCGGGGGGTGGACACAGGCCGCTGTAGGAGCGGGTTTACCCGCGAACACCAGCGAAGCCGGTGCCATCTCCGCTCTCGAGCAGGTCCAGTTTTTTGCCCA
>NZ_JBICMK010000117.1:0-32735 GCF_043106315.1 Pseudomonas sp. FYR_5 | reverse complement strand
AAACCCTGCTTTTGTCGACCGGAGGGGCCATGGCCATGCTGGGCTGCATGTGCCCACGCCCAAGAATGCTTGCCTGCACATATGGTAATACGTATATTCGGTTTTCCATATGTGCAGGCACCCCCATGATCACTCCGCCCGATGTCTTCAAGAGCCTCTCTGACGAAACCCGCGCTCGCGCCACCCTGCTTATCGCCAGCCTGGGCGAACTGTGCGTCTGCGAACTGATGTGCGCGCTGGACGACAGCCAGCCCAAGATCAGTCGCCATCTGGCACAACTGCGCAGCAATGGCATGCTGCTGGACCGCCGTCAGGGCCAGTGGGTGTATTACCGCTTGAATCCGGAGCTGCCTTCCTGGGTTCACGAGATGCTGCAGGTCACCTTGCAAGCCAATTCGCAATGGCTGGCAGACAACGCCCTTCGGCTGAAGAACATGGACGGCCGCCCCGTTCGTGATTCGGCCTGCTGCTGATCATCACCAAGCGAGATATTCATGCTACCCGCCATTGCTGTCTTCGTATTCACCCTCATATTGGTCATCTGGCAGCCCAAGGGGCTCGGGGTCGGCTGGAGCGCCGCGCTAGGCGCCCTCATCGCCCTGGCTGCAGGCGTAGTTTCCCTGCATGACATCCCTGCCGTATGGGCCATTGTCTGGAACGCCACCGCCACGTTCATCGCGGTCATCATCATCAGCTTGCTGCTGGATGAGGCGGGTTTCTTCGAATGGGCCGCATTGCATGTAGCGCGCTGGGCAAACGGCGGCGGCTACCGCCTGTTCGCCTTCTGTGTACTGCTCGGTGCCGCTGTATCGGCGCTGTTCGCCAACGACGGTGCGGCGCTGATCCTCACCCCCATCGTCATGTCGATGCTGCTCGCGCTGCGCTTTTCGCCTGCAGCGACACTGGCCTTTGTCATGGCAGCAGGCTTCATTGCCGACACGGCAAGCCTGCCGCTGGTGGTCTCCAACCTGGTCAACATCGTTTCGGCCGACTACTTCGGCCTGGGCTTCGCCGAATACGCATCGGTGATGGTGCCGGTGAATATCGCCAGCGTGGCGGCTACCCTGCTGGTGCTATTTCTGTTCTTCCGTCGTGATATCCCCAAGCAGTACGCGCTCGATGCGCTGAAGGCGCCGAGCGAGGCAATTCACGACCACGCCACCTTCAAAGTCGGTTGGTGGGTGCTGCTGGTGTTGCTTGCAGGCCTGTTCGCACTGGAACCTCTGGGTATCCCGATCAGTGCGGTGGCCGCCGTCTGTGCCGTAATCCTCTTTGCCGTGGCCGCTCGCGGTCACCGCATCTCAACCCGTCGCGTGTTGCGGGAAGCGCCGTGGCAGGTGGTGATCTTTTCTCTGGGCATGTATCTGGTGGTGTACGGCCTGAAGAACGCCGGCCTTACCGACATGCTCACCCAGCTGCTGGACTGGCTTGCCGGGCACGGACTGTGGAGCGCGGCCATTGGCACCGGGTTGATCTCCGCGCTGCTGTCCTCAGTCATGAACAACATGCCCAGCGTGCTGATCGGCGCATTGTCGATCCAGGCCAGCGGCGCAGAGGGCCTGGTACGTGAGGCGATGATCTACGCCAACGTCATCGGCTGCGACCTCGGCCCGAAGATCACCCCGATCGGCAGCCTCGCCACGCTGCTTTGGCTGCATGTGCTGGCGCGTAAAGGCATGCGCATCACCTGGGGTTACTACTTCAAGGTCGGCCTGCTGCTCACGGTACCGGTTTTGCTGATCACCCTTTCTGCTCTGGCACTGCGCCTGAGCCTCTGACGTTCGCCCCCCCAGCGGAGGAGCCCTCCATGCGAGTCCTGTTCATGTGCACGGCCAACAGCTGCCGCAGCATCCTTTCCGAAGCAATGTTCAACCACCTGGCACCGCCCGGTTTCGAGGCAGTCAGCTCTGGCAGCTTCCCCAAGGGCCAGGTGTTGCCACGCAGCCTGAGCACGTTGCAGCAGGCCAATATCTCGACCGAGGGCCTGAGCAGCAAAGGCAACGATGCGTTCGAGGGCAACCCGCCAGACATCGTCATCACCGTCTGCGACAAGGCCGCAGGCGAAGCCTGCCCGGTGTATTTCGGCCCTGCGCTGAAGTCACATTGGGGGCTGGAAGACCCGTCCGATGTCGTGGGTGACGAAGCTACGGTCGATGCGGCTTTCCGGGCCACACTGGCCCGCATCGAATCTCGCTGCCAAGCCTTCTTCGCACTGCCGTTCGATCAACTCGACCGCGCGCAGCTCAAGCACGCGCTGGATCGCATCGGCTCGCTTTGAACAGGAAAAAACATGTCCGAGCAACTGCCTAACCTCGACCTCACGCTGTTCGACCTGCCGCCTTCGGCAACCCGAGCCTGCGAACACAAACCACGCATCCTGCTGCTATACGGGTCTACCCGAGAACGCTCCTTCAGTCGCTTGCTGGTAGAAGAAGCCGCACGCCTACTGGAGCACTTCGGTGCTGAAACCCGCACCTTCGACCCGTCGGGCCTGCCGCTGCCTGACGATGTACCCGTGGAGCATCCCAAAGTGCAGGAGCTGCGTGACCTGGTGCAGTGGTCAGAAGGCCAGGTGTGGTGCTCGCCGGAGCGCCATGGGGCGATGTCGGCGGTGTTCAAGGCACAGATTGACTGGATTCCCTTGGCGCTGGGTGCGCTGCGCCCCACCCAAGGCAAGACCCTGGCCGTGATGCAGGTGTGCGGCGGCTCGCAGTCGTTCAACGTGGTCAACCAGTTGCGCGTGCTGGGCCGCTGGATGCGGATGTTCACCATCCCGAACCAGTCTTCGGTGCCCAAGGCTTATCTGGAGTTCGACGATGCCGGGCGGATGAAGCCATCGCCCTACTACGATCGCGTGGTTGATGTCATGGAGGAGCTGGTGAAGTTCACCGTCCTGCTACGCGACCGCCAGGCATTCCTGGTGGATCGCTATTCGGAGCGCAAGGAAAGCGCCGAGCAGCTATCTGAGCGGGTCAATCAGCGATCCATCTGAAGCAAAGGTGATTCAGGACAGTGGAAACGACAAGCTAGCGGCCAGCCCGCCAGCGGCTCTGTTTTCAAGACGTACCTGCCCCCCCATGCGGTCGATGATCGTCGCGACGATGGAGAGCCCAAGGCCAGCACCATTTGGGCTATTGCGGCTATAAAAGCGCTCGAATACACGAGAAAGGCTCTCCTCATCGATACCCGTCCCTTCATCCTCGACGACCAGTTCGACGCTGCTGTCCAGGCGCTTCAGTGACACGGCTATCCGCCCCCCAGGCGGTGAATGTTCTACCGCGTTGGACACCAGGTTCTGTAGCGCAATGCCCAGCGCGCCGGCGTCGATCTGCAGGTGGTGGTCCCCTTCGTCGATGTCCAGCGAGGGTTCCAGGCCACGGTCCAGTATCCATGGGGTCAGTTCAGCCAGGGTTTCGGTGACGACCTCGGCCAGGTCGACCCGGGTGCTGGCTCGCTGCCCCAGTCTTGGCTCGACGCGGGCCAATGTCAGCAACTGGTTTACCACCCGTGTGAGCCGATCGACCCCGCCCACAAGAAAGCCCAGGGCTTTCTGGCGCTCGGCATCATTGCTGGCGGCCAGCGCGTTCTGCGCGTGCAGCCGCAGTACGGCCAGAGGCGTACGCATTTCGTGGGCAGCATCGGCAATGAAGCGATGTTCACGCCGCAGCAGATCGTCGATCTGCGCCAGCAAGCGATTGATGGCGGCCTGCATGGGCTCCAGTTCAGTGGGAAGCGGTACCAGTTGCAGCGGCTCCAGCGAATCGGCATGGCGTCTGCGGATGACATTGGCCATGTTCTGCAGTGGCCTCAGCCCCCAGCCGATCGCAGCCCACACCAGCAGTGCCAACGCCAGGCTGCCAAGCAGGAACGGGAACAGCGTGTGGCGAACGATGCGGTCGATCAGGTCGTAGCGCACATCATCACGTTCACCCACCCAGATAAGCCAGTGTTTTTCCGGCACCGGCAAAACGAAGCCGCGCCATTGTTCACCGCCACTGGAAAAGTCGTAGAACCCTGGAGCAGTAGGTGGTGGGTCGATTGGCGGCGCACTGGGTGTATGCACCAGCAACGCCATGCCTTCCCCCCAGACCTGGAACGCCAGTTTGCTTTCGTAAGGGTGCCCCACCTGATGGCGCCCTGCTTTGCCCAAGGCGTCATTGAAGGCCTGATAAAGCGCATCACGCGAGCCCTCTTGTACCGGCATGCTCATGACGCCTTGCAGCAAACGCGCGTTCTGGGCCAGGTGCGCGTCATACACCTCGTTAATTTCGTGGCTGCTGTCGTGGTAGTTATAGAGCGCGAGCAAGCCGGTACCGAGCAGCAGCAAGAGCATCACGCGCCACAGCGTGCGCTGGCGAAGCGAGGTCATGCCTTGACCTCGACCAGATAGCCGATGCCGCGCACCGTGCGAATCAGGCCGTTGAACAGCTTCTTGCGCAGGTGGTAGATGTTCACCTCCAGCGTGTTGCTCTCCGGCTCTTCATCCCAGCCATACAGCAGCTGAGTCAGGCGCTCACGCGTGAATACCTTGCCGGGCTGTGCCAGCAGCTCATGCAACAGCACATACTCTTTGGGGGTGAGCACAACCTCGACGCCGTTGTATTGCACTTGCTGGGTGGTCGGGTCCAGGCTGACCCCGGCATGCTCGATCAGCACCTTGGCGCGCCCGACGCTGCGCCGCAGCAAGGCGCGCAAGCGTGCCTTGAGCTCGTTGAGGTCGAAAGGCTTGACCAGGTAATCATCGGCGCCGGCATCCAGGCCGGCAATGCGATCATCGAGGGCATCCCGTGCGGTGAGGATCAGCACCGGCAAACTGTCGCCGCCGGCGCGTAACCGCCTGAGTAGCTCGAGGCCATCCATGCGGGGCAATCCAAGATCCAGGATCACCAGGTCGAAGGTCTCGTGCTGCAACGCATGCAAGCCACTGACACCGTCGCGCAACCAGTCGAGGGTGTAGCCCTCCTGGCGCAAGCCGTCGCAGATCCCTTCCCCCAGCGCGATGTCATCCTCAACCAGCAACAGCCGCATGTTCAGTCCTGTTTGTCCTTGATGGCCTTGAGTAAAGCATCGATATCGGCACGCCGGCCCTGGTCAGCCAACTCACGCCCCGGCCGGGGCGGTGCCTGCAAGGCTTTCTGCAGGGCTGCGGTAGCTTCAGGGTAGCGCTTTTGCCGATACAGATGATCGGCCCAGAAATAGTTGCTGTCGATACCGTTGGGGTTGATCTGCAAGGCTTTGCGCAGCATCTTGTCGGCCATCTCGGCATCACCGAAACCGATAGGCCAGCCGGGCACCTGGTCATACAGCGTGCCCAGGCTGGTGTAGGCCGAACCCTGCAGGGCGTTGGGGTCCAGCTTCATGGCCTGCTCCAGGCTGGCTTTCGCCGCCTTGACCTTGCCCAGTGCACCGAGGCCACCCGTCGCCCCCGCCCAACTGCTGTTGATGATGCCCTCCCAGATCAAGGGTTCAGGTGTGCCGGGATACTGATGAACAAATGTTGCTGCATCGCCTGCCAGCTTTTCGAAGGCGTCGGCACGCTTATCCTTGGGCATTTGGTACTGAATCTGCGCCCAGCGCTGCTGCAGATCACTCAGGCGCTGGCTGCCTGCCTGGTCCAATGCCCAGGTGAAGGGTGCAAATGCCAGCAAGCTGGCGATGAACAGACGCTTCATTGGTTCGACTCCTTGGAATGGCTACCGATATAGCGGCGAATGACGGGCAGTTGCTTGCGCAGTGCGCGGTCGACCATGCCCGGCAACATGCCGTTGATTCGCACGAAGAGCTTTTCCGGCCACCCCAGATAAAGTTCGGTGCGCTCGGATTGCACCGCCTGAAGCACAGCACGAGCGACGTCCGCCGGGTCGTCCATGCCAACTTTCAGCGCTTGATTGAGCGCAGTCGCAGCGCTGCTGTTCATCGTTGTGCGGGTCGCCCGGGGGGCGGCATACAGCACGTTCACCGTGGTATCGGCCAACTCGCGGCGCAGCGCTTCCGAAAAACCACGCAGCGCAAACTTGCTGGCGCAGTAGGTGGCGTAGCCGGGGTAGCCGATCGACCCATAGGTCGACCCGACATTCACCACCAACGCCTTGGGCTGAGCACGCAGCAACGGCAGGCAGGCCCGTGTCAGCTGCAAGGGCGCCTTCAGGTTGATGTCCAATAGCTCGTCCAGCGCATGCTCATCCAGCTGGTCGAGCAGAGCGAAGCGATTCACGCCTGCCGCGTTGATCAGCACATTGACAGCCCCCATCTCGCGTGCCCGCTCGATGACGTGTTCGCGCCCTGACGGGCTGCGCAGGTCGGCTTCCTGCCAGCGCAGCCGGTCGGGGTACCGATTCATCAGGCCAGCCAGCTTGCCCATATGCCGGCTGACCGCCAACACTTGGGCACCGGCAGCGCAGAGCTGTTCAGCCAGTTCCAGGCCTATGCCCCCACTGGCGCCGGTGAGGATCACCACGGACTCAGCCAAACGCATGATGCACCTCTTGCTGCCCGGCACGCGGCAGGCCCTGGAACATCTCGGTGTACAAGCGGTAGACGACCTTGGCCGCATGGAGGACGGCCTGCTGGTCACCGGCATCGTCGAGGCGGTCCATCAACTGTTTGTAGGTCACCATGTGGTCCTGGTCGAGCGCACCGTGCGAGCTGAGGTAGCTGAAGGCCTGGTCAGGCAGGGCCAATGTGTTCTGGATAACGCCCGCCGCCTGGGTGGCCAGGGCGATGCTGGTGCCTTCGAGCACGTTGACCATGCCGAACAACCCGACCGGGTTGCCGCGGGCGATCAGGTCGTACAGGTAGGCGACCATCAGCTCGATGGATTGCACCGGCTGGCCATCGCGCACGGTCTCCCAGTCACCGCCGCACGCTTTGATGTCGTTGAGGATCCACTGCTCGTGGCCGTATTCCTCCTCGATGTATTCGCAGACCGCGCCGCGCAGCCACTCCAGCCGTAGCGGCAATCGTGCCCCACAGGCCATCATCAGCGGCACGGTATGGCGCACATGGTAATAAGCCTGGGTCAGGAACGCGACGTAGCTGTCCAGGCTGACCTGGCCGGCCAGGGCCTCGCGGATCACCGGTACGGCGAACAGCGCCTGACGCTCTTGGGCGGTTTGTACTTGCAGGGTGTCGAAAAAGGACATTATGAACCTCACAACGAGATGTCGGATAACAGGGTGTGGTAACGCTGCAAGATCGCCTCACGTCGCGGGCGGCCATTGGCAGTCAGGGTTTCGTCAAGCGTGCTCAGAGGCACAGGTAAACGGCGCCAGGCATGCACCCGGGCGTAATCGGGCAACCGCGCGTTGCATTGCTGTACGGCCTGTTCGATGGCCTCGTCGCTGATGCCGGGATCCAGTGGCCAGAGCAAGGCAAGGTTGTTTGGCAGGGCTTCGCCATGCACGAAGGCCTGGGCGATCACGCCACTTTGGCTCAGCTCGGCTTCCACCCACTCCGGGTTGACGTTGCGCCCGAAGCTGGTAATGAACTGGTGCTTCTTGCGGCCATCCAGATACAGATAGCCATCCTCATCGAGGTGGCCTACATCGCCTGTTGCCCACCACTGCCCGGTTACAGGCGGCTCTCCCAGGTAGCCCAGCAATATCGAGCCGGCCACCAGGACTTCGCCATCGTCGGCGATGCGCACCTGCACATGCGGCAACGGCTTGCCAACGCTCCCCGGGCGTACAGCCCCTGTGCGGTTGAGCGCCACTACCGAGGCGCACTCGGACAAGCCGTAACCTTCGAACACCGGCAAACCGACCGCCTCGGCCCGCGCGAGCAGGCTTGGCGATACCCGAGCACCGCCTACCGCCACCAAACGCAGTGGGCCGACCCGCATCAGCCCACGCTCGATCGCTGTCACCAACCCCATCAGCAACTGCGGCACAAGGATCAGGCTTTGCGCCCCACTGAGGGCGATTGCGCCCAGCAGGCGCTTGAAGTCGACCTGGCTTGCCCCTCCCATCCCCAACTGCTGCTGTGGATAGAGCTGCACACAAGCGCCAGCCATGAGCGCGGCGTAGACGCCCAGGTTTTCCAGCAAAACGCCCAGTGGCAGTACCGCCAGGTATCGCTGCGGCTCGGCTGGGCGGCTGGCGGTCTCCAGCTCATGCGCCACACGCAGCATGGTTTCAGCGCTCAGGCACACGCCTTTGGGCGTGCCGGTGCTACCGGAGGTGTAAGTGATCTTGGCAGTGCCCTCAGGCAGCGCCGGGGCGACAACACTGTCACGCAGCCAGACATTAGCTGGTGCCTGCCGGTCAAAGCCAAGCGCAGTGAGCTGATCAGCCCACTGCGCCTCGCACACCACCGCCGTGACTCCGCTTTGCCGCAAGCAGTGCTGGAACTGGGCTGCGCTGAAAAACGACGGCACTGTCACACTGGCACGTTCAGCGAACAGCGCCGCCAGATCCCAGAATAGCGCTTCGGGCCCGTTATCCAGCACCACGGCGAAGGTTCCCGCAGGTTGGTTGCGCAGGCTGGCCGCGCGAGATTCGACTTCGTCGAGCAGTTGCTGGTAGGTGTAACGCTGCGCATCTCCCTGGACGGCCACGGCGTCAGGATGTTCCAGGGCGTGTTGGCGCAACAGTGCCTGAAAGGCTGTCAGTTCATGCCGCATGGCCGGTCTCCAGGGCTAACATGGGAAACCCAAGCCGCTCGAACATGCCCGCCTGCTTCAGGGCATCGAAGCCAAAGCCTATGTTGCCGGCAAATACCTGTGGTCGCTGGTCGTAGTAGGTCCCCCATTGGTCCACTTGGCCCTGCAAGCGCGCAGGATCCGCTGAGGCCAGAACAGTGGGCACCAGCCCCAGTCGCTGGAAACTGTTGAACAGTGTCGCGGCGCCCGTGAATGCCACCCACTCCAAACCGCGCATGGCCAGCAACCACGTCACGGCGATGATCATTATTCGAGCGCTGCCGGCGCTGAGCGAGGCCAGGTTGCCTACTTCTACCATGCAGTTGCGATCCGCCGAGGCACCGGTTACCCGTGAAACAGCAGATTCCAGAGGCTCGTCCAGATACCGCTCAAGGAAGAGCGGCCCTTCGCTGGCCGGTCGCATGCCTGCCGCCGCGATCAGGCGACCGTGGCTACCCTGCAAGGCAAGCAGTTCCGGCAGGTAATGTTTCACATCCGCCTGGTGCACGCTGGCAAAGCGCTCGTGTATGAAGTGCTCCAGCTCGCCGCGCCCTTGATCGCCGCTGAGGTGAAGAGAAAGATGCGCCTGATGATCGACATGGCTACCGATGGGTAACGGAAGCAAACTGTGCCATTGATGAGTCTGAGTCATGAAATTTCCCCGCCTGGGTGCGACGGAGGGAATTATCGGGGCCGAATCTGAATGCAATCTGAAGTCGGCTACTGTCGGAACGCCTTAGCCCGGCGCTCGTTCATGTGCTGCATTCACTATGATCGAGCACGACGCGTACCCAGCTCGATCCAGACGGGCGCATGGTCGCTGGCCTTGGCCTCGTTGCGCACCCATGCATCGACACCCGCCCGTTTCAAATAAGGCGCAAGCTCGTGGTTGAGCAACAGGTGATCGATTCGCAACCCAGCATTGCGGGCCCAGTGGTTACGGAAATAGTCCCAGAAGGTGTAGACACGCTCGTCCGGGTACAGATGGCGTATGGCATCGAGCCAGCCCTGGTCTAGCAGTCGTTGGTAACACGCTCGCGACTCGGGCTGCAGCAGTGCGTCCTTCAGCCAGGAACGCGGGTTGTAGATATCCATGTCGGTGGGCACGACATTGAAATCCCCTGCCAGCAGCGTGGGGTGGCCACTTTCATAGAGGCTGCGCGCATGCTGGATCAGGCATTCGAACCAGTGCAGCTTGTAATCGAACTTGGGCCCGGGCTGCGGGTTGCCGTTCGGCAGGTAGAGACAAGCGACCAACACCCCGTGTGCAGCGGCTTCCAGATAGCGGCTCTGGCTGTCCTCTTCCATGCCGGGCAAACCGCGGCGAACCTCGAGCGGATCGCTGCCCCGCACCAGAATGGCCACGCCGTTCCATGACGGTTGCCCATGATGAAGGCTGCCATAGCCTGCCGCCTCCAGCTCCGCACGAGGGAACTGCTGATCGGCCGCCTTCAGCTCCTGCAGGCAGGCGATGTCGGGCTGCTCCCGCTCCAGCCAGGCCAGCAGCGCCGGCAAACGGCTGCGGATGCCATTGATGTTGAAGGTGGCAATCTTCAGCGCTTTCATGCGTCCGGGTCGCTCACATGGGCCTGCACGGCATCTTCCAGCGCGCGGATATGCGCCTCATCGGCCAGCGCCTTGAGCGCCAACCAGTCGTCCCAATCGATGGCACCGTCGTCGCGCAGGGCCTCGGCTGTGCGAAGCAGTTCATGGTGGTAGGCATCCGGTGACGCGCGCCGGTAACTGATGTCGTCGTACTGGGCGTACCAGGCTTCAAGCGCGGCAATGTTGCGTTCGATGCTCATGAAAGCGTCCTCGCTGTACCCTTTGCTTGTCAGAACCTGGGCACAGCGCGACGTTCAATCAGGGCGTCACTGAAAGTAATGGGGATACAGCGCCATGTCGCTCTCCAGCTTGTCCGCATCCGCTGCCCTCTTGCGCACTTCGGCATAAAAAAGCTGGCACTGGTTCTGAAACCTGGTGAAATCGCGGTTGGCAGCTTCAATGGCACTGCTCAGGTCGCTCCCCTCAAGGCCCTCGACAAGTCGCTGTGATGAGGTATACGCCTGCCAGCAGGCTTCAACCTGCTGCAGCCCCTTTGCAAGGTTCTCGGTGTCGATAGTCGCCATTGCTGCACCCTCTTTGGACCGACCCTGGTCCGTCGGTGTGAATCGCCAGAGCGACGATAACGGGATGAAGCCTGTAACGACGCGCTTCGGCTGAGAGCGTAGACCATTCCAGCGCAGATCACGCAGGGTCAACGCAGATAGTCCTGAACCCACTTCACCCAGCAATCAGCGCCAATCTTCACCAAGGCATCATTGAAATCGTAGTGGGGGTTATGCACCGAGCAACCATGGAACTCGCCCGTGCCATTGCCCAGCATGAAGTAACAGCCAGGCCGCGCCTGCAACATGTAGGCAAAGTCTTCGGTGCCCATGACCTTCTTCGGCATCTTGTCCAGCAGCGCGCCGTCGGCGAACAGCGGCCTCAGGCTGTCACGCAGCAACGCGCTTTCGTGATCGCTGTTGCACAAGGCGGGCGCCAGTTGGGTGAATTGCACATCGATCTCCACGCCATAGCTTTCTGCGTGCCCCTTGGCCAGGGCGTCAATGCGGCTGTTGATCTTCTGCTGGGTCTGGGCCGTGTCGGTGCGCACGCTCAGCAACATGCAGGCCTCGTCAGGGATGATGTTGTAGACGGTGCCGGCCTGGATCATGCCGATGCTGATCACGGCGTAGTCCTCGACGCTCAGGTTGCGCGACTTGATGGTCTGGATGCCACTGATCAGGCTGTTCAACGCCATCACCGGGTCTACCGACAGTTCCGGCATCGCCCCATGCCCGCCTTTACCGGTAATCCGAATGCTGACACGTTCGGAAGACGCCATGGTGGGCCCCGCCTGCACCACGCACGTGCCCACCGGCAGGCCGGGCATGTTATGCAGCGCATACACCGAGTCGCACGGAAAGCGCTCGAACAGGCCGTCGTCGATCATCGCCTTGGCCCCCGCCAGGCCTTCCTCGTCGGGCTGGAATATCACGTTCAACGTGCCGTTGAACTGGCGTGTAGCCGCCAGTTGCGCAGCGGCTGCCAGCAGGATCGCGGTATGCCCGTCATGGCCGCAGGCATGCATGCGGCCGGGGATCTTGCTGGCATGCGCAAACGCATTCTTTTCGCCCATGGGCAGTGCGTCCATGTCTGCGCGTAAACCGATGCTGCGCGGACTGTCCCCCACTTTCAGCACGCCAACCACTCCATGCCCGCCCACATTGCGATGCACTTCATAGCCCAAAGCTTGCAGCTTGTCGGCTACCAGGGCCGCTGTATCGGGGGTGTCGCCGCCAATTTCCGGCGCAGCGTGGATCTGCCGGCGCAGCATGACGAACTCATCCAGCTCGGCGGCTGAGCCCGGTGTTTGATTGCTCTGCAAAATACCCATGTCACTCGCATCCTTTGTTTTCAGGGAAGTATCTGAGGCAGGCCAGGCTGACAACGCCGCCGGCCAGCAGGAAGTAGGCTGGCGCCAACGGCGTGCCCAGCGCTGCAATCAGCCAGGTGGCCACCAACGGCGAAAAACCACCGAACAGGGTCACACCCAGGCTGTAGCTGACCGAGGTGCCGAAGGAGCGCCTGGCCTTCGGGAAGCCCTCCATGATCAGCGCGAAGAACGCACCGGCACCGATGCAGGTCGGCAAGATCAGGATCGCCACGCCCATCATGGCCAGGCCCATGTGCTGCACGTGCCCAAGCAGATAGAACACGGGCAGGGTCAACACCACCGGCGCGGCGACCGTCCACACCAGCAGGCGTTTTCTGAGCTGATACTTGTCGGCGAATTTACCGGCCAACGGGCAGATGACTGCCATGCAGCCGCTACTGATACAGGCAATTGCCATCGCGCTGCCGGATGGGTAATGCAAGGCCGTGGTCAGGTAGGTCGGCATGTAGAACACGAACAGGTACATGCCAATGGTCGAGCTGGCCATCAGGCCGATGCCTTGGGCGATGCGTTTGAGCAGTTCGGCATCCAGCCCCTGCTCTGCCTTCTGCGCCGGTGCGGCCTCATGGGTTTCCGGCAACCGTGTGCGTATATACCAACCGACCGGCCCGATCAGCAGGCCGAAGATGAACGGTATGCGCCATCCCCAGCTTTCCAGCGCGGAAGGGTCGAGCAACTGGCTGAGGGCCAGGCCAAAGCCGGCCCCCACCAAGGCGGCATAGCCCTGGCTGGCAGCCTGCCAGCTGACGCTCTGGCAGCGATTGCCGACCGCACTGGATTCCATCAGGAACACCGACGCGGTACCGACCTCCCCGCCTGCCGACATGCCCTGGATCAGCCGGCCGGTCACCAGCAGCAACGTGGCGAAAATCCCGATCTGTGAATACGTGGGCGCAAAAGCAATCATTGCGGTGCCCAGGGTCATCAGCCCGATGGTCAGGCTCAAAGCGGCCTTGCGTCCATGCCGGTCCGCATAGCGACCGATGACCATCGCCCCGACCGGGCGCATCAGAAAACCGACGCCAAAAGTGGCCAGCGACATCAACAACGACGCCATGGCCGAGTCGGAGGGAAAGAAATGCTTGCCGATCAGTACAGCGAAGAAGCTGTAGATCGTGAAGTCGTACATTTCCAGCGCATTGCCCAGCGAGCAGGCGACCAAGGTTTTACGGGAGGACGACACCTGCGCGGCTGAATGCGCACCTTTTTGCAGGCTCGGCGATGTGGGTAGCGGTCTGATCATTGTTATCTCCGTTGGCAAATCGCGGCGTGCAGCGAATATCAGCCAATCGGGCACTCAATACACTTGCGCTTTCGGCATGTGCCTAACCAATGGTTAATTACCCGGAACGATCGTTGGCCAAAATGCCCTGAGCTGGCGCACCGTTCGCCCTCGCTCCGCGCGCGGCCCCAAAAACGCCCACAAACCAGCATCCGTAGCGCAGCGTTGACGCTGTTACGAAGCCCTTCTAAAACGGATGCGCTCGCCAATCCACACGCCGCGCCAGCCCCTGATTAACCAAACGGCATGACCTGACCGAATAAGCAATCACGCTGCAACGTATTGTTCACCGACGCTAAAGCCACCACATCACCGTGCTGGCCTGGAGTCGTGAATGAACACTCGCACTACGTCGTTGCTGTTGATGATCCA
Source organism: Pseudomonas sp. FYR_5 (assembly GCF_043106315.1). NCBI lineage: Bacteria > Pseudomonadati > Pseudomonadota > Gammaproteobacteria > Pseudomonadales > Pseudomonadaceae > Pseudomonas > Pseudomonas sp. FYR_5. Next base: position 18,941 of record NZ_JBICMK010000117.1, on the reverse strand, counting down.
AGGGGTTTGCCTTGCTGCGCAGGCACAGGCAGAGGGTTTTCCGACGCTCGCGCGGATTGCGCCGGGTTTCGGTTACTACGGAGTTGATTACGGCTTCGATGACACGCTCAAGGTGTACGGCACCGTGGATGCATTCGCCAGCTATCACGATTCGCAGCACCACTCAGGTTTCAGGCTGGCCGGTGGCGGCGCCTGGACCAACAAGCTCGGGCTGTACGCACGCAAGGCGCTTGACTCCGATACCGTCGTGGAGCTTGACGTCGAGGAGGGTTTCAACCTCAATGGCGAGGCTCTGGAGGGCACCTGGGACACCGTCGGTACCCTGCGCCTGGCGACGGTCGCCCTGCGCTCGCGCACCCTGGGCAAGCTCGAGTTCGGCAAGACCTACGGCATGGCCACCCCCACCTACGCCGACCCGTTCCTGGCCACCTATGGCTCGCCCTACACCTACCTGGCCCTGCCTGCCGCCGGCAAGGGCGCCTTCTACCTTGACCTGCGCCCCAAGCACACCCTGGCCTACACCAGCCCCACCTTCAGCGGCTTCAGCCTCGGTACCGCGCTAAGCTTCGGCTTCGACGATGCCGCCAGCGCTGGGCGCACCGTGCGTGGCGGTGGCGCCCGGCTGCAATACCGCAACAGCCGGGTGATGGTGCTGGCCTCCTACAACCGCTACTACAGCGACCCATGGGACGACGGCGGCGTCTCACGTCAGACCGCCAACGACTTCAAGAGCCTGTCGGCGTTCTACGATTTCGGCCCGCTGGCCACCAGCCTCACCTGGCAACGCCAGGACGTGGACCAGGCCGGCACACCCAGCACCACGCTGTACACCTTCGGCATGATGGCGCCGGTGGGCGAGCTGGACGTGCTGCGCCTGGCGGTGATGCAACGCCAGGTCAGCGCCCGCGACAAGGACGCGTGGGGTGTGATGATCGGCTATGACCACTTCATCAACCCCCGCTGGGCCCTCTATGGACGCCTCGGCATGATCGCCAACCAGCGCGCCTCGTCGGTCACCTACGCCGGCACCCCGGTGGACCAGGCTGGCGATAACCCGAGCAACATCTCGCTAGGCATGTACTACCACTTCTGACCCAACGGGGCGGGTCTGCTTGAGCACCTGCCCGCGCAAGCTGTGGAACAGCTCCTGGGCAGGCGCCGTGAGGCTGTGGCGGTCAATGCAGACCAGGTTGATGGGGTAATCCGGAATCAACTCCTGCACCGCCATGGCGACGAACTCGCAATCGATACCGTAGGTAAACCCTTGGTCCACCGCCAGTTCGCTGATGGTCATCAACGATTCCGTGTTCTTCAACAGCTTCAGCGCCATCATCACTGAAGTGCATTCAACGGTGTTCTGTGGCACCCGAAGGCCGTTGGCTTCGAACAATTGGTGAAACTGCGAGGCCTGATCGGACAACTCGTCCAGGCTGATCCAGGGGGCGTATTGCAAGGTGCGCAGTGACTGGCTGAACTTCTGCCGATTCGAGGCGTGGCAAATCACCGTGCCCTTGATACTGCCCAGTGCCTCCCAGTCCAGGCTCAGCCGACTCAGCGGTTGCTGCGAAGTAATGGCGAAGTCCAGGCTGCCATCGCGCAAGCGCTGCAGGATCTGACTGGGGCGCAAGTCGGTGATGGTGATCTTCACCCGCGGGTACTTGCGCCGAAAGGCCAGAATGCTTTCATCGACGCCATCGAGCATCGCCGTCAACGACGTAACCCCGATCGACACGGCGCCCAGCGCCGCATCCTGAATGCTCGCTGCTTCGATCTGCAGGCGGCGTATGCTCTCTACCACGAGGTTGGCATGGCGGATGACACGCTTGCCTTCGTCGGTAAGGGCCATGCCTTTGTGCGACCGCTGCAACAGGGTAAAACCCACCTCCCGCTCCAGCTCCTTGATCGAACGGCTCAGCGCGGGCTGAGTAATGTGCATGAGCTTGGAGGCTTCGAGGATGCTGCCTGCGTTATGAATGGCGACCAGCGCCCTGAGTTGGTGAAGTTTCAACCGTCTGTACCTTGTTGTTAGCGGCCGGTTCGAAAGGTGTTCTGGCAGCCCTGACAACCGTTGTCGGCAAGGCCTGAAAGGTATGGCTAGCGCAACACAGCCAGCAGGCTGGCCGCATCGCTGACCTCGAACTTGCCGGGGCTTTCAACCGCAATGTACTGGACTACCTGGTCGTCGACCAACATCGCATACCGCTGCGAGCGCCGCCCCAAACCGCGTGCCGAAAGGTCCTGGGTCAGCCCCAGCGCCTCGCTGAATTCGCCATTGCCATCGCCGATCATCTTGACCGCATCCCCGACCTGCAAGCTGTTGCCCCAGGCGTTCATGACAAAGGCATCGTTCACCGAGACGCACAGGATTTCGTCAATGCCAGCCGCGAACAACGCAGGGGCCGCCGCGACATAACCGGGAACATGACGTTCAGAGCACGTCGGCGTGAACGCGCCCGGCAACGCGAAGATCAGCACCTTCTTGTGCTTGCAACGCTCGCGAATGGAAAAGGCCTTCGGGCCGATCGCGCAGGCGCCTGCGTCGTTGTTGTATTGATAAAGGGTAACGTCGGGCAGTTGATCGCCGGTTTTGATCATCGCTGTCTCCTGGGTGAGGTGAAGGCCAGGCAGCCATGATGCCGCAGTCGACCAGGCAACGCATCATGAGCAGGGCTAAAAAACCTGTGAAATAACTTCAATATCATTCATGCAGCGCCCCGCCTAGGATACACCTCAATCAAACACATCAAGATTACGCTGTGAACGACTCAGCCTACGCAACTGACAAGCACTGAGTTGCTCACACTCAGGCACCTGGAAGCCGTCACCATGAATAAAGCGCCAACATTCACCGTCAAGCGCATTGCGTTCGACGAACATTATCGCCCTGCCGAAAACACCCGCATCACGACCAACTTCGCCAATTTGGCACGGGGTACAAACCGCCAGCAAAACCTGCGCAACACGTTGATGATGATCAATAACCGTTTCAATGCGCTGGCGCACTGGGACAACCCCGAACATGACCGCTACCGCGTAGAGCTGGATATCATATCGGTGGAAATGAATCTCGAAAATGCGCAGCACGGCAATGCCCTGCCGCTGATCGAAATATTGAAAACCTATATTGTCGACCGCAAGAACAATACTCGCCTCGAAGGCATGGTAGGCAACAACTTCTCCTCGTACGTGCGCGATTACGACTTCAGCGTACTGTTACTGGAGCATAACAAGCACCGGTCGACCTTCAGCACACCTGATCATTTCGGCGAGCTGCATGGCAACCTGTTCAAGTGTTTCGTCAACTCGCACACCTACCAGGAGCACTTCAGCAAACCACCGGTTATCTGCCTGAGCGTATCGAGCAGCAGGACGTACCTGCGCACCGAAAATCAACACCCTGTGCTAGGTGTTGAGTACCTGCAGGATGAGTACTCGCTGACGGATGAATACTTCAAGAAAATGGGCTTGAAGGTGCGCTATTTCATGCCACCGAACAGCGTCGCACCGTTGGCATTTTATTTTGCCGGCGACTTGCTGGCTGACTACACCAACCTTGAACTGATCAGCACCATCAGCACCATGGACACCTTCCAGAAGATCTACCGACCCGAGATCTACAACGCCAATTCTCCAGCAGGCAAGGCCTACCAGCCCAGCCTGAACAACCAGGACTACTCGCTCACGCGCATTGTCTACGACCGGGAAGAGCGCAGCCGCCTGGCGATCGAGCAGGGCAAATTTGCCGAGGAGCAATTTGTCAAACCCTACCAGGCCACGCTAGCGCACTGGTCCGCTCAATACGCACGTTGAACCATTCAAAACACAAGGTCACTGTTCATGAACACATTGCTACCCACCTCCACGGCCGGCAGCCTGCCTAAACCCGCATGGCTGGCTCAACCCGAAACACTCTGGTCACCGTGGAAGTTGCAAGACGAGCAACTGGTCGAAGGCAAGCAGGATGCCTTGCGCCTGGCCTTGCAAGAACAACAACACGCCGGTATCGACATCGTCAGTGACGGCGAACAAACCCGCCAGCACTTTGTCACCACGTTTATCGAGCACCTCAGCGGCGTTGATTTCGAACAACGGAAAACCGTCAGAATCCGTGATCGCTACGATGCGAGCGTACCGACGGTGGTGGGTGCTGTCGCTCGACAAAAGCCGGTGTTTGTCGAAGATGCCAAGTTCCTCCGCCAGCACACCACACAGCCGATAAAGTGGGCGCTGCCCGGCCCCATGACCATGATCGACACACTGTATGACAACCACTACAAAAGCCGCGAGAAACTGGCCTGGGAATTCGCCAAGATTCTCAACCAGGAAGCCAAAGAGCTGGAAGCCGCGGGCGTGGACATCATTCAGTTCGACGAGCCGGCATTCAATGTTTTCTTCGACGACGTGAATGACTGGGGCGTAGCTACCCTGGAAAGGGCCATCGAGGGCCTCAAGTGCGAAACGGCCGTCCATATTTGCTATGGCTATGGCATCAAAGCCAACACCGACTGGAAAAAGACCCTCGGTTCAGAATGGCGGCAATATGAACAGGCCTTCCCCAAATTGCAGCAGTCCAGCATCGATATCATTTCGCTGGAATGCCATAACTCGCATGTTCCGATGGACCTGCTCGAGCTGATTCGCGGCAAGAAAGTCATGGTCGGCGCCATCGATGTGGCCACCCATGTCATTGAAACACCCGAACAGGTCGCCGCCACCCTGCGCAAGGCACTGCAATTCGTCGATGCCGACAAGCTCTACCCTTGCACCAACTGCGGCATGGCGCCCCTGCCCCGCCAGGTAGCCAGCGGCAAGCTCAAGGCCTTGAGTGCAGGCGCAGCCATCGTCCGTCAGGAACTCGCTAACGCACGCTGAAATGAATGCAGCCACAGGACCTACCATGTTGCTTTCCGGTACGGCGATCGAGCCGTCGACTTTTCGCCAGGCACTCGGGCACTACGCATCCGGCATCACGGTGATTACATCGCACCATGAAGGTGAGCCGATCGGCTTCACCTGCCAGTCGTTCTACAGCGTATCGATGAGCCCGCCGCTGGTGTCATTCAGTGTGATGTCCAGTTCGGCCAGCTACCCGAGAATTCGCCAGGCTGGCCGCTTCACGGTCAACATACTGTCAGGTGAACAGGTCGGCATTTCCAACCAGTTTGCCCGGCGCGGCGCTAACAAGTGGCAGGGCGTCGAATGGCAAGCATCGCCGTTGGGCAACCCGATCATTGCCGGCAGCCTGCACTGGCTTGATTGCGAAATTCACGCCGAACATGCCGCCGGGGACCACCTGATCGTGATTGGCGAAGTCAAAGCGTTGAACCTGCAGGCAACGGCTGCCACGCAGCCGCTGCTGTATTTCAAGGGGCAGTACTGCAACCTCGCCGCGCCTCACGCGGCTTGAGCCTCACCCCACTCACGGAAAACCCATCAAAGGAATTGTCAGGATCACGCAGTAGTGAAGAAAACCCGCCATTACTGCGTTGATCCGCCATTTTACTCATGATCGATTTACGCCACCTGCGAACCCTCCACGCGCTGCGTGAAACCGACAGCCTGCACGAGGCCGCCGAGCGCTTGCACCTGACACAATCAGCCCTGTCGCACCAGTTCCGCGATATGGAAGAGCGCATCGGCATGCCTCTGTTCGTGCGCAAATCCAGGCCGGTGCGCTTCACCAGCGCCGGGCTGAAGCTGCTGCAGCTGGCCGATCAGGTGCTGCCTCAGATCCGCAATACCGAACGGGACCTGGGCAAACTGGCCGGGGGCTGCGCCGGACGGCTGCACATCGCCATCGAGTGCCACAGTTGCTACCAGTGGTTGATGCCTTCAGTGGATGAGTTCCGCAGCGCCTGGCCTGAGGTGGAACTGGACCTCGCCTCCGGCTTTTCCTTCGCGCCACTGCCAGCCCTGGAGCGCGGCGACCTGGACCTGGTGGTGACCTCCGACCCGGTGACACTGCCGGGTATCAGCTACGTGCCGTTGTTCAGCTACGAGGCGCTGCTGGCCATCGACAACCACCACGCCATGCGCCACAAGCCGTACCTGGAGCCCGCCGATATCGCCAGCCAGACACTGATCACCTACCCGGTCGAACGCACCCGCCTGGACATCTTCACCCGCTTCCTCGACCCCGCCGACGTCGAGCCCGCACAGGTCCGTACCTCAGAACTTACCGTGATGATGATGCAACTGGTTGCGTCCGGGCGCGGCGTCTGTTGCCTGCCCAACTGGGCCGTGCACGAATACAGTTCGCGCGGCTATGTAACCGCCAAGCGCCTTGGCGAACACGGCCTGCAGGCAAACCTCTATGCGGCACTGCGCAGTGACATGCTGGAGGTGCCGTACGTGCGTGATTTTCTGCTCACGGCCAAGGACATCTCGTTCACCACGCTGGCAGGTGTCAGCGTGGCGTCAGGCCCGGTTCTCTGAAAGCCGGGCGTGCGTTTGCGAACCTCAGTGCCGGCCATGGCGCGCCATGCCCCTACCGCCAACGAATCAACTAGCCTTCGCCAACTGCACCTGCAGAAACGCCATCAGTGCCCCCGCCACAGGTGACAAGCTGCGCCATTTGCGGGTGAGCATGCCGATATGCCGTTCTACCCTGGGCTCCTCAAGGGGTACGAACGCCAGTTTGTCGTTCTCCTGCGGAAAAGCGAGGTACGGCAAGGTACTGATCCCTACCCCCTCCTCCAGCATGGCGATCAACGAAATCATGTTGGAAATGAACAGCCGGCTATCGGCCAGCAAACCCTCGGCCTCGGTACCCGCCAGCAATTGCGAGGTACCGTTGCGAATCATCGGCACACCCAGCAACTGCGCCCAATGCAGCCGCCCCCCCGCCTGCGCCAGCGGGTGGTCGCTGCGGCACACCACGCCAACCTGATCATTCACGATGGGGGCGAATTCGAGCTGGTCATCGTCCACCCACAGGCTGCTGATGCCGAAATCCACCTGCCCTTGTGCGAGCAACTGCTGCACACGTTCGGCCGTGCCGTCCTGAATGCTGACCTGCACATTGGGGTGCGCGGCCACGAAGCGGGCCAGCGGCCCTGGCAGCATTCGGCTGGCCACAGAAGGCACGGTGGCGATGCTGACCTGGCCGATCTCATGCCGGGCAAACAGCATGACTTCACGAGCAATACGGTCATGGTGCTCGATCAAGCCACGAAACAACGGAAGGCAATGCTCGCCAAATGGCGTCAGTTCTACCCGGCCACCGCCCTTTTCGACCAGTGCCTGCCCCAGCTTCTGCTCCAGTTCACGCAGGGCCAGGGATATCGCAGGCTGGGTGCGAAAGGCCTGGCGGGCGGCCGCGTGGAAACTCTTGAGTTCGGCGACCAGCACGAAGTAACGCAACTGGGCGATTTTCAGCTCGGGCAACATGGTTAGCATTCCTTATCAAAGCATTTTTTTTATTAATTTTTATTTGCTGCATATTGCTCGCATGATGAATGCCATGCAAACGGAGGCGTTCATCCATGTCACACAAGACCTACAACAACTACATCAATGGCCAGTGGTGTGAAGGCCACGCCACTTTGGGCAACTACAGCCCCTCGGACACTGGCGACCTGATCGGCCAGTACCATCAGGCCAGTGCCGAACAGGCCCGCCAGGCCATCCAGGCCGCCCGCGCCGCTCAACCCCTGTGGGCCGCCAGTGGCCTGGAAAGCCGCCAGCAAGTGCTGATGGCCATCGGCGACGAGCTGATCGCCCGCAAGGAAGAGCTCGGCGAACTGCTGTCGCGAGAAGAAGGCAAACCCTTGGTCGAAGGCATCGGCGAGGTCAACCGCAGTGGCCAGTTCTTCCATTACTACGCCGCCGAAGTGCTGCGCCAGATGGGCGAGACTGCCGCCTCGGTGCGGCCTGGGGTCGACATCGAAGTGCATCGCGAACCGGTGGGTGTGGTGGGCATCATTACCCCATGGAACTTCCCCATGGCCACCGCCGCCTGGAAAATCGCCCCGGCCTTGGCCTTCGGCAACGCCGTGGTGTTCAAGCCGGCCAACCTGGTGCCGGCCAGTGCCTGGGCGCTCACCGAGATCATCAGCCGTCAGGGCCTGCCCAGCGGCACCTTCAACCTGGTGATGGGCAGCGGTGCCGACGTCGGCGAGGCCCTGATCCAGTCCGCCGAGATCGATGCCCTGACGTTCACCGGTTCTCTGCAGACGGGCCGACGCGTAGCGGTGGCCACCGCCGGTAACCTGGTGCGCTGCCAGCTGGAAATGGGTAGCAAGAATGCCCTGGTGGTCATGGACGACGCCGACCTCGAACTGGCCGTGGAATGCGCGCTCAACGGGGCCTTCTTCGGCACCGGGCAGAAATGCACCGCGTCGTCACGGCTGATCGTCTGCGACGGCATCCACGACCGCTTCGTCGAGGCGCTGCGCCTGCGCATGCGCCAGCTCAAGGTTGGCCATGCACTGGAGGCAGGCGTACAGATCGGCCCGGTAGCTGACGCGCGCCAGCTGGAACAGAACCTGGCCTACCTGCAACTGGCCCAGGCCGAAGGCGCCACCCTGATCGAAGGTGGCGAACGCCTGCAACTGGCCTCCGATGGCTACTACATGCGCCCTGCCTTGTTCATCAACAGCCGCAACGACATGCGCATCAACCGCGAGGAAGTGTTCGGCCCCATCGCCTGCGTGATCCGCGTGCGCGATTTTGAAGAGGCGCTGGCCACGCTCAACGATACCGAGTACGGCCTCACAGCCGGGATCATCACCCAGTCGCTGCGCCACGCCAGCCACTTCAAGCGCCGCGCCCAGACTGGCTGCGTGATGGTCAACCTGCCCACTGCAGGCACCGACTACCACGTGCCATTCGGGGGCCGTAAAGCCTCGAGTTTCGGCCCCCGGGAACAGGGGAAATACGCTCGCGACTTCTACACCGTGGTCAAGACCACCTACCTGCGGCCCTGAAGGAATACATGCCATGCACGACCTCTTGATGATCGACGGCCTGCAGTACTCCAACTGGAGCCAGGAAATATTCCAGCAGATGCAGGCCGGTGGCCTGAGCGCGGTGCACGCCACCATCGCCTACCACGAAAACGCCCGCGAAACCCTGTCGCGCCTGGGCGAGTGGAACCGCCGCTTCGAAACATGGCCCGAGCTGATCCGCCCGGTACGCACGGCCAGCGACATCCGCCTGGCCCACGAGGAGGGCCGGGTGGGCATCTTCTTCGGCTTCCAGAACTGCTCGCCGATCGAGGACGACATTGCCCTGGTGGAGGTTTTCCGCCAGCTCGGGGTGTTCGTCATGCAGCTGACCTACAACAACCAAAGCCTGCTGGCCAGCGGCTGCTATGAGCGCGAGGACAACGGCATCAGCCGCTTCGGTCGCCAGGTGATCGCCGAAATGAACCGCGTCGGCATGCTCATCGACATGTCTCACAGCGCCGAGCGAAGCACGCTTGAGGCCATCGAACTGTCGAGCCGACCGGTGATCATCTCCCACGCCAACCCTGCCAGCTTCCACGCCGCCAAGCGCAACAAGTCCGATGCGGTGCTACGCGGGATCGCAGAGTCGGGCGGGCTGCTGGGGTTCAGCACCTACCCGTTCCACCTCAAGGGTGCCTCGGACTGTAGCCTGGAAAGTTTCTGCGACATGGTCGCGCGCACCGCCGACCTGATGGGTGTGGAGCACATCGGCATCGGCACCGACCTGTGCCAGGCGCAACCCTTGTCCGTGCTGGAATGGATGCGCAACGGCCGCTGGAGCAAGGACAAGGACTACGGCGAAGGCTCCAGGGACAACGCCAACTGGCCGGCGCCCTTGCAGTGGTTCCGCGACAGTCGCGACTTCCGCAACATCGCCAAGGGCCTGCGCACCCGCGGCTTTTCCGAGCACGACGTGGGCAAGATCATGGGGCTGAACTGGTTGCGCCTGCTGGAGACCGCCACCACGGCACAGGCCTGACCCCCTTGCACGGACAGCACCAAGAATAAAAACAATCGCAGGTTCCGGAGGTTTCATGAAAAACCCAACCACCTTGCAGGCTGACGGCCAGGCCATGGGCCTGCCTATGGCACGCGATATCGACTGGCCGTTGTTCCTGATCAGCGGCGGATTCCTCGGCGCCTTCCTGCTGGCGGCGCTGATCGACATCGACACCGTGTCGGCGCTGGTCAATACCCTGTTCGCCTGGTCGACAAAGGCCTTTGGCCTCTATTGGCAAGTGCTGATGCTGGCAACCTTCGCCGTCAGCCTGTTCATCGGTTTTTCCAGATGCGGGCGTGTACGCCTGGGCGGGGTCACCCAGCGCCCGGACGTCAGCACCTTCAACTGGATCGCAGTGATCATGTGCGCCCTGCTGGCAGGTGGTGGCGCCTTCTGGGCCGCTGCCGAACCCTTGATGCACTTTGCCAGCCCGCCGCCCTTCTTCGCCGGCCTGCAACCGCACAGCGAAGCGGCGGCCACCGCGGCACTGGCGCAATCGTTCGTGCACTGGGGCTTCCTGGCCTGGGCTGTGCTGGGCAGCCTGCTGGCGATCGTGCTGATGCACCTGCATTACGATAAAGGCCTTCCGCTGGCGCCGCGCACCCTGCTTTACCCCCTGTTCGGCCAGCGAGCGCTCAAGGGCCCGATCGGCACCTTGGCCGACGCTGCCTCGATCATCGCGGTAGTGGCCGGCACCATCGGTCCGATCGGCTTCCTTGGCCTGCAGATCAGCAGCGCCATGCACGCCGTGTGGGGGTTGCCCAACACCATCGTCACCCAGTCGCTGACCATTGTCCTGGTTACCGCGATGTACACTGTCTCGTGCCTGGTGGGCCTCAAAGGCATCCGCTTTGTCAGCGAGATCAACGTCTGGTTGATGATCGGCCTGGCACTGTTCATGGTGGTATTCGGACCGACGCTGTTCATCCTCAGCGGTTTCCCGGCGGCCTTTGCCCTGCACGTGGAGCACTTCATCCCCCTGACGATGTTCCGCGCCGACCCCAAATGGCTGGACTGGTGGACGGTGTTCTACTGGGGCTGGTTCATCGGCTATGCGCCCATGGTGGCACTGTACGTCGCGCGGATCTCGCGGGGCCGCACCCTCCGCGAGATCATCATGACGCTGTCGATCATCGCACCGCTGGTGACCATGTTCTGGTTCACCGTGGTGGGCGGCACCGGGATCGGCCTGGAGCTGCAAACGCCAGGCAGCGTCACCGCCCATGGCGCCAAGCCTGAAGACCTGTTGCTGGGAGTGACGGAGAACCTGCCACTGGGTGGCCTTGTCAGCGCGCTATTCCTGTTCCTGAGTTTCATCTCGGTGGCCACCAATGGCGACGCCATGGCCTTCACCGTGGCGCTGGCGATGTCCAGCGACGATAAACCGAAGAAGTGGTTGCGCGGTTTCTGGGCCATCGGCATGGGCTTGGCGGCGGTAGTGCTGATCACCATTGGCGCAGGCGGAGTGACGGCCCTGCAATCCTTCATTGTCATCACCGCGGTGCCGGTGTCGCTGGTGATCCTGCCAGCGCTGTGGGATGCCGTGCGCATCGCTCGACACATGGCCCGTGAACAAGGCGTCTGAACATGATCCATCCAGGTACAACAACAATGCCCAACAGCGTGCCTGCAATACCCGCGTTGCGCCCTGCCAGCCAAGTCATGGACCTGGCCCGGCTAGGTAGCCACTTCCAGAGCCCGCTCAGCTTCGTGCGCAGCAGCATGCGGCGGATGATGCAACAGCGCTGGCAAATCCGGCGCAGCTGTTTCGACCTCGATGGCCAAGGTTTCGGCACTGCGATCTACCGCATCGAAACGCCAAACGGCCATTACCACTGCGTGATCTTCTCGGCCTACCTGCCGCCGGAAAAGCGCAGCGATCGGGTCATCGCCGACCAGTGGGACGTCAGCTTCGTGCTGGTGGCCGGCGATGTCGACTCGGCACAGCTGGCCGACCTGCAACGCAACGTGCCGCTGCAGGAAGCCGGCCGCTTCGATGCACGCGTGCTGGTGTTGTCGCGGGCCAACCGTAGCTTGCGCAATTTCGACCGGTTTCTGGCGGCGCTGGCAGAAGGTCGCCAGCCCGATCCAGAGCAACTGGCTGAAGTCGGCTACCTGTATCGCACTACAGCTGTTTACGGTAACGGCAAGTTCGGCATCGCCGATTTTGGTTGCCTGCAAGATAACCCGGACTTCAACCAGCCGTTCAGCGCGCAGATGTTCACCGTCTACCTGCTGCGTCACTTCAGCATCGAGCAGATCAACCACATGGCCCAGGCACTCGCCCCGCAGCGGGCAGTGCAACTGGCCCCGGCCCTTCAACGCTACCTGGGGGTCGGCAACGCGACCGGGCTGGGAATGGCCCCTTTTCTGATCAACCACCCTCAACTGGTGGAGCACTGGATCAGTACGCGGGAAACGGCCCTGGCCCTGGTGCTGGCGCAGCCGGCGGAGCCCGCCCCGTTGGCGCGCCTGCAGCAATTGCTGGCGCGCGCCCAGTTGCACCTGAGCCAGTCCCGGACCGAAGACCAGCGCCAGCATGAGCAGAACCTGCAAACCTTGGCCGAGCTTGCTTTACTGGCCACCTGGCTTGGCACGCAAGCCGACGGCGCGGGGCTTTGGCCGCGCCTGCTGGCCTGGGCGCAATTACACACGGGGGTGGGCTGCCAGGAGCTTCTGGTCAGCCTGCTGCTGGAGCTGTACCCCGAGCAGGTCACGCCCCTGGCCGAGCACATGGGCGTCAACGAAAGCTGGCAGCTGGACGCCCAGATGCCCCTTGGGCAACTGCGCCAGCTCATCGAGCAGCAGTATGGCTGGGCGTTGCGCTACGACTTCAGTGCTGCCGATGCGGAGCACTTCTTCTGGTACCGCTCAGCTGAAAAAGAAGAGCCGCGCCTGGGCATTCGCGCAGAGGAGCCAGGGGCCGAAAAAGAAATGCAGCTGGGTATTGCCCGCAATATCCAGCAGTGCCATAGCGCGCTGCTGGAGCACCTGCAACTGCAGCCTCAGGCGCTGACCGCTCACTTCCTGATCGCCCAACCGATGTTCAAGGGCGCGGTACGCCGCCTGCAAGGCATGGCAAAAACGAACTACGGTGAAATCCGTGCCAATCTGCTGGCCCGGGACATGCTGCCGATTCACCTGCTGCGCTGCAAACTGGCATTTTTCGGCGCGGGGAAATTCGACCCCAAGTCAAGCCGCTGGGTGCGTATCACGCTGTTCCAGGGCGCGCCGCTGGTCAGCGACATCGGTCAGCCGTTCGCAGACGACTGGAATTTCGCAGTCATGCCGCAAAGGGAGCTTTGACCATGCGCGTATCGCTTAACGAAATACAGGTGATGTGCCGCAAGGCATTCGAGGGCATGGGCTTCGCCCCGGGCGACTGCGAGGATGCCGCCGAACTCGTGGGCTGGTTGCAACTCCAGGGGCTCGATGGCGTCGGTGCACTGGAAAAGGCGTTGCGTTATCTGCAAGCCGAAGCTGCACGGCCATACGCCTTGTGCCATGAGGATAACGCCCTGCTGGTGATCGACGCCAAGGGCCAGAGCGTGTTGCGCTGCGCCGCCACGGTGGTGGAACTGGCGGCAGCCAAGGCCATGCGCTGTGGTCAGGCCGAACTGCGCATCCGCCACTGCCACAACCGTTTGCTGTTGCTGGGCTACCTGAGCCGGGCAGCTGTGCAGGGGCTGCACGTGCAAGCCCGCTGGGAGGACGCCCGCCAATGCCACCTGGCCGATTTTACCGCCGGTATGCCGCGCCCGGATCTGAGCAGTGAAACTCGGCCCCAGGCCATTGAAGCGGCCGCGCAAGACGTAACGGTGCTGTTCACCCGGCCAGCCCAGACCGCCCAGGCAATAACCGACCCGCAGCTCACACTGCAGCAAGGTTTTACAGTCAACGAACATACCTGGCAAAGGCTCAGGCAGCTGGCCGAACACATCCTTGTCGAGAGCACCGATGCCTCACGCCGCCACGGTGCAGGCGGCGGCAGCGACGCCGACTGAACACCCTTGCCACTGAGGAAAAAACCCATGAAGCATGCAATAAAGACCGAGCTGTTCGCCTCCAGGGCGCCACTGGAATGGGCGGTCGTTGGCAACGGTACGTTGTACACTGCGCAGATCCCAATCGATACGCAGGGCCAGGTGGTTGCCGGCGGCATCGAGGCACAGGCCCGCCAGACACTGGACAACCTGCGCCACACCCTGGAAGCCGCTGGCAGCTCGCTGGATGCCGTGACCCAGGTGCTGATCTACGTGACCGACCGCCGTTATCTGGCAACTGTAAATGCCGTGTACGCCGAGTATTTCCAGGCCCCCTACCCCAACCGCGCGGCCGTAGTAGTGGCTGGCCTCGCCCGGGAAGAAATGCTGGTGGAACTGGTGGTCTACGCCTGCCTCTGACGCCCTGAAGGCGCCCGTCTCACGATATTCAGCGTTCGCCCAATCGAGTGCCGCCCGCGCGGCGCTCGATGCATGCCCCCTCCGCCCCACGTCATGCACCCGGAATATTCCCTTTTTCGCCCGCCAGGTACCGGCCTGCGCCCCATTTCGGTTCAAAAGCCGCGCCCGGATCAATAGCGCCCTTTTTTGATGCGCCGGCCCTTGCGGCCAGGCAGCTCACATCGGTTGTGCCCCTCACATTTCCCGCCCCCCAGAGCCGCCAGGCGTGTTCGGCACTTTTATTGCACACACTGATTGTGCTCAATGCACAGGCAATCTACCGAGACCGAGGTTAACGCGAGACACAGCTCCCACTTACCCCAGCAAGGCAGCACCCTGAAAGACGCAGATGAACCGCAATGAAGCTGCCGGTAACGGCGGCAAGGAGTGGGTATGTCCCGGGCTTTTTTCAATGAAATGTACGAAGCGGATGGCAATTGCCGCCCGCATTACCAGGAGTTCGCCCGCTGGCTGGCCAACACCCCGCTGGAGTTGCTGGAACAGCGCCGGCGCGAGGCCGACCTGCTGTTTCACCGCGCTGGCATCACCTTCACCCTATATGGCGACAAGCAGGATACCGAGCGCCTGATCCCTTTCGACATCATCCCGCGCAGCATCCGCGCCAGCGAGTGGCGCACGGTCGAGCGTGGCTGCATTCAACGGGTACAGGCGCTGAACCTGTTCCTGCAGGACATCTACCACAACCAGCGCATCCTCAAGGCGGGTATCATCCCGCCAGAGCAAGTGCTGGCCAACGAGGGCTACCAGATCGCCATGCAGGGCCTGGACCTGCACCGTGGGCTGTATGCACATATTGCCGGTGTCGACCTGGTACGTGACGGCGATGGCAGCTATTTCGTGCTGGAAGACAATCTGCGCACCCCCAGCGGCGTCAGCTACATGCTCGAAGACCGCAAGATGATGATGCGCCTGTTCCCCGAACTGTTTGCCGCCCAGCGTATCGCGCCCATCGACCACTACCCCAACCTGCTGCTGGACACGCTCAAAAGCGCCAGTCCACTGGACAACCCCACTGCCGTGCTGCTCACCCCTGGCCGTTTCAACAGCGCCTACTTCGAGCATGCCTTCCTGGCCCGGGAAATGGGCATCGAGCTGGTCGAAGGCGCCGACCTGTTCGTGCGTGATGAGCATGTCTACATGCGCACCACGGCCGGCCCCCAGCAGGTGGACGTGATCTATCGCCGCCTGGACGACGACTACCTCGACCCGCTGTCCTTCAACCCTGATTCGATGCTGGGCGTGCCGGGGCTGGTCTCGGTTTACCGCGCCGGCAATGTGGTGCTGGCCAACGCCGTCGGCACTGGCGTGGCCGATGACAAATCCATCTACCCCTATGTCGACGACATGATCCGCTTTTACCTGAGCGAAGAGCCCATCCTGAACAACGTGCCGACCTGGCAGTGCCGCAAGCCGGCGGACCTGTCCCATGTACTGGCCCACCTGCCCGAACTGGTGGTCAAGGAAACCCAGGGCTCCGGCGGCTATGGCATGTTGGTCGGGCCTGCTTCGACCAAAGCCCAGATCGAGGACTTCCGCGCGCGCATCAAAGCCCGCCCGCACGCCTATATCGCTCAACCGACGCTGTGCCTGTCAACCTGCCCGACTTTCGTCGACAGCGGCATCGCACCGCGTCACATCGACCTGCGCCCGTTCGTGCTGTCGGGCAGTGAAACCCGCCTGGTGCCCGGTGGCCTGACGCGCGTGGCGCTCAAGGAAGGCTCGCTGGTGGTCAACTCGTCGCAAGGCGGCGGTACCAAGGACACCTGGGTGGTGGAGGACTGAGCCATGCTTTCGCGAACCGCTTCCGACCTGTACTGGATGTCCCGTTACCTGGAACGTGCAGAAAACCTCGCGCGCATGCTCGAGGTCAGCTATTCGCTATCGCTGATGCCCCAGGCCGGGCGCAGCGACGGCCATACCGAACTGGCAATGTCGCTGATGGCCTCGGGCATGCTGGACGACTACCTGCGTCGGCACAATGAACTCGACACCGAGCGCATGCTGCACTTCTTCGCCCTCGACGCCACCAACCCCAGCAGCATCTATTGCTGCCTGCAGGCCGCCAGGACCAATGCCCATGCAGTGCGCGGCCGTATCACCGCCGACATGTGGGAGAACATCAACGCCACCTGGATCGAAATGCGCAACATCGCCAGCAATGGCCTGGGTCGCTATGGCATCAGCCAGTTCTGCGACTGGGTCAAGGAACGATCGCACCTGTTCCGCGGCGCGACCTCCGGCACCATCATGCGCAACGATGCCTACAGCTTCATCCGCCTGGGGACCTTCCTGGAGCGGGCGGACAACACCCTGCGCCTGCTCGATGCGCGCTACGAAATGTTCGGCGAGGCCTCCGAAGAGGTCAGCGACGACTCCGCCCGCGGCTATTACCAGTGGAGCGCCCTGCTGCGCGCGCTGACCTCGTACGAGGCCTTCAACGAGCTCTATCGCGCCGCGCCCAGCGCCCGGCCGGTTTCCGAGCTGCTGCTGTTGCGGGTGGACGTGCCGCGCTCGCTGCATGCCTGCATCGAGGAACTGGACCTGATCCTGGCGGGCCTGCCGGGCAGTACCGGGCGTGCCGCCCAGCGCATGGCCGCCGAACTGAATGCGCGCCTGCGCTACACCGCAATCGACGAAATCCTCGATGCCGGGTTGCACCCCTGGCTGAGCGACTTCATTGGCCGCATCAACCAACTGGGCCAGGCCGTCCATCACTCCTACCTGGAGGTTGTATGAAACTGTCCATTCGCCACGACACGACCTATAGCTACGCCAGCGACGTGTGCAACAGTATCCAGTTCCTGCGCCTGACCCCGCGCAGCAGCGAACGCCAGCGTATCAATCAATGGCAACTGGACCTGCCCTGCAAGGTAAAGGGCCAGATCGACCCTTACGGCAACATCCTGCATGTGCTGACACTGGACAAACCCCATGGCCACCTGGCGCTTACCGCACACGGCCAGGTCGAGATCGACCCGGATTGCGAACACGAAACCGAGAGCCAGTCGCCCCTGCCGTTCCTGCGCGGCAGCCACCTGACGCAGGCCGACGACACCCTGACTGCTTTCGCCGCCCGGCAATGCGGCAGTCACCGCGACCGGGCAGCACTGATCGGGCTGATGCAAGGCCTGGCCGAGCACATGCCCTACAGCCCTGGTGCCACATCGGTGGGCACCACGGCCATCGAAGCCTTCCGCGGTGGCGCAGGTGTGTGTCAGGACCACACGCACGCCTTCCTGGCCTGCGCACGCAGCCTGGGAGTGCCGGCACGCTATGTGTCCGGCTACCTGTGTACCGAAGACGAACAACACCTGGCCAGCCACGCCTGGGCCGAAGCCTGGGTCGACGATGCCTGGTACAGCTTCGACATTACCAACCGCCTGACCCGGCCAGAGCGTCACCTGAAGCTGGCGGTGGGCCTGGACTATCTCGATGCCTGTCCGGTCAGGGGCGTACGCCGCGGCGGCGGCGCCGAATCGATGCAGGCCAGCGTCCACGTGCATCGCCAGTGACAGGATGGCTTCAGACCGGTCTTGCCGCGCGAGTGCGGCAAGACCCTTTCACACGCAACGCAAGGGAAACCGCATGACTTACTGTGTCGCCATGCACCTGGAGGACGGGCTTGTCTTCATCAGCGACTCACGCACCAACGCCGGTATCGACCAGATCTCCACGTTTACCAAGTTGTTCGTCTTCAGCGTCCCGGGCGAGCGGCTGATCGTGCTGCAGACCGCCGGCAATCTGGCGACCTCGCAGTCGGTGATCAACCTGCTGCAGCAACGCACCCAGGGCAACGGCCCCCACCTGCTGAACGTTGCCACGCTCTACGATGCAACGGTGCTGGTCGCCGACACCCTGCGCGAGGTGGTCAAAAGAGACCGCAGCAAGCTCACGGCCGATATCGACCTCAGCAGTTCATTCATCGTCGGCGGCCAGATAGCCGGCGGCCCCATGGCCATCTACAACGTGTATGCACAAGGCAATTTCTTCCAGGCCACACCGGACACCCCGTTTCTGCAGCTGGGTGAAAGCAAGTACGGCAGGCCAATACTCGACCGCAACCTGGATTACCGCACGCCGCTCGATGAAGCGCTGCGCTGCGGCCTGATTTCGTTCGACTCCACCATCCGCAGCAACCTGTCGGTGGGTATGCCGCTGGACTTGCTGGTGTACCGCAATAACAGCCTGGAAAACATGACGCGCAAGCGCATTACCAGCGACGATGCCTATTACCAGCAGATTCGCAGGCAATGGAGCGACGGCTTGAAAACCCTGCTGGCCGAACTGCCAGCGCCGCCTTATGGCTGAACAAGCAAACGGTTCAGATCCTTTGCTGCCAGTGCCGGCCTGTTCGCGGGCTTGCCCGCTCCCACAGATACTGCGCAAGCCTTGAAGCCTGTGATGTCCTGTGGGAGATCACCCAGCCCTTCCGGGCTGCGCTGTCGCGCAGCAAACATGAGATGTACGGCTTCAGATCCGCAGCGATGCTGACATTATGAAAAAGAAAAGGCGGTTGGCCCGGTAGGGCCA
>NZ_JBICMK010000116.1:0-66694 GCF_043106315.1 Pseudomonas sp. FYR_5 | reverse complement strand
CCCCGGCGTGACGTACCCAGCCTGAACGCGGCCAGTTCCGGTGAAGGGGCATCTGCCGGGTACAGGCTTTCCAGCGTCTTGTTCAGCAGCATGGCGACCAGGTTGCGATGGTGAAAGTCGCGGCTCTGCGGGCTGAGCTGTTCGGCATCCAGCCGGTAGCATGCCGGCACGCGCTCCTGCTCGGGAGGCTGGGCGGGTCTTGTGTGTTCCAGTTGCTCGGCCGGCATCAGGTCACGCAGTTGATGCTGGTAGGCCGAGACCGACAGGCTCAGGTCCAGGGCCATGCCTTCGGCGTCGGCGAGCGCCACCACCACTGGCACTTTCGGCTGGGTCCAGGGGTAGTGGCGGGCGATGGCATTGAGGTTGCCGATGGGCAAGGTTTCGGTGACCGGGTCGCTGCTCCAGGTCAGCGGCATGCGCCGCTCGGTTGGCTTGAAGTCTTCGACCCAGGTTTGCAGGGCACTCACTGGCAACACATGGGGCTGGGTGGACGGCGCCTGGTTGCCGCTCACCAGCTCGGCCATGTCCAGCTGGCGCATGTGCCGTTTGCGCAGGGCTGGCGAACCGGTGATACGGGTGGTGATGGCGTTGGTCCACAGGTGCGGGCTGTAACCGATCCACACTTCCTTGGCCGTGTCCTGACAGGTGTCGGCCCACACCCAGCCCGTGCTCTGGCCGGAGAGGTAGCGGCCACGCTGGTGATAGTCCTCCAGCCCTTGGTAGCGCAGCTCCTTGTAGAGGCCCACGCCGACGTGCTCATGAATGACCAGCTTTTCGCCCTGAGGGCCTTTCATGAACACGTAGACATAGCCCGGGCGCAAAGCGCGGAGGGTATAGGCCGAGTGCTGCAGTGGAGTGAAGCCTTGTTCCAGGTTGAAGCCTGCATCGGCATAGCGGCAGGCGGGGGCGTCGGCGGTGCGGGGCACGATGGCGTAGCGCACTGGCAGGATGGGCACGCGTGCGCTGCAGGCAGGGCCGGAGGTGGCGCTACTGACGGAGGCGTTAGTCATGGGCAGACTCCTTGCTTTCGACCAGAGCCTGGAGCTCGCGAAGGCGGGCCTGGGGCGACTCTTCGAGGTTGGTGTAGATTTTTCCCGCCTTGTCATTGCTCATCAGCCACATGTGCCCGGCTATCAGCCGAATGAATTGGCCCGCAACTTCCTCGCTCCGGAAATTGAGGGCTGTCAGTTGCGGCAGGAGTGTTTCTATCCAGAGGCGTATGTCCGCCAAGGTATGGTGGGCATGGGGCGGCATGGCCAAGACCTCATGTGCCAATGAGAGGACAAAGTGCTCGTGCATGCCTGCTTGCAGCCGATCAAGTTCAAGCTGCTGGAGGGTCAAAGGCAGTTCTGATTTTGAGCGGGCAGCAATCGGCTTGTTTTCGTGTGTTTTCCACTCATGAGCCGGCCCCCAGTTGACTCGCCATGCCAACCGAGACACCGGGCCAAGCCAGGCCTTGCGATGGTCGTCGTCCAGCGCATTCAGCCAGGCCGCAAGATGGTCCGGTGTGACATGGTGAGTGGCAACGCTCTGGTCAGGGAGCACGACCTGCACCAGGCTGGTGAAGTGGTCTGCCAGCGCTGCCAGGCCAACCTCGGCATCCAGCGCGATGGCGCCACCGATAGGCATCCAGGTCGTGATTGCATGGGCAAGCAGCTCGTGAGCGTCTGCAACGTCCACCAGCAAAGGCCCAAACTCATGACGGTCATCCAGGGCGCTGCTCTTCCATAACCATGCCTTTTGAGTATTCCGGCTGACAGCGTTTATAAGGTCGAGTACCGATGGGGCATAAGCAGGAACCAGTTCACCTTCCTGCGGGATGGGCCGATAGGCCCAGTTCTCGATTGCACTGGTCATGAGCAGCAGAAAGCGGCAGTTGTGAGCGAAGTCTTCGCTACGCGGAGGAGGTGATGACAAGGTGGTCATTGGACTTGCCCTCGGATACAGCGGCAATCGGGCAGGGGGCAGGAACCATCAGGGCGACGCCCACACAAGCGCTCCAGAGGCTTGCCGGTGTTCGGTGCACTGCTGATGGAAAAGGGACTTGCCGTCCCATTTGCCGACTTGAGCATCTGGCCGGTGATGCGAATCGTCGGGCTGTCCAGGGTGATGCCTGTTTCGTCGATTCGAATGGCGCCCCCAGGGCCTTGAATGACCACGGCTTCCGATGCTCGAAGTTCATAACGGCGGGTACGTCTGCGGATATCCCCGCGAGCTTCCAGCTCGGCATGCCCTTCGACCCGTTGTTCGAAGTTGCCACCGATACGGGTGTGGTGATTGGCGGCGATCTGATCGTGACGGTGATTGCCGATGTTTTCGACACGGTCCTTGGCGATCCTGATCGTGTGGTTTCTACCGATGTCGAGCGCGGCATCCTGCCCAATGGTGATGCGCTCGTCATTGCCAACCGTTTCCGTACGGTCGTGGCCGATCAGGATCGATTCGTCGTTATCGACCTGCTCTTTGCGGTCATTGCCGACCTGCGTAGTCTCATCGTGCTTGACCACATTGTTCTGGTCCCTCTGGGCATGAATGAACACTTCCTCCTGGCCCAGTTCGTCCTCGAAGCGCAGCTCGTTGAAGCCATCGCCCTTGTGGGTCTGGCTTTTGATGGTCATGCGGGTCTTGTGGCGGGGAAGGTCGTAGGGTGGCAATTGGTTACCGCAGTAAGTACGGCCGGTGATCATCGGCTGATCAGGGTCGCCGTTGACGTAGTGGATGATCACGTCCTGGCCGATGCGCGGGATGGCCATCGAGCCCCAGCTGCCACCGGCCCAGCCTTGGGATACGCGTACCCAGCAGGAGCTGAACTCGTTGTCCTGGCTTTCTCTGTCCCAGGGGAAGCTGACCTTGACCCGGCCCCATTCGTCGCAGTAGATCTCTTCACCGGGCGGCCCGACCACAGTGGCCATGTGCGGGCCGTCAACGCGTGGTTTGGGCAACGGAGCTGGGCGCCACTCGGTTCTGCCTGGCACCAGTACCGCCTTTTGCTCGTATCGTGTGCCCTGGTCGGCCCCGGCAGCTTCTTCCTGCAGGCTGGTGAACTGGCTGCCTTCGTGGCGGACCGTGCTGACCCGCCAATGCACATTCAGGTCTTCGCGTGGGTGGCCGGTCAGGGTGAAGCTAAGGCCCGGTTGAAGGCGCACATTGTTGCCTTGCACCTCGGCAATGCGCACGTCGTGGCGCAGGCCAGTGATGCGGTTTTCGGTGAACGGCTTGCCAACGGCATCGCGTTTGTAACGGCCGGGGTAGTCGAAGCACTCATAATCCGTGGACTGGTGCTCAAGATAGGGGCCCGAG
The DNA here is from genome assembly GCF_043106315.1 of Pseudomonas sp. FYR_5. Classification (NCBI taxonomy): domain Bacteria; kingdom Pseudomonadati; phylum Pseudomonadota; class Gammaproteobacteria; order Pseudomonadales; family Pseudomonadaceae; genus Pseudomonas; species Pseudomonas sp. FYR_5. Next base: position 63,394 of record NZ_JBICMK010000116.1, on the reverse strand, counting down.
GCCCTGTGTTCCTGACGATAGGCTGGGTGGGTGAACGTGTAGTCGCGTTGAACCTGCCGTGCAGTACGCACTTGTTCGCTGTAGCGCAAGCGCCGTAGGCAAGGTTGAGCCTGGTCGCCGCCGTGGTTGGAATGGTACAGCACGGTGTCCGGGGCTGACGGTTCACGCTCACGGTAGAAGCGTTCGGCGTCGTCCTCGTGTTTGATGACACCGTGACTTATCAGACCGAGTGACTGCAGTCTGTCGGTGATGATCAGCTTATGGCGCTTTTCGTTGTGCTCGAAGCGGTAGACCAGGCCTTCTTCGGCCGCCAGGCGGGCGATGAAGTCGAGGTCGGTTTCGCCGGCTTGTACGCAGAATTCGCGCACCTGATGGTCCAGGCCGGCGCGTAGTTCGTACTGGTCGATGCCCTGGCGCTTGAGCATCAGCTCGAGAATTTGCGGAACGGTCTTGTGCTGGAAGATGCGCCAGTTCGAGCGCAGCCTGGCGCGGGCCAGTTGCGGTTCGACCAAGGCGTGATAGTAAGTGCGGTAGAAGCCACTCTCGCCCTGGCTGAAGCTGCTGACAAGGCCGTGCACGTACCGTACCGGGCGTTCTCCGTCCAAGATGGTGAAGAGCACGGGTTTGTCGAGCAAATGGCCGAAGTCGATATCGTTTTCGAAGCTGATCAGTTTCAGCTCCAGTTCAAAGGGGGCGCTGATGCCCTCTCGGAGTTCGAACGACACCACTTCGAATTCAGCTTTGCCAACCAGCGGCTGGAAGCTGTAACGCACGTCAGATTGGCTAGGCATACACGATCCTTGTCCGCCGTCTGAATATTCGAAAAGCCCAGGCAGAGCACGCCTGCCTGGGGCATTTCAGTGAGATCAGGCGATCGGTTTGCGCCAGTCGTCAGAGCCTTCGGTACCCGCCGTTACGTGGGTCCAGGTGATCTTGCGATACATCATCGCCACTTCCACCAGCTGCGTGTAGTTCGCGTTCTTCGCATTCTGGGCGTGGGGTAGCACGGTGTTGATCTCGACGATGATGGCGTCTTCCAGCTTGGTGGTGAAGAAGTGCTCCTGCTCGCCCACTGCCGAGGTGCGGTACCAGTTGACTTCAACCGTTGGCAGCTTTTCGCCACTGGCCAGCGCTTGGTACATCAGTGGCGTGGCCTTGTTCAGCGAGCTGGTGAAAATGAAGGGCTTGTGGGTCCGTTGCCCGGCCGGTTGACCGCTTTGCGGGTCGGTGGGGACGGTGACCTGGTGCTTGACTTCCTGCACCAGAATTTCATCTTCATGGCCTTCCTGGTAAATGTTGCCGACGGAGTCGGAGGTGAAGGCGTCCGCGGTGATGTTGCCTTGTTTCTGGCCTTCGATCTTGATGTAAGCGGGTGTTGGCATGGCAGTTACTCCTGCGTCCATGTGGGTAAAGCACGCGCACCCCAGGTGGCGTGGCCATCGGAAACGATGGGCTTGTCAGCGAGGCAAAAGCCTCGCTAATTCGTTGAACTCAGTGGTGCTGTGTCACGGTTGGCTATTGCTGCAAAATGCCGTTCAGCGACTCCAGCACCTCGGTTGTGATCAGGTGCAGGCGATAGCTGTAAATGCTGTAAGCCACCGCCATGGCGATGGCGGAAATCACCAAGGGGCTCCACCAGGGCCATTGCCGGCTCATGCGGAAGTTGCGTGGGGCCACATTGGTGTAGGGGTCGCAGACTTCTTCGGGGGTGGGGCCGCGCAGTTCGCGGATGATCCCGTGCAGTTGGTGAATCAGTGCATTGAGTGTTTCTTCGCCTTTCGGCGCGAGCGCGTACTTGCCCTTCAGCCCAAGGCACAGGGCGTAGTACATGAACTCAAGCACGTCCTGATAACGCTTGGGCTCCTGCATCAGGCGGGTAATCACCGTGAAGATTTTTTCCCCACCCCAGGTCTCGTCGTGGAAGATGCTAAGCAGCGGCTCCTGGCTCCAGCAGCTGCTCTTGCCCCAGGGCCGCTCCATAACGGCCTCGTCTATGAACAGGCACAGACCGTAGGAGTACGCCAGCAACTGAGCCGGCTCGTAACCGTGCTGGCGCATTTCTTCCTGAATGTTGTCGATCTGGCTGCGTACTTGCTGGTGCACGTCCTGGATGTTCGGCAGCTCGTCCAGCGTACGCAGGCGTATAACCAAGCCGAACAACGGTGATGCGGCATCCAGCATCAGGTTGGCGAAGCCGCCCCGCAGTTGAAATTCCGGGTCAGCGGGGTAGCCTTCGGAAACGGGCTCAGGCTCAGGTTTGTCCGTGGATACTTGCGCATTGCTTGCTGCAGCCCGGGGGGCGGGTACTGGCTGTTCAAGGGTTGAATCAAGCGCGTTGACTGCAGCGTTGTTTTCGTCGGTGGGCGTGTTGTTGTCTTTTCCCATGTCACTCACTCCTGATCGCCCAGAACTGCAGTTCAAGCCCTGGGAAGTCGCCCGCAATGTGGATGCCGAAGCCATTCGCCTTGCTCATGCACGCCCAGGCCGGGTCACGTCGGTCCAGCTCGAAGTAGCTGAAGCCCGCATGGAAGGGCAGGTCGCGGGGCGCTACCGGTAAAGGCAACAAAGGGATGCCTGGCAATTGCAGCGGCACCAGGTCATTCAGTGACTCAAGTGAGGTGATCTTGGCTTTCTGGATGAACATCTGGCGCAACGCCTGTGGTGGCAGGTCGGCGCGCACGGCGAGGATGAAGTCGGCTTCGTCGATCAGCCGGCGGTCTTCCAGCGTGGTCGTCATCACGCCGAATTGTTCGCTCTCCAAGCGCAGTGAAACAGCGCGCGGCCGCAAGACGGTGCTCAGAGATCGGCGCAAGGTGTCTTCCAGTGGTTTGAAAGAGGTGCGCAGCGCGGTGTGGTGATAGGCGGGGTACTCCTGCGGCAGCCTGTTCTGGTCGGTGAAAGTGACGAATTCGCCACAGGCCTGGCTCATGCACAGGTACAGCTGCTCGGGGTGCGTTTGCGCTTGCCTGGCCAAATGCTGGAAGCATGGCCACCAACGGTTCATGGCCTGCAGCAGGTTGAAGTCGCGAATGTCGGCGATCCCGGACTGGCCCGATGCACCAATCCGCGTGGCAAGGCCGCGCGCCCGCTCGCGCAAGGTATGGGTGATTTCTTCAAGAAACCGCTGCAGCGCTGGCACCGCCCGCACCGAAACGCTGGTGGGGTAGAACGCTTCGTCCAGTTGCAGGCTGCCGTCGGCGCGCCGTTCCAGAATACGTGCCAGGGCCAGGCGGGTGTAGGCGCTTCTGTCTTCGGTCTTGCGTTTGAGCTGCAGGTTGGGCACCGCGAGGTCTACCTGCACCAGGTCACCATCAGCGGTGTGGGTATCCTTGATTTCCTGTGCCTGGGCGGTATAGCGGAAATTGGCTGCATTGTCGGGCCAGCTCACTTCGCGGCCGCCATCGGTGCGCAGCGGCAGGCACAGATACACCTCACTGTCTTTGCACGCGTCGTCGCCGATTTCCAGTGGCGGCGGTGGCGGCAGGTCGGCGGGAATGTCGAACACCGTGCCGTCCGGCATCACACCTCGCGCCCGGGTGATGGCGACTTTGCCCAGGCTCAGGTATTCGTCGTTCAACTGAAGTTCGCTGAAGCCGTAGAAGGCTGCATTGAGGCTGGCGAGGCGCTGGTGCAGGGCTGCTTCGCTGGCTCTGGTCGCCTGTTGGAAATGCTGTGGTTTGACGAACAGGCCTTCAGGCCAGAGAACGGGATTGCGTGAACTCATGGGCGCTCCGTGTCAGCGTGAGTAAGCAGGAAGGGCAAAGGGTGTTGAGGCGCCATCAGTCTTCTTCCTTGAGCACGATGTGCGTGTCGTTGACCAACACCGACAGCATGATCTGGCGGCCACGCGGCGGAATGCGCAGTACTTGCCGCCAGCTGGCGTTTTCATGGCCTCGGTAGTCGGCAATCACCGCGACGAAGCGGGTTTCGGCGTGGATGGGTTCGAACGGGATGTACTTGAACTGGCCAGGGCGCAGCAGGTAGTCGTCACTACGGATATAGGTACTGCGCAGCGCCTTGGCCGGGTCCTGCTCCAGCAGCTGGTACACGGTGTTGCGCAGCAGTGAGTCGTCGCGCAATTGCAGGATCGTGATGGCAATGGGCGTGGCGACCAGCGCTGAGGCAACGCTTGTGGTGGGCGGCAAGGTCAACGCCACCTGAGGGTCGTCGTAGCTGCCTGGGCCGCTTTCTTCCAGGGGCGAGCGAGCCGGGTCGCTTTCGTCTCCTTCGTCCAGCTCGACGGGGGACATGGCCGGGAATTGCGCTTGCAGGTATTCGAACAGAACCCCGATTTTTTCGGTCAACGCATAGGGGTCGCCAGCACTCAGGGTCACAGCGTAGGGACTGGGCTCCAGGGCGCGATCCTGATCGGCTGTGACGTCAAGGCTGTCCGGATTGCCGTTGAGGGTAGGGCTGGCATTGATGCTGAATGCGACCTCGGTCGGGTGATCCTTGGGCGGCCCGATGGGCAACGAGTGGTCCATGGCTACCTGGCTCATTCTGCTCAAAGATGTGCAGCCGGCGGGCCCGACCAGCGCAAGCAGCAGGGGGGCGAGCAGAAGTGGATGAGGCTTCATGGGTATGCTCCGGCAATCAGGCGCTGCAGCGGGCTTTCTCGGAGTGCCCCTTCACCGTCTGCTGCGTCCAGCGCTGCCAGAGGGTCGCTCCCCATGGCTGCTTTGAAGACCGAGCAGATCTCGACGGCTGGTTGGGGGGCAGAAGGCTGTGCCGGCCAAGCGGGTGCAGGCGCTTCGGCTATCAGGCGGTCGAGCACCCTCGGGTCAGGGTTGAACAGGTCCTCCAGCGAGCGTGTGCAGGCCTGATCCTGGGAGTACTGAACCTGTAGGCGATAGGCACCAATGAGAAGCTGGTCACCCTCAACCAGGCGCCTGGGTGGAAGCGGCCCCAGGCTGTTGGCACTGCCACTGACGTAGGTGCGGTGGCAATGGTCGATCACACAGAAGCTGCCTTCGATCCAGCGGATTTCGCAGTGGATGGGCGCAACGGTCTGATCACGGTCATTGATCTGCCAGTTTGCTCGCCCACTACCGATGGTGCCGCCCTTGCAATCGAACAGATGCCGAGCAGTAACGCCGTGCTGCAGTTGGTCGAGGTTGGTGATGCTCAAGGTGACTGTGCTCATGAGCGCCCCCGGATGCGTACAACCGGGCTGATCTGGCCATACCGGTCGTCGACGAAGCTGGTCCAGCCCAGGTATGCGCCCTGGCTGCGGTGCAAGCAGAAGGGGGGCAACGCGCTCTGCTCAAGGCGCAGCTCCAGGTCATAGGCCAGCCCGTCACGCAGCAAAAAGTCGATCAATGCACGCAAACGGTCGAAGTTGATGCCGCTGGGCAGCAAGTCCCGCAGCTGCGTCTGGTCGAGTTCGCTGATCACGATGGTGAACTTGCTGCTGCGGGTGCGCGTGCGGCTGCCAATCATGAACGTGCTGCCCAGCTGGCCGTTGGTTCGCCCCAGGCTTGCAAGCTGCCTGGACGGCGTGACGACTGATCGCGTCTCGAACTCGCGGATGTGCACCTGCTTGAGGTCGAAGCAGTGGGCGATGATGCCGGCGACGGTCCCCGGTGCTCGGCTGCGGCTGGCGATCACGCCGGCAAAACTGAGCAGGCGGCTCCAGGGCAGCGCCGTGTCCCCTCGCAACTGCTTGTCGTTAAGCCCCAGCAGGGCAAACATGTACTGCGAGAACCCGTCACTGGCACCTGGCTGGAAGCGGATGTAATAGCGGTACTTGCGCCAGATACGGTGCAACAGGCTGAGCAGGTAGTGGTTGAAGAAGTCGAAGAAGGCTGGCCGTACACCGATGCCATGCGCATGTTCGTACGCCACCTGTTCCAGGTAATAGGTGGGCAATGGCGAATCGGAGCCGTGCAACCCCAGGAACGTGGCAACGATGCGGTAGCGCTCGTCCTCAGCGGGCATTCTCTGGGCTTTGTACACGTCCGATACAGGGAAGGTCAGCCGTGGGTCGCAGGCCAGGCGCACGCGCAACCGGGTGGCCTCGTCCGGCCAACGCGGTTCCAGGTTATCGCCATGCAGCCCGTGCAACCGCTCCAGCAACTGGAAAAAGTTGTACTGGTGCGCTTTGCAGAGCAGCTTGTCGGCTAGATCAGCGGTTGCTTGCCGGTCTGTATTGGCCATGTGTAGTGCTCGTTATTGGTGGTGTTGATCACTTCCAGCTGGTGGAAGGAATTGATGCTGGCGTACAGGGCGAAGAAGTGCGCGAGCACACAGCTGAACAGGTACAAGTCGCCTTCGCAGAGGAAGGCGGTCTGGTCCAGTTTCAGCAGGGTGTGCAGGCCGCGAATGGGTTGCCCCTTGATCAGCCAATCCATGGGCTGCGTATGAATGTCGCGCATACCCTCCAGGCGTTTACGGGTGGTGCGGGCCTGCTGGATGTCGTGCAGGGCCATGAAGTCATAGGCGCGGATCACCGCTTTCAGCGGCTCTACCGAGAGCATGGACAGGTAGTTGAGCGACATGTTGGAGATCAACGCCCACTGCAACTGGCCGTCCAGCACCGGGCGACAGGGGCGGGTGGGGGTACAGAGATTGGTGTAGGTGGCCAGCGGCGGCGTAAGTTCGCTCAGGACGTTGATGTCATCCACGCCTAGCGCCAGCGGTAGGTCCCGATTTGTGCAGGTGAGGTCGATGGACGCGGTTTCCAGCTCGCCTATGTAGCTATTGGCGTCGGCGCGGACGAAGGCGATTCGATGCATGACGCCATTGCCGTGCAGGCACTCTTCCAGCTGGCAGCGGTAATACAGCGCCGTGCGCCCCTGAACGTGCTCGATTTCATGGGCGAAGGACTCGAAGGGACGGAAGGTCCGAAGGTGCTCACCGGTGTTACCGTCAGTCGTCGTTCGGGTGCTGATCACCTGGTCGACACTGAAGATTTCGTAGCCGTGCGGCGCTGTGCCCTTGGGCTTCAGTGGAACCATGGCGTCCTTGCCGGACAGGTCGATGGGCTCGGCGCTGTGCTGGAACAGGTTGACCGCAGGTGCGCAGAACAGGTTGAAATCTGCTTTGCCGACACGCAACGAGTCGGGTAGCTGGCGCGTGAAGTGAAATTCGAGGCTTACCTGCTGGCTGTCATGAGCTGGCCAGATCTTTTCCAGCCCGGTAACGCTGAAAAAGTGGAAGCGTTGGGGGAGCGCGAAGTATTCCTGCAGGATCCGGTAGCCATCAAAGACGTTCTGTGGGTAAGGCAGCAAGGCGTCGTTGGGGCTGAATCCTGGGAATGCGATGCTGTTTGCCGGCAGCCGACGAACCTCGCCATTGATGGTCACGCTGACATGCTTGAGGTATTGAGAAATCCACAGGTAAAGCGTGCGGGCGGTACCGGTATCGCCGCTGAGGTAAAAGTCGAGGCTGGTACAGCTTAGGCTGTTCAACGGACGCTCGACCAGTGTTTGAAGGCCGATGCAGACTACAGAACGGTCGGATGTCTGGGTGGCGGCCACTGTGTCGATCTCGAACGGATGAATGTTGACCGCTGTGCAGGTGCGGAACTCGCAGGCCACGCCGTCTACCGGTTTCGAGAACAACCGCGACCCCTTGGGAATGCGCTGTGACTGGCTGAGGGATTGCCTCACCGGGCTGAACTTGATGATCGTCGCACTGGGCAGCGGCCGCAGGTAGTTCGGCCAGAGCAACTGCAGCATGGGCTGGGTCAGCTCTGGCAAGTCGTCTTCCAGCTTCAGCCGTAGTTTGGCGGTCAGGAACGCAAAGGCTTCCATCAGGCGTTCGACATCGGGGTCGCTGGCGCCTTTGCCAAGCAATCGCGCGAGTTGTGGGTTGTCCTTGGCAAAGTCGTTCCCCAGTTCGTGCAGGTAACGCAGTTCTTCGCTGAAACTGTCTCTCAGTGACATCGGTCACCTCACTCGCGTGTAGCAGTTGTGGCCATCGACCAGCAGCTCGAGTTGCAGCTGCTCTGCGTGGTTGTTGACCTGTACCAGGCAATCCAGCCTGAAATGCAGCTCCAGCGGGGCATGGGTATCGGGCACTGCGTTGAGCGTGCGTACCTGTATGCGCGGCTCGAAGCGCTGGAGGGTGCGGCGGATATCCGCGCTCACCTGCACAAGCAAGTCGCCGTTGCTCACGTCATGCCCGTTGAAGTCGCGCAGGCCCAATTCAGGGCTGCTCTGGGAGCACCCCTGGCGGGCATTCAGCAGCGTTTCGAGGTGGCGCTTGATGGCGGCGAACTTGTGGGAAGCGCTCTCGCGTCGGGAGGCCTCCCGGCGGGTGCACTGGTCCACCATCAGGCGATCAAAAAGACCACTCATTGCGTATCGAGCCGCCCGACCAGGGAAATCTCGAAGTTCGCGCCCATGTACTTGAAGTGCGGACGTACGGCGAGCGAAACCTGGTACCAGCCCGGGTCACCCGCAACATCCGATACCTCAATACGCGCGGCACGCAGCGGCCGGCGGCTGCGAACGTCGGCAGACGGGTTCTCCTGGTCGGCGACGTACTGCTTGATCCATTTGTTCAGCTCGGACTCAAGGTCACGGCGCTCTTTCCAACTGCCGATCTGCTCGCGCTGCAGCACCTTGATGTAGTGGGCGAGCCGGTTGACGATGAACAGGTAGGGCAACTGGGTACCCAGCTTGTAGTTGGTCTGTGCCTGAAGCCCCTCAGGGGTTTTCGGGAAGTGCTTGGGCTTTTGTACCGAGTTGGCGGAGAAGAACGCGGCGTTGTCGCTGTCTTTGCGCATGGTCAGGGCGATGAAGCCCTCTTCGGCAAGTTCGAATTCCTTGCGGTCGGAAATCAGTACCTCGGTAGGAATCTTGGCCTGCAACTGGCCCAGTGATTCGTACAGGTGGACCGGCAAGTCTTCGACGGCACCGCCCGATTGGGGGCCGATGATGTTCGGGCACCAGCGGTAGCGGGCGAAGCTGTCGTTGATGCAACTGGCCAACAGGAAAGCAGAATTGCCCCACAGGTAGTTGTCGTGCTGCCCGGCGATGTCTTCGTCGTAGTTGAAGCTCTCGATCGGTTGTTCCTGCGGGTGGTAAGCGGAGCGAAGCATGAAGCGCGGCCCGGTCAGGGCGACGTGGCGGGCGTCTTCGCTTTCACGAAAAGCGCGCCACTTGGCATGCCGTGGGCCGGCGAAGAGGTCTTTTATTTCCTTGAGGTTCGGCAGCTCCTCGAAGCTGTTCAAATTGAAGAACTCGGGGGCAGGTGCGGCAAGAAAAGGGGCATGGGACATGGCGCCAACGGAGGCCATGTAACTTAGCAACTTGATGTCAGGGGAAGAGGGGGCGAAGTTGTAGTTGCCTACCATGGCCGCAATCGGCTCTCCCCCGAATTGGCCATAACCTGCGGTGTAAACATGTTTGTAGATACCACTGCAGGTAATGTCCGCAGCATTCTCGAAGTCGTCGAGCAGGTCCTCTTTAGTGACATGCAAGATTTCAAGCTTGATGTTCTCCCTGAAGTCCGTTCGGTCGACCAGAAGTTTCAGGCTGCGCCAGGATGATTCAAGCTGCTGGAACTCAGGCTGATGCAGAATGGCATCCATTTGTTTGCCGAGAACCCGGTCGATTTCGGCAATCATCTGGTCGGCCCGATGCTTGTTGATCATTTGGTCCGGGTCATTGCTCTTGAGGATTTCGGCGATGAAGGCAGATACGCCCTGCCTGGCAACCTGGTAGCCCTCCTGGGCAGGTACCAGTTTGGTTTCTGCCATGATCTGGTCGAGCAAGGTGGCATTGCTCAACGTGTCGGCCGTTGCGTCTGGGGTGATGGCGGTGCTGCTTGGCTTGGGCATGGGGACGCTCCGTTGTCTCAATCTTTTTCTGGCGCCTCGAGCACCAGGTCCAGTTCTTGGGCGAGCTGCTTACGCGCCTGCTCGTTGTTAAGCAGGTGCTGTAATTGCTTGCGGAAGGCCGGGACGTTGCCCAGCGGGCCCTTCAGGGCGACCAGCGCTTCGCGCAGCTCCAGCAGCCTGTTCAGCTCGGGCACCTGGCGCGCTATCCGGTCTGGTCCGAAATCGTTGATGGACCTGAACTGCAGCTGGACGGCCAGCTCGGTATCCGGGGCGGTGCTGAGCCTGGACGGTACCGTCACGTTCAGGCTTACGTTGGCGTCGTTCAACACGCTGTTGAATGTGTGTTTATCGATGCGCATGACCTGGCGGTCCTCAAGCGCACGGCCGTCATCCAGGCCGAAATCGCCCAGCACCAGCATCTTGTGCGGCAGCTCCACCTCAGCCTGCTCATCGCTGGTAGCGGGCACATACTTGATATTGACGCGCTCTTTCGGCGCGACGGATCCCGTCTTTTTAGGCATCAGTACGCAACTCCCTGTTGGGTTGTAGGATGTTCAGACATAAGTTGTGTTTAGTAATTTCTTGGCCTTGTAGGAAGATTCTTACATGCGTTTTATTGATTAGGTGTTCTGTCCGTTTTCTATAAAAACCATGCAGGGGGAAGTGCTCTTTGGTCGAGCGTGAAGTTGTAAGGAAATATTTGTTTGTGTGCGTTCGGTACTGTGTAATAGGCTTCTGCTGAATTTGTTTTGGTCGGTCGTGAGGGGGCATCGGTACTGCTATTTAGTTGTAGGAAAGTTCTTTGCTTCATATAGGCCATTTGTACTATTCAGAGAGTAAATTCAGGATGATTAACCGCTGTGCATATGGCGCCGGTCTCTCGTTGCTGTTTTGTCTGCAGCCGGTGCTGGCAGGCTCCACGCGGGACTGTCCCCGGATTGTGTCCAACGTCGAGCGACTGGCCTGTTTCGATCAGGCTGCCGGCACCCCGGCGTACACGCCAGAACGGCAGTGGTCTGCACCGGAGCAGCAGGCCCCCACTGTGTTGCGCGTGATGGCAAATGAAGCTGAACGGGCACCGGATGACCTGACGTTTCGCATCGGGAGCCAGACCCGGGACGGAGCAGGCGCACCAGCGCTTGTGATTTCGGCGCCCGCGATCGCATCGGGTGATGAACGTGCCTACATGGCAATCAGTTGCATCCAGGCCATCTCCCGGCTACAGCTGATTGCCAGGCGTCCGATCGAAGCAAGTTGGGTCAAGGTACGCCTGAGCGGGGAGGGCTGGTCTACCCATGAGACGCCTTGGCAGGTGATGGAGAACGGCCAAGTGCTCGATGCCGGGCGGGGTCTGCCCGCCATCGAGCAGATCAGGAAGCTCATCGGTGCTCAGCGTATCCAGGTTTCAAGTGATCACCGTGAGATCGACGGGCTGACTTTCGATGCGCTAGGCCTGGACTCCTTGATCAGCCGGGCGAGAAGCACATGTCGGTGGTAGCGCAGGTATCCGGGGAAGAGGTCACTCGGTTGCTCACGCCGATTGATCCGGCAGTTCCGGCTGGCCTGTTCGATGTCGAGGACGAAACCTACCAGGCCATTGATCAGGAGATGGTCAAGCTGGGTGGGTTGCAGGAAGCCTCTATCGACTGGGTCTACATCGAAGACGCGTCCCGTCAGTACCTGAGCCGGCAATGCAAGCACTTGCGAATCGTTGCGCACCTGAGTGCCGCATGGTTGCGTAGCGGCTGCTGGGAGCAGTGGGGATGCACCTTGGCGTTGCTGGCCGGCATGCTCGAGTGCTATTGGGAGGCCGCTCATCCCAAGCCGGGACCGAAAGGCTTCCTGGGTAAGCGCAAGCTGGTTGCCCTGGTGATCGACCGCTTGGCCGAGGCGCTCCCTCGTCTTGATCGTTTTACCTACACCCCGACCCACGCAGCGGCAGCGCAGGCTGCCTTGAAACGCCTGCAACAACAGGAAACGGTGCAGCTGGACACGGCAGCACTCGGCGAACTTGAGCGCCTGCTAGGCAAATACTCGGAACTTGCCAACGGCGTCAGCGAGGCTGCTGTGCCCAAAGCAACGGCTGCAACCGAGAAGCCTGCACCGTTGGCCGATGTCATCGCCACACCCGTGTCACGCATGTCGATGGGCAATGAGCGTGAGACACGCCGGGCCGTCCTGTCCATGGCCGAGCTCATCAACCAGCAGGACCCTTACGACACTACCGGCTACCAGTTACGGCGTTTCGGTTTGTGGGCGCACATTCAGGTTGCTCCGCAAGTCAGGCAGGGCAACCGTACGGAATTGATGGCGGTTCCGCTGGATATCACGCGGGTCTATGAAGAGGCCATAGCCAGTAGGGTGGTTGACCCTGCCTTGCTGCAGCGCATTGAAAAGAGCCTGACGGCTTGCCCCTTCTGGATTCGTGGCAGCTTTCTGGCTGCGACCGTCGCCACGCAGCTGGCGATGTGCGAGGTGGCCGAAGCCATCCGTTGTGCCACCGCCCGTTTTGTACAGCGTATGCCGTCGCTGCAGCAGTTGTGCTTCAGCGACGGGCTGGTATTTGTCGACGACCAGTGCCTGGCCTGGCTCAAGGGCACGCAAGGGCCGTCTGGCCAAGGTGCAACCCCCCAGGAGTTCAGCGGCCTGCGCGAGGAGTTGGTCAGCCAGCTGGAAACCGGTGGCGTAGAACCGCTGCTCCTTCGGCTGCAAGGGCTGCAAGCCGGCTTTCGTGCTCCCCGTGAGCGCTGCCACACCACGGTGATCGCAGCCGATCTGCTGGCCGCCCGGGGTGTGTCCTGGTTGGCCCAGGACCTGTGCGCCAGCGTTGCCCGAACCATGCAGCAAACCACCGCCAGTGCGTGGGAGCCCGAGGTATTTCAGCGGCTTCAGCAGTACGCGGCATCCCCAGTACTGGCAGTTCAAGACAAGGATCAGGAGCCTCGATGAATCAAATATGGACGCAACTCAAACGTTGGGGCTGGCCGTGGGTAACGCGCATTGGCCTGGCGCTGCCGCTGCTGCTCGGGCTTGGCGCGTTGCTGATGCTGGTCGCAATCTGGTGGCTTGGCCCGCAGTGGACGTGGCGTGAGCAGCAGCCGCTGGCAAGTGTGGCTCATCGCAGCGTGGCCAGTCTGGTGCTCGTGCTGGTGCCGCTTCTGTGCTGGCTTGGAGTGCTGCGCACGCGCTTTCGCCGCCTGCAAGCGGAGCGCCAGCAGGCATTGGCCGCCGAGCAGGATGTCGCGCTACCGTTTGTTCAGGCGCAAGAGCGGGCGTTGAGCCAGGGGCTTGAGCGGTACCTCTACAATGCCGGTGGGCGACGTGCGTTGTACCGGCTGCCCTGGTACCTGGTGTTGGGCGTCGAACAGTCCGGTAAAAGCAGCTTCATCGACCGCACCGATCAGCGCTTTACCCTGACGCGTATCGACCAGGCCCAGGCACGGGGCCGACAGTCTGAAGCGCTGGCCTACCCGGTAGGCTGGTGGGTGAGCGACGATGCCGTGATCATCGACCCGCCTGGTGTTTTCATCAGTCAAGAAACACCGGCGGGCTCGGCGGCCAACGCCCCCTCCGAAGCCTGCGCGCCGCCTGGCATCCAGGCCAGGTTGTGGGAGCACCTGTTGAGCTGGCTGCAGCGTAAGCGAAGCCAGCGGGCACTCAATGGTGTGTTGCTGGTGGTCGACTTGCCGGCGCTGCTGCATGGCAAGCCCGAGCAGCGCGTCGCGCTGGCCCATGGGTTGCGCACACGCCTGTACGAAGTGAGCAGTCAATTGGGGGCGCGCCTGCCGCTGTACGTGGTACTGACCAAATTCGATCTGCTGGACGGCTTCGACCAGTTCTACAGCCAGCTTCCGGCCGCCAAGCGTGAAAGCCTGTTGGGGTTTACCTTCAAGCTGGATGCGGTAGACGCGTTCGACGCCTGGCTGGATGAGTATGACGAGCACTACGGGCGGCTTCTCACCCAATTGCATGAGCAGGTTATCGACCGGCTGGATGTACTGGGCAAGACAGCACCGTGCGGGCGCCTGTTCTCACTGCATGCACAACTGATCGGGTTGCGCCCCATACTGCAAGCATTCTTGCGCGAAACCTTGGCGAGTGACCGGTTCACCACGCCACCCTTGGTACGTGGTGTGTACTGGTCGTCAGTGGTACAGCAAGGCGACATGCGCAATGCCTTTGTCCGTGAAGCGGCACAGCCCTACACGACGAAGCTGCCCCTGCGTGAAGGTAAGGCACAAGGGAAGGCGTTGGTCTATTTCATCCAGCAAGCATTCAGGCGGGTTATTTATCAGGAAGCCGGGCTGGCGGGCGACAATGTTCGGGTTGCGCGCAGCAAGCGCCACTTGCTGTGGGTGGGCTCTGGTGTAGGCATCCTGGCGTTCAGTATCGCCATTGCCAGTTGGCAGCGTTACGCCGATATCAATGGCGCCAAGGCTGCCAGTGTGCTCGCCAAAAGCCAGGAGTACAGCGGTCACGAAGTCGATATGCGTCTTGATCCGACCGGGCGCAACCTGCTGGCGCCACTGGACCAGATTCGCGATGCGGTGGCGGTGTTTGGCGACTATCGTGCGGCCTGGCCGGTGGTTGCCGATTTTGGCTTGTATCAAGGGCGCAACATTGGTCCCTTGGTTGATGAGGCGTACCTCAGCTTGTTGTCGAAACGTTTCTTGCCGGCCTTGGCCAGTGGTGTGATCGATGCCATGAACGCAGCACCCCCTGGCAGCGAGCAACAAATGGCCGCGCTCAGGGTTTACCGGATGATCGAGGACCGCCACAGCCGCCGCCCCGAATGGGTCGAGGACTGGATGGCCCGGCAGTGGCAACGCGCCTTTCCTGGCCAGGGGCAGTTGCAGCGTGACCTCATGCAGCACCTGAAATACGCCTTGGCCTATGCCGATACCGATTTGCCGCAGTATCGCCAGCGGGTCAGCGAAGTGCAGCAGGCGTTGCGCAAATTGCCGTTGCCACAGCGGGTCTATGCTGGGCTCAAACAACAATCGTACCAGCAGTTGCACGCCGGGCTGGACCTGCGCCACCAGGTAGGGCCTGCGTTCGATGTAGTGTACCAGCCGTCTTCCGGGGCCAGGCAAGGAAATGAGGATGTACGGCTGGCCGCCATGCTCACCGCCAAAGGCTTCAGGGAATACTTCGCGCCGCGCAGCCAGCGGTTCGCTGAAATGGCGATGGTTGATCAATGGGCATTGGGGGAGCGCAGTCAACTTGACTATTCGGACGTTGACCGCGATGCGCTGACCGAGCGGCTGTATAACCTATACAGCGCCGATTACATTGACAGCTGGCGGCGCGCCCTGAACGCTTTTACGGTGGCTGACTTCCGTGATCTGGACCATGGTGTCACGATCCTGGAACAGTTGACCGGCCCCGCAGCACCTTTGCAGCGGCTGCTGGATACGGTCAGGGATAACACCTCGCTCGCGCCGCCAGCAGGTGTTGAAGCACCGGGTGAGCTGAGTGCGTTGTGGGCAGCAACCGGGAAACCCGAGCAACAGCAAGCGTTGGCCATCCAGCGGGCGTTTGCAGGCTTGGGCGCCATGCTGCAGGCGACAGGAGAAAAGCCGAGCTACTACGATGAAACCCTTGGCGCTGTTGCGGCCGTGCTGGACTACGCCAAGGCCGTACAAGACAGCCCGGACCGCGGCAAGGCTGCGTTGCAAGCCGTGCATCAGCGCTTTGCGATGACAGGGCAGGACCCGATCGGCACCCTGCAACGTGTTGCCACAGGTTTACCGGAGCCCATCAGCCACCAGGTCAGAAAGCTCGCCGACCAGACTGCCCAGGTGCTGAACGTTGAAGCACTGCGCGAACTTGAGCGACGCTGGGATGCTGACGTGTACAGTTTTTTCCAGCAACGCCTGGCAGGCCGCTACCCCTTTGTGGTGAAGGCACCCGATGCTTCTTTGGATGACTTCGAGGCGTTCTTCGGGCCGAAAGGGCGCCTGCAGCAGTTCAATGAACGGTATCTCAAGGTTTTCCTGAAGGACAACCTTGAGGCCTTGCAATCCGCTCAGCACGGGCAATCCCTGATTCGTGCCGACGTGATCGAGCAGCTCGAGCTGGCGGATCGCATCCGCGAAACATTCTTCGATCAGCGTGGCAAGCTAAGTGTGCAGTTCAGCATCGAGCCCTTGGGGCTCAGTGCGAACCAGCGTACCAGCCTGCTGGACCTGGATGGCCAGTTGATTGCCTACACCCATGGCCCAAGCCATATCACGGGCATTGTCTGGCCCAACACTCTGGGGCAGCAGGTCCGCAGCAATCTCACCTTGCTAAGGCAAAATGGCAACAGTAGCAGCCTGGAGTACCGTGGCCCGTGGTCGATGTTCCGCTTGTTCAGCCGCGGCGCGCTCAATGGCCGGACGGCGACCAGCGTGGACCTGAGCTTCAGGACCGGAGATGGCGTGATGCGCTATCGGCTTAACGCTGAAAAAGCCTTCAACCCCATTACCCAGCAACCGTTCAAAGGCTTCCGCTTGCCCCGAGGCTTGTTGCAACAGCCAGCCAATGGGGGGCAGGCGATGTTGTCGGGTGAGCAGCGACCATGAACATCGTCACGGGCGCAGTTCATAGACTGCGCAGGCTTTCTAAGGCTGGGTATGCGCTGGCTGACCCCAGCCTCTGCTTACTCCACAGCCTCCGCCACGCCCTGATCCTCACCCAGGAACCCGCCACTCTGATGCTGCCACAACCGTGCATAGGTACCCTTTTTTGCCAACAGTTCGGCATGGGTGCCTTGCTCGATGATGCGCCCTTCATCCATCACGATCAGCCGGTCCATGGCGGCGATCGTCGACAACCGGTGGGCGATGGCAATAACGGTCTTGCCTTGCATCATTTCATCCAGGCTCTCCTGAATGGCCACTTCCACCTCCGAGTCCAGCGCGCTGGTGGCTTCGTCCAGCAGCAGGATCGGTGCGTTCTTCAGCATCACCCGGGCAATTGCAATGCGCTGGCGTTGGCCGCCAGACAGCTTGATGCCGCGTTCACCCACCAGGGTGTCGTAACCGCTGTTGCCCTGGCGGTCGCTGAGCTGGCTTATGAAACCATCGGCCTGGGCACTGGCCGCGGCGGCACGGATCTGTGCTTCGGTAGCATCAGGGCGGCCATAGGCAATGTTGTCGCGAATCGAACGGTGCAACAGCGAGGTGTCCTGAGTGACCATGCCGATGGCGCTGCGCAGGCTGTCTTGCGTGACCTTGGCGACGTTCTGCCCGTCGATGCGTATTTCCCCTTTGTCCACGTCGTAGAAGCGCAGCAGCAGGTTGATCAAGGTGGACTTGCCGGCGCCGGAGCGGCCGACCAGGCCGACTTTTTCGCCCGGCCGAATGTGCAGCGTCAGCTCATTGAGCACCTGGCGCTCGCCATTGTAGTTGAAGCTGACCTTGTCGAAACTCACCGCGCCACCCGTGGTTACCAGCTCTGCGGCACCCGGCGCATCCTGCACTTTGGGGCCGCGGGTAAGGGTGGCCATACCGTCCTGCACGGTGCCGATGTTTTCGAACAGCGAGGTAATTTCCCACATGATCCAGTGCGACATACCGTTGACGCGCAAGGCCATGGCGGTAATCGCCGCGACGGCCCCGGTGCCGACCTGTCCCTGGTGCCATAGCCACAGTGCATAGCCACCGGCACCAAAGATCAAGCCCACCACCAGCGCCTGGTTGACGATTTCGAACTGGCTCACCAGGCGCATCTGGCGAAAACCGGTCTGCTTGAAGTCTTCCATGGCTGCGCGCGCAAAGTGCGCTTCGCGGTTGGAGTGCGAAAACAGTTTTACCGTGGTGATGTTGGTGTAAGCGTCAGAAACCCGCCCGGTCATCGACGATCGGGCATTGGCCTGCTCCTGTCCGACCTTGCCCAACCGGGGTACGAAATACAGCATGGCCAAACCGAACAGCACGACCCAGGCAATGAAGGGCAGCATCAGTTTCAGGGCAAAGCCACCGGCCAGGGCAATGATCGCGATGAAATACACGCCAATCCCGGGCAGGATTTCGATGAGGGTAAACAGCACATCGCGTACTGCCAGCGCCGTCTGCATCACCTTGGTAGTGACCCGGCCAGAAAACTCGTCAGAAAAGAACGACAAGCTCTGGCGCAACATCAGGCGGTGAAAATCCCAACGCAGCCGCAGCGGCAGGTTGATCGCCAGCACTTGGTGCTGAACCATGGTGCGCAGCGCCACCAGCCCGATGCTGACCAGCAGGACGATGCCGATACCCCACAGCACTCGGCTTTCCTCGGGGCCAACAGTACCGCCGGCCTGCCAGGACGCGAGCAGGTCGACCACCTGACCGAGGAACGCGAACAGCCAGGCTTCGTATATCGACACCCCGGCACTGAGCAGTGCCAGCGCCAGGATGTAGCCACGAGCGCCGCGGGTACAAGCCCACATGAAGCGCAACAGGCCAACCGGCGGCGGTGGTACCTCGTCGGGCGGGAAGGGGTCGAGCCGACGTTCAAAGATACGCAGCATGCTTGTCTCCGGAAAACGGTTTTTGCATTGGCCAATGCCCTGCCGGCTTGCCTTTGGCGACTTTTGTTTTTAACCCGGAAAAGGTCGGCCTTGGGGTGTTTGTTAACAAACCTTTGCAACTCATTACATTTCAGATTGATTTCATTCTGCCTTGATGCTGTATAATTGACGCAACTTTGTGTTTCTCATCATTTTTGTCGTTTTTTTGACATGAGTCATAAGGCGTCAGCAGAGGATGTGACACATTCCGCCTTCAAACCGTTTCAATTTACCTTTTGCAGAGCCAGTGTTTTGACTAATGGAATGCAGTTGTTGGCGATTTCCGGCCTGAGCGTCGAGAGCAGCCAGCTTCATCAACAAGGACTGTACTGGTTAGCCTGTGACGCCGCCGAAGACGCTTCCTTGCTATGCCGCCAGGTAGTCGAAGGCATGCCCGATAATACCAGGGCAGCCTTGATCGCCGATGCGCAAGCCATGGATGACGTGCTGGGTGCGCTCGACGCAACGCGCGGCCCGGCCGAGCTGGCACTGTATGAGGCCAACTCGCAAGCCACCCGTTATCTGGTTGAAGACCTGCCTCGTCTTGATGCCCATGGGCGTGTGCTGGTGCTGCTGGCACCGGCACACGCCTGGCTGGATAGCGAAGTCGAGCACTGGTGCAATGCGCTGCGCACGGCATTGTTGGCTGAAGCGGCGTTGCTGCTGGTCGTCAGTGGGGGGCAGAGCACTGCCTTGGTCGAGCGTCTGCGCGTTTTCAACCAGTGCCTCGACGGCCTGGGGCAGGTGTACCGCGGCAAAGGTGGGGTACGCTACCTGCAGCATTTCTGGAGCAGCCCGCTTGGCAAAGCCGCCACCCGGGACATGGAGCTGACTCGGCTGAGCGCGGGCTTTGCCGTTGCTGCCGCGCCTCAGGCACCCAGCGACACCGGTGGTGACGAGTTGCTGTGCCTGGCCCAGCGCCCGGTACTGGAAGGCGCGCCAGCCTTCTCCGAACACTGGCAGGTCTGCGAAAGCTTTGAGGAACTGGGGGGCAAAGCCAGCCGGGCGGTGTCTGCCACGGTGATCTTTTCCATGGACGGTGGGCAGCGTCTGGATAGCCTGGCGCGCCAACTGCACCACCTGCGGCAGTCGCGTGGCAACGCCTTGAAGCTGGTCGTGCGCGAAATGGCGCCGACCCTGCGTTATCAGGACGAACAGTTGCTGCTGGCTTGTGGTGCCAGCCAGATCGTGCCGTTCGGTGCCAGCTTGTCACGCTTCCTGACCATGGTGGAGAGCATCCAGGGTTACGTCTGGCGTCGACACCTGCCAACCGACTTCGATGCCTTGCTGGCACGTCTGCGGCCGCTGGCCATCTGCGGATTGGTAGCGCCACGGGCGTTCGCCGATGCTGTGCAAAGCATGTGGCACGGGGTGCGCAACGGCGAAATCGTCCACCAGTTGCTGGTGTTGCGTCCGGCGCCTGGCCTGACCCCGTTGCAGGCTTGCTCGCGTACGGTATTCCGCCGTGATGGCGACATTGCCTGCGTGGTTGGCGAGGTGTTGTTCCTGTTCCTGTTCGCTTGCCGCTCCGAAGGGGTCGAGCAAGCGCTTGACCACATTTTCCAACTGTCATGGAAAGAGTTGTTCATCAGCCAGGAGGTGCTTGCCGGCGTCGACAGCCTGTCCACTCCGGCCTTCCTCGACAGCAACCTACCGCAGCCACCCCGGAGCGACACAGTGGCGCAACTGCCTGCACAGGCATGGTCGGCGCTGGCACCGCGCAAGGTAGGCCTGGCCAAGCGGGGCGACGCATGAACTTCGTGCAACTGCTGCAGGTGGTCGGCATTACCGCACTCGTCACGCTGGGCCTGGCCTTGTTGCTAGTGCGCCTGAGTTCGGCATTACGTGGCGGGTTGCGCCGCCGCCTTCCCCCCCGCTATCTGAAACCGCTGGGCGTACGCCGCCGCGCTGCACGCCAGGAACCCCAGAATGACTAATACCACCATCACCCTCCCGGTACTGGCCCGCTGGCCTGGACTGGGAGGGTGGAACCTCTATTTTTTTGCAAAGTTTCTGCTGGTCGCACTTGGCATGCTCGACTTCCAGGCGCTGCCGAACCTGTTGTTCGCTGCGTTTCTGCTTGTCCCTTTGCCGGGCAAGTGGCTGCGTATTGCCCGGCAACTGCTGGCGGTGCCAATCGGCATCGCGCTGTTCTACCAGGACACCTGGCTGCCACCCTTCAGCCGGCTGCTTGCGCAGCCGGGGGTGCTGGACTTCTCGTGGGACTATCTGCTCGAGCTGCTGGGCCGCTTCATCAACTGGAACCTGCTGGGGGCGCTGGCAATGTTGCTGGTGGGTTACCTGTACCTACGCCATTGGCTGCGCCTGAGCACCCTGAGCCTGCTGGGGTTGGCATGGCTGTCGGTCGGCGGCTTGCCGTTGCTGGGTGCAAGCCAGGCGCCCGGCGTGGCGGCGCGCACCGCAGCCGAACCCGCGCCAGCCACTGCAGTAGCCGACAATGCCGCGCTCGACAGCTGGCTTGAGCGCTTCTTCGCCAGTGAGCGCGAGCGGGTGACGGCGTTCCCGGCCGTGAATGCCGATGAGCAACCGTTCGACCTGCTGGTGATCAACATCTGCTCGCTGGCCTGGGATGACCTGTCTGCCGTGGGGCTACGGGACAACCCGCTGTTGTCGCGCATGGACGTGATCTTCGACCAGTTCAACTCGGCGACCTCCTACAGCGGCCCGGCCGCCATCCGTGTGCTGCGAGCCAGTTGCGGGCAGTCGTCGCACGCTGGCCTGTACCAACCGGCCCCGGAGCAGTGCCTGTTGTTCCAGAACCTGGCCCGGCTGGGTTTCCAGAGCAATACCTTGCTCAACCACAGCGGCCGGTTCGACAACTTCATCGGCGACATTACCCAGCAGCACATGCCGCAACCGGGCATGCGAAATACCGACTTCCCACGGGCACTGGTGGGCTTCGACGGCTCGCCGATTGCCAGTGACCTGGATGTATTGCGCCGTTGGTGGGGGCAACGCAAAGGTACCCCGGACGAGCATGTGTCACTGTTCTACAACAGCATCAGCCTGCATGACGGCAACCGTATCGTCACTGCCGACGGCGGTACCCGCGTGGCCGACTATGCCACCCGCGCCAATCGCCTGTTTGGCGAGCTTGGCACCTTCCTTGACGAACTGGAGCGCAGTGGCCGCCGGGTAGTGGTGGCCATTGTCCCTGAGCATGGGGCCGCGTTGCATGGTGACCGCATGCAGTTGTCTGGCATGCGCGAAATTCCCACGCCGTCGATTACCCATGTGCCGGTCGGCCTGAAGTTCATCGGCATGGGCCAGCCTGCCCGCAACGAGCCGCTGCGGGTCACAGCTGCCACCAGCTACCTGGCGTTGTCCGAGCTGATCTCGCGTGTGTATGCGGGCCTCGGCCAGCAGCCGGTGCTGGATGTGCCCGGCCTGCTGACCGACCTGCCAACCACCGAGCAGGTTGCCGAAACCTCTGGCGCACAGGTGCTGAATTACCAGGGGCGTGCCTACATGCGCCTGCAAGGCCAGCCTGACTGGCAGCCGATCCCCAAGGAGCGCCCATGATCACTGGCAAGTCAGACCCGTCCGACCGTAGCGACGATATTGCCCAGTTGCGCCAGCACCTGGACATGCCAGAGCTGAACTATCAGGACATCTCGATGCTGGTGGGCGTTCAGCAGGCCCTGCAGCGCTGGCCATTGCTGGGTGAAAGCTGCAGGGCCAGCAGCGACGATGCGCTGTACGCGGCTGTCATCCAGCGCGAGAGGGTCGCGCCATGACCAGCCTGGCATTGCATGGGGTGCGCGGAGGCCTGGGGCGCAGCGCCTTGCTGGCTGCATTGGGCTACGCGCTGCAGGGCGTGGGCGAACGGGTGCTGTTGATTGACCTGTGCCCCAGCAACTTGCTCGGGCTGCACTTCAACCTGCCGCTGAATACATCCGAGGGCTGGGCGCTGGCCGAGCGGGAAGGGCGGCCATTCAGTGATGCCGTGTACGAGGTGCTCGATGGCCTGTGCCTGCTGCCGTACGGCAACCTGGCCGACGGTGCGCAGCACCGTGTGCCCGATGCGCAGTCATGGCGCGCCCGCCAGGTCGAGCTGGCCAAGCATTTCGACTGGCTGTTGTACGACCTGCCGCAATTGCCGGGCGATACCGCCGGCAACGGCATCGAGACTGATGTACGGGTACTGGTGGCGGAAGCCGAAATGGCCAGCCACCTGCTGCTCGGGCGCCGCCCGGTCGAGCACTTCGACATGCTGCTGGTCAATCGCTACGACCCGGCCAGCCGCTTGCAGAGCGACCTGTTGATGGTGTGGCGTGATCTGTTCCGTGATCGCTTGCCGATCCAGGTGGTCCATCGCGACGAAGCCTTCCTCGAAGCGCTGGCGTACAAGGCACCTCTTGGCCTTTACGCACCGCAGAGCCTGGCCTGCCGTGATGTGCAGAGTCTGGCGGTGCGCTGTCTGACGAGGCGCCAGCCGTGACCCTGACCCCTCTGTCGGCCTATACCTGGTTCACAGTCCGTGGCACGCGCCTGCCGGTTGCATGGCTGTTCACCCTCGGCGTGTGGCTGGCCTTCCTGTTCCTGCGCCTGGAGTCTCCTGCCTGGCAGGCGCTGCTGGCCGAGCGCCAACGCCTGTACCCGCAGCTGGCGGGCAAGCGCCCCACGCTGGGTGACCCGCTACGCCTGTTGATCCAGAGCCTGTGGTTGTTGCTGCGGCGCCAACCGCAGGCACGTACTGCAGGGCCTGGCCGCCGCGCATTGGGCGCGGTGCGCATGCACCTGCGGGGGGCAGGCGGGGTGGCGCGCCACTACCGCGGCCTGCTGATCGATGCACTGCACCAGGTGCCTGCGCGCTACCGCGCCAGTGCTTTCAGGCACGAAGCCTCGGCACGCCTGCGCGGCCTGAACGCGGTTGCCCGGCGGACGTTCTACAGCGTGCTGACGGTGTTCGCCCTCAGCCTCGCCCTGCTGTGTGTGACCGAGCCGTTCGGCTACCTGGCGCAGCTGATGTTCATCTGCCTGCTGCTGGTCATCGCCATGCTGGTGCGACACATGCCGGGGCGTTTCCCGACTTTGATGCTGATCGTGCTGTCGACCATCATCTCCTGCCGCTATCTGTGGTGGCGCTACACCTCGACCCTGAACTGGAACGACAACACCGACTTGGTATTCGGGGTGATCCTGCTGGCGGCAGAAACCTATTCGTGGTTCGTGCTGATCCTGGGTTACATCCAGACCAGTTGGCCATTGCAGCGCAAGCCGGCGAACCTCCCGGCCAACACCAGGCACTGGCCAACCGTCGATTTGCTGATCCCCACCTACAACGAAGACCTGTCAGTGGTGCGCACCACGGTAATGGCCGCGCTGGGCCTGGACTGGCCACGCGAGTGCCTGCGCATCTACATCCTCGATGATGGCCGCCGCGACACGTTTCGTGCCTTTGCCGACGAAGTGGGGGTAGGGTATATCGTGCGGCCCGACAGCAAGCATGCCAAGGCCGGCAACCTCAATCATGCGCTGGGCGTCACCGACAGCGAGTTGATCGCCATCTTCGACTGCGACCATGTACCGGTGCGCTCCTTCCTGCAACTGACCGTGGGCTGGTTTCTCAAGGACTCGAAACTGGCGCTGGTGCAGACACCGCACCATTTCTTCTCGCCTGACCCGTTCGAGCGCAACCTCGGCTCGTTCCGCCGCCGCCCCAACGAAGGGGAGCTGTTCTACGGCCTGATTCAGGATGGCAACGATATGTGGAACGCGGCGTTTTTCTGCGGCTCTTGTGCCGTGCTGCGCCGCACCGCGCTGGAAAGCATCGGTGGTTTTGCCGTCGAGACCGTGACCGAAGATGCCCACACCGCCCTGCGCCTGCATCGCCAAGGGTGGACGTCGGCCTACCTGAGCATTCCGCAGGCCGCGGGCCTGGCCACCGAAAGCCTGTCGGCGCACATCGGCCAGCGCATTCGCTGGGCCCGTGGCATGGTGCAGATCTTCCGCACCGACAACCCGCTGTTCGGGCGTGGCCTTAGCCTGTTCCAGCGGGTGTGCTACGCCAACGCGATGCTGCACTTCCTGGCCGGCCTGCCGCGGCTGGTGTTCCTGACGGCGCCTCTGGCGTTCCTGTTGCTGCATGCCTATATCATCTACGCACCGGCATTGATGATTCTGCTGTACGTGCTGCCGCACATGATCCACGCCAGCCTGACCAACTCGCGGATGCAGGGCAAGTACCGACAAACCTTCTGGGGCGAGGTCTACGAGACCGTACTGGCCTGGTACATCGCCCGCCCGACCACGGTGGCGCTGTTCGCGCCGAAAAAAGGCACGTTCAACGTCACCGCCAAGGGCGGCCTGATGGAGCAGGAACAGTTCGACTGGCGCATCGCCCAACCTTACCTGTGGCTGGCGGCGCTCAACGTGGTGGGTCTGGGTTTTGCGGTGTGGCGTCTGTTCGCCGGCCCGACGTCCGAAATCGGCACGGTGATCGTCAGCTCGCTGTGGGTGATCTACAACCTGCTGATCATCGGTGCCGCAGTTGCGGTGGCCGCCGAAGTGCGCCAGGTGCGCCGCGCCCATCGGGTGCAGATGCGCTTGCCGGCGGGGTTGATGCTGGCCAGCGGTCATGCCTACCCCTGCACCCTGGTCGACTACTCCGACGGTGGTGTCGGCCTGCAGGTACAGCCAGGTCTGGAGCTGAACCCGGGGGAGCAGGTACGCCTGCTGCTCAACCGCGGCCAGCGTGAGTTCGCCTTCCAGGCGTGTGTCACCCGTACGGTCGGGCAACACGTGGGCCTGGTGTTCCACGACCTCGCCCTGCAACAGCGCATCGATCTGGTCCACTGCACCTTTGCCCGCGCCGATGCCTGGCTTGGCTGGAACGAGCAGCACGAGGTCGAGCGCCCGCTGCGCAGCCTGATCGATGTGTTGAAGCTGGGCGGCGTCGGTTACGTGCGCCTGGTCGAGCACATGCCGCCATGGCTGCGGGCGTGGTTGCGCCCACTGCGTTCGCTGGCGCTGTGGCTGGCCAGCTACTGGCCCCGCACACCGCGGGCCATCCCTTCCATGAACCCTGTTGATCGAGACGCATGATGACTGGTTATCCCGCGCGTACCTGGGGCCTGGCGATGGCGCTGTTTACCGCCTTGTCGCAGAGCGCCGCTGCTGCTCCTGTAGCCCCGCTTGCCGAGCCTGCGGTACCCACAACCACGGTACCAAACTGGCCGGTTGTGAAAACCTTCGAGCAGCTTGGGCATGCGTCCGACAGCCTGCTGCTGGGGGTACGCAACAGCGAGCATATCGAGTTCGGCCTGCGTCGCGATCGCCTGGCCACCGATGCCAGCTTGCAACTGGACTACACGCCTTCGCCAGCCTTGCTGCCGAACCTGTCGCACTTGCGTGTCTACCTCAACGACGAGCTGATGGGCGTAGTTCCGGTGGAAAAGGAGCAGTTGGGCCAGCGTGTACGTCGCCAGCTGCCGTTGGACCCTAAACTGCTCGGCGACTTCAACCGGGTACGTCTGGAGTTTGTCGGGCACTATACCGATGTCTGCGAAGACCCGGCGCACAGCGGCCTGTGGCTTAACCTTAACCGCAAGAGCCAGGTACAGTTGCACGAGCAGGCGCTGGTGCTGGAAAACGACCTGGCGTATTTCCCGTTGCCGTTCTTCGATACTCGCGACACCGGCAAGGTAGTACTGCCGGTGGTGTTCAGCGGCGTGCCGAGCCTGGGCGAGCAGCGTGCGGCAGCAATCCTGGCATCCTACTTCGGCAGCCAGGCCGGTTGGCGCAAGGCCAGCTTCCCTGTGCTGTACAACCACCTGCCGGCCCGTGGCGAAAAACCTGCACCGAGCATCGTGTTTGCCAGCAACGACCGTCGCCCGGCGTTCCTCGCCGATCTGCAGCAGTTCCCGCCAGTCGACGGCCCCGTGCTGCAGGTGATCGATCATCCGGACGACCGCTTCAGCAAAGTGCTGCTGGTGCTGGGCCGTAACGACGACGACCTGATCAAGGCCGCCTCGGCGCTGGCGGTCGGCAACAATCTGTTCCGTGGCGCGCGCGTCAAAGTGGAGCAGATGACCGCGCTGCAACCGCGTCAGCCCTACGATGCGCCGAACTGGACGCGCACCGACCGGCCGGTACGATTTGCCGAACTGATGGATTACCCCGAGCAACTGCAAGTCAGTGGCCTGCAACCGCGGCCGGTGACACTGGAACTGAACCTGCCGCCCGACTTGTTCGTCTGGCGCAACCAGGGTATTCCGCTGCGCACCCTGTACCGCTATACGGCGCCAGCGGTGACCGACGAATCGCGCCTGAGCATCAGCGTCAACGATCAGTACATCACCAGCATGCCGCTGGTGGGCAATGACCGGCGCGGCGGTACCCTTGAGGAAATGCGCCTGGCAGTGCTGTCCGGTGACAACACTGCATTGACCGAGAACTCGCTGGTGCCGGCGCTGAAGATTGGCGACCGCAACCGCCTGCGCTTCGACTTCAGCTTTGCCAGCACCCTGGGCAGCGCCCAGCGCGATCGCTGCCAGACCTCGCTGCCGGTGGACGTGCGTGCAGCGATCGACGACAACTCCACCATCGACCTTTCCGGTTACCACCATTACATCGCCATGCCCGACCTGCGTGCATTCGCCCGCAGTGGCTTCCCGTTCAGCCGCATGGCCGACCTGTCCGAGACGCTGGTCATCATGCCGGCCAAACCTACGGCGATGCAGGTCGGCACTTTGCTCGACACGGTTGGCGGGTTTGCCGGACAGATCGGTTACCCGGCGCTTGGCCTGCAATTGATCGACGACTGGCAACAGGCCGCAGCGGCAGATGCCGACTTGCTGCTGATCGGCAGCCTGCCCGAGGCCCTGCGCGATGCGCCCAACCTTGGCCTGTTGCTCAGCGCCCAGCGTGACTGGTTACTGCAGGGCCGCAGCGCATCGTTGCCCGGTGGCCAGCGTTTCGATACTGAGCCGGTGGCTGCAAGCAGCCGCGTGGCGGTCAGCGCCCAGGCGCCGATTGCGGCCATCACCGGGCTGAAGTCGCCGTTCCACGAGCAGCGCAGTGTTGTGGCCTTGCTGGCCAACAGCGACAGCGATTACGCATTGCTGCGCGACGTGCTTGGCGATGTGGGCAAGCTCGATGCGGTGGCGGGTTCGGTAACGCTGGTACGCAGCAGTGGCGTGAGCAGCCAGTTCGTCGGCGAGCACTACTTCGTGGGCGCGCTGCCGTGGTGGCTGCTGCTGTGGTTCCACTTGTCCGAGCACCCTGTGTTGCTGGCGGTGATCGCGGCTGTTTGTGTGGTGCTGTTCGCCTTCTTGTTGTGGCGGGCACTGCGCTGGGCTGGCAAGCGCCGCTTGGGTGAGGCGGGGTGATGATGCGCCAGATGCTGGTAGGGCTGGTCGCCTTGGGCCTGCCCGTTTTCGCCACTGCCGGGTCGGTTTGCCCATGGCCTGCCTGGGAGCGGTTCAAGGCCGAGCTGGTGAGTGTGGATGGGCGGGTCATCGACCCGAGTGACGAGCGCCTGATCACCACCTCGGAAGGGCAGAGTTACGCGCTGTTCTTCGCCCTGGTAGGCAACGACCGGCAAACCTTCGCGCAGTTGCTGCGTTGGACCAGCAACAACCTCGCCGAGGGTGACCTGGCCCGGCATCTGCCTGCCTGGCTGTGGGGCCGTGACGGGCAGCAGCAGTGGCAGGTGCTGGACGCCAACAACGCCAGTGATGCCGACCTGTGGATCGCCTACAGCCTGCTGGAAGCAGGGCGGTTGTGGGACCAGCCGGCCTACACGCAGCTGGGCCAGCACCTGCTGTGGCGTATCGCCGCGCAGACCGTGCGCAAGCTTCCAGGCCTCGGCGTGATGTTGCTGCCAGGTGACTACGGCTTCGAAGACGCCCAGGGTACCCGCCTGAACCCCAGCTACCTGCCGCTGCAGCTGCTCGACCGCTTCAGCGAGGTGGACCCATTGTGGGGTGAGCTGGCGGCCAACACGCGGCGTTTGTGGTTGGCATCGTCGCCAAAGGGCTTTGCCCCGGACTGGTTGCTGTGGACCCCGGCCGGAAAGCCAGCGGCAGACACGAAACATGGCAATGCCGGTGATTATGACGCCATTCGCGTGTACCTGTGGGTCGGCATGTTGGCCGAGGGGGCGGCGCAACGCCGCGAGCTGGTGGCCCATTATGCGCCGATGGCGGCATTGACCCAGCGCCAGGGGCTACCTCCTGAGCACCTGGATACACGCAGCGGTGAAGCCCGCGGCCATGGCCCGGCGGGTTTCTCTGCGGCCTTGCTGCCATTGCTTGCTGCCTCGCCTGAGCACGTGGCCGGCTTGGCGGCCCAGCGCCAGCGCTTGCGCGAACAGCCGATCGAGGCCAAGGCGTATTACAGCCAGGTGCTGGCGCTGTTCGGCCAGGGCTTCGACGAGGCCCGTTACCGTTTTGACCCGCACGGCCGCCTGTTGCCGGCCTGGAGCGCGCCATGCAGCGAATGATCGGCGTGTTGATGCTGGCGGCAATAACCTGGCAGGCAGATGCGCAACCCAAGGATATCGATGAACAGCGCCAATGGCTGCTGGACCAGGTACGCCGCGGCGAAGCGCTGCACCGTGACGACCTGGTGCGCGATGCGCTGGGCCGTTTGCAGTTGCTTGAACCGCGCAACCCGGACGTGTTGCTGGCGGCCTTGAGCCTGGCATTGCGCGAGAAGAACAGCAGTGAAGCCGAGCAGTTGAGTGCGCGGATCAGTGCCGTTGCGCCTGGCAGCCTGCAAGCACGTCAGGCCAGGCGCCTGCTTGAACTTCAACAACCGGCGCCTGCGCGGCGCTTGCAGCAGGCGCGTCTGCTGGCGGTTACCGGCCGTAACGAAGAGGCGCTGGCGGTGTACGAACAGTTGTTTGCCGGCGAACCACCCAGCCTTGAATTGGCCCTGGACTACTGGCGCGTGCGCGGCAATCTGCCAGGCCAACGCCCAGAGGCGATCCGCCAGTTGCAGCGGTTGGATCAGCAGTATCCAGGCAGTGCCGGGCTGCGCCAGACCTTGGCTGGCTGGTTGTTCGCCGAAAAGCGTGACCGCGAGGCCTTGGCCCTGCTCGATCAGCTGGCGCGAGACCCCGGTGCACGGGATGCCGCTGCCCAGCGCGAGTTCGACTACCTGTCCGGGCAAGCCGTGAGTGCCACCAGCGCGGCGGCCTGGCAAGCCTTTCTTCAGCGTTACCCGGCTTCACCGTTGTTGGCACAGGCCAGCGAGACCTTGCAACAGCAGCGCAAGCTGCTGGCCGACCCGGCATGGCAGGCCGGTCAACGGGGTAAGGCGTTGCTCGACAAGGGCCGTAATGTCGAAGCCGAAACGCAGCTGCGCCGCGCCCTGCGCCAGTACCCGGGCGATGCCAGCCTGCAGGGGGCCCTGGGTTATGCGTTGATGCGCCAGGGCCGCCATGAAGACGCCCATGCTGCGTTCCGCGCGGCGAGCGCCAAGGAGCAGGACACCTACCGGATCAGCCAATGGAAGGACCTGGAGTCGTCCAGCCAGTATTGGGCCCTGCTGAAAAAAGCCGAGCGGGCCCTGGCGGCGAAAGATGTGCGCGGTGCGCGCACACTTTACCGGCAGGCTCGCCAGCAACGGCCAAAGGATGAATACGCGTTGTTGGGCCTGGCAGATGTCTCGCTGGCCGAGGGCGATGTGGCGGCTGCCGAGCGGCAGTACCTGCAGGTACGGCGTATGGCGCCGGATAACGAAAGTGCCGTGCGTGGCTTGATGCGCGTTTACCAGGTGCAATCGCCAGGCAAGGCGCAGGCATACCTGGACAGCCTGCCACCACGGCAGCAGGCGCAGTTCGCCAGCCTGCGACGTAGCCTGGAACTTGCGCGGCTGCGCCAGCAAGGGGACGAAGCCCTGCAGCGCGAGGACTGGTCGACGGCCAGCCACGTGCTGGGCCAGGCCACGGCTCTGGCCCCCGATGAGCCTTGGCTGGTGTATCAGCTGGCCAACAGCCTGCGTCACCAAGGGCGTACTGGCGAGGCCGACGCGGCATTTGCCAGGCTGGTGCGGCACCAGCCACATGATCCGGCAACGCGCTATGCCCACGGCCTGTTCCTGGAGTCCAGCGACCGTGATGCCTTGGCTCTGGACAGTCTGAGGGCGGTACCTCAGGCGACCTGGAGCGCGGACATGCACGCGCTGGAGCAACGTGTTCAACGGCGTATGACCCTGGCCTCTGCGCAGCAGTTGCAGGCACAAGGCCGCAGTGCCGAGGCGACAGCCTTGCTTGAAGCCGGCCTGGCGCGTGGTGAAGGTAGCCCGGACGACTTAATGCTGTTGGCTGACTGGGCAGCAGCGCGTGGTGAACATGGCAAGGCGCGCAGCTATTACCAGCGTGTACTGGTCGTGCAGCCTGGGCGCCCTGATGCACGCCTTGGGGTGATGGAAAGCGCCGTGGCCGAAGGCAACCTGCAGCAGGCCCGGCACATGCTGGGCGTGAAGGTGCCACAATTTGCCGCTGATGACGGCAACGCCCAGCGGCGCCTGGCGGCGGTGTGGACCGCGCTGGGTGAACACGATCAGGCGGCCAGGCTGCTTGACCGGATTGCCGTGCAGCAGACGCGACCCGATCCGTTGTTGCGGCGCGACGCCGCCCGCCTGGTAGCGCAGGATGATCCTCAACGAGCACTGGACCTTTACGCGGCAGCGATGGCCGATGCGCAGTTGCTGGACCGTGCTGCCGTAGCGCCACGGGATGACCGTGCATTGACCCTGGCCAGCCGCGAGCAGGATGGCGACGACTGGCTGGCCCGCAGCCTGCGCAGTGATGTGGATGCCCTGTATCGCCAGCGCAATACCCATGTGACGCTGATGCATGACTACGGCTGGCGCGAGGATGACGGTACGCCCGGCACGTCGGAACTGAGTACCCAGTCGACCTTGTTGCATGTCGACACTCCTTGGCAGGAGGGCACCGCGTTTGCGCGGGTAGAGCGCATTGGCATGGATGCGGGGTCGTTCGAGCCGAACGATCAGGGGCGCTACACCCCCGACTTCGGCAGTTGCCAGTTTGTTGGCCAGACCGCTGACGGCAAAACACTGCCCGCGTGCACGGGGGGATCGCAGACTGCAAGCGGCAGTCTGTTGGCGTTGGGTTGGCAGGGCAGCCGCTGGGCGTTCGACCTGGGCACCACCCAGGGCTATGCAATCAACAACTGGCTGGGCGGCGCAACGGTCAACGGTGACCTCGGGCAGGTTGGCTGGTCGCTGACCGCCTCGCGCCGGCCGATGAGCAATTCATTGCTGTCGTTCGCCGGCGCACGCGACCGCCCGACGGGCGTGCGCTGGGGCGGGGTCACTGCCAATGGCGCCACGCTCGGCCTGAGCTGGGACCAAGGTGGCGACAACGGGGTGTGGGCCAGCCTGGGGCACCATTGGCTGTACGGCGAAAACGTGGCCGACAACCAGCGGACCCGGGCCATGGCCGGCTTTTACCACCGCGTGGTGGAAAAGGCCGACGAGCGTGTGCGTGTAGGCGTGACGCTGATGCACTGGCGCCACGACAAGGACCTGGGCGGCTACAGCCTGGGGCAGGGCGGTTACTACAGCCCGCAGCGTTACAGTTCGGTGGGCGTGCCGGTCAGTTATGCCTGGCGCAACTACGACTGGTCGCTGCTGCTGGAAGGTTCCGTCAGCTGGTCTCAGGCCCATAGTGGCAGTAGCCGCTTGTACCCGGACGCACACATCAACCGCAAGGTACTGGCGCAATATGGCGTCGATTCCAACCTCGATGCGATGACTGAAGCCAGCGACAGCAGTGGGTTGGGCTACCGCCTGCGCGGGCTGTTCGAACGGCGCCTGAGTGACCAGTGGGTACTGGGCGGCGGCTTCGACTGGCAGCACAGCGATGACTATGCGCCTAGCCATGGCATGCTCTACCTGCGCTACCTGTTCGAACCGTGGCGAGGCAACCTGGCCCTGCCGGTGACACCACTGGAGCCTTACAGCGAGTGGCGGTGACGGCAATCGCGGCGTTGCAAGGGGCGCGCCTGCACGGGGCGATGCGGGCCAAGGGTTGACACCAGGCACGCCGCCCCACCATTATCCAGCCATACCTACGCAACGGGCTTGCCAGCATGTCCCCATCCAACCACGCCATTTCCGCTTCGGGCTTCATCGCCCAGGCAGGCGCGTGCGTTGCCGTTGCCAAGAAATCCAAGAAACAGCCGCTCATCTGACCGAGGCGCGCTGTCTCGTCAGGTGGGCTGACGAGACAGAAGGCGCCAGGTATCCCTGCCACCACCTCCACTCTTCGCCCTGCTGACGCTGACTTTCGGTCAACATCAGGAGTTTTTGCATGTCGAATTTCCGTGGTATCTGGATCGCCCTCGTCACGCCAATGCGCGCCAATGAAATCGACTTCCCAGGCCTGGAAAAGCTGGTGAAGAAGCTGCTCGAAGACGGTGTGGCCGGTTTTGTGGTGTGCGGTACCACGGGTGAGGCGGCGGCATTGTCCAAGGTCGAGCAACTGGCGGTGCTGGATGCCGTGCTGGCCTGGGTGGAGCCGGGCAGGGTGGTCATGGGCCTGTCAGGTTACAACCTGCGCGAGCTGTTGGCCTTCCAGGCTGAGATCCAGCAGCGTGACATTGGCGGGCTGCTGGTTCCCGCACCTTGCTACATCCGCCCTTCGCAGGCTGGCATCGAAGCCTTCTTCGCCACCGTGGCCGATGCCGCCAGCGTGCCAGTGATCGTCTACGACATTCCCTACCGCACCGGCGTGCGCATCGAACGCGAAACCCTGCGCCGTATCGTGCGCCATCCACGCATTGCGGCAGTGAAAGACTGTGGCGGTGACAGCGAGACGGCCATGGCCCTGATCGAGGACGGCCACGCCCAGGTGCTGGCCGGTGAAGACCTGCAGATCTTCAATAACCTCTGCCTGGGCGGGGCTGGGGCCATTTCAGCCTCCGCGCATGTGCGCGCCGACCTGTACGTACGCATGGTGCAGCAGGTCGACAGCGGCGATTGGGCCGCCGCGCGTGGTACGTTCTACCAGTTGCTGCCCTGGATCAAGGTGGCTTTTACCGAGCCCAACCCGGCTGTGGTCAAGGCGGCGTTGCAGCTGCAAAGCCTGATTGCAGACGAGCTGCGCGAGCCCATGCAGGCGTGCACGAATACCACCCGAAACAAGCTGCAAAGCGTGCTGTGCTCACTCGGCGCCTGAAGCGGCAACGGTTGATGGCGGGTTGACAAGCCGCCACACCCGGCATATACCGTTGGTTGTCAGGAGCCGCGCATCAATGGCGATGTCGCGGCCTCCACACCGAACCCCAAAGAGCAAATGAGCTCTCTCCGCATGCGGAGAGGGCTTTTTTTCGTCCCTGAAAAATAACAACAAGAGGTGGTCAACATGCGTCATGGTGATATTTCCAGCAGCAATGACACCGTCGGCGTCGCCGTGGTCAACTATAAGATGCCGCGCCTGCATACCCGCGATGAAGTGCTCGAAAACGCCAGAAAAATCGCCGACATCATTGTCGGCATGAAGCAGGGGCTGCCGGGCATGGACCTGGTGATTTTTCCGGAGTACAGCCTGCAGGGCATCATGTATGACCCGGCCGAAATGATGGAAACCGCCGTGGCCATACCCGGCGTGGAAACCGAAGTGTTCGCCCAGGCCTGCCGCAAGGCCAACGTCTGGGGCGTGTTATCGCTGACCGGCGAGCGCCATGAAGAGCACCCGCGCAAATCCCCCTATAACACCCTGGTGCTGATCGACAACAACGGCGAGATCGTGCAGAAGTACCGCAAGATCATCCCCTGGTGTCCGATCGAGGGCTGGTACCCGGGCGACCAGACCTACGTTGCCGATGGCCCCAAGGGCCTGAAGATCAGCATGATCATCTGCGATGACGGCAACTACCCGGAGATCTGGCGCGATTGCGCCATGAAAGGCGCCGAGCTGATCGTGCGTTGCCAGGGTTACATGTACCCGGCCAAGGACCAGCAGGTGCTCATGGCCAAGGCCATGGCGTGGGCTAACAACTGCTATGTTGCAGTGGCCAACGCCGCGGGCTTCGATGGTGTGTATTCCTACTTCGGTCACTCGGCAATCATCGGTTTCGATGGCCGTACACTTGGCGAGTGCGGTGAAGAGGAGATGGGTATCCAGTACGCTCAGCTGTCGATCTCGCAAATTCGCGATGCGCGGCAGAACGACCAGTCGCAAAACCACCTGTACAAGATCCTGCACCGTGGCTACAGCGGTATGCATTTGTCTGGCGACGGTGACCGCGGCATTGCCGAATGCCCATTCGAGTTCTATCGCACCTGGGTGCTGGATGCCGAGAAGGCCCGCGAGGACGTCGAGGCCCTGACCCGGCGCACCTCGGGGGTGGCGCAGTGCCCGGTCGGCAGTCTTCCCTACGATGCCAAGGAAAAGGAAGCCCGCTGACGGGCTTGCCCAGCGTGCCTGCGGGCACGCTGTTTCACAGAGCGAGGGGAAGACCATGCCGTTCCTGAACGACCTGCTGGAGCAGACGCGTCGCGATGCGTCCTCCAGCGCTGCACTGAATGCCGAAAACTGCCACACCCGGGCAATCGTCGAGACCCACCAGCGTAGCGAAGACACCCTGCAGTCGCGTTTCCGCTTCGATGTCGCTGCCGTCATGCAGGTAGTACGCAACGAAGTACTGGGCAGGACGAAGCCTTGCAGGCCATCGAAGATGTGCTCACGGTGGTGCGGGCGGATATTCTCGACCCGCGCCGGCCGCTGTTCACGGCACTGTTCCTCGGCCCGACCGGAGTCGGCAAGACCGAGGTCGTGCGTGCCCTGGCCCGCGCCCTGCACGGTGATGCCGATGCCTACTGCCGGGTCGACATGAATACGCTGGCCCAGGAACACTACGCCGCCGCCCTGACCGGCGCGCCACCGGGCTATGCTGGCGCCAAGGAGGGCCGCACGCTGTTTGACCAGGCGCTGCTGGACGGAAGCCAGGGACGCCCGGGGATCGTGCTGTTCGATGAGCTGGAAAAGGCCAGCAAGGAGGTGTCCCAGGCGCTGCTCAATGTGTTTGACAACGGCCTGCTGCGCTTGGCCTCCGGTGAAAAGAGCTTCAATTTTCGTAACACGCTGGTGTTCATGACCAGCAACCTGGCGGCAGACGAGATACGCCAGCACCGGCTGGGCCCGCTGGCGTCGCTGCGGCGCCTGCTTGGCCTGCAGGCAGCGCGCCGCGAGCGTTTGCCGGGTCTGGTGCGGTGGCGCCTGGTGAAGCGTTTTTCTGCCGAGTTCGTCAACCGCATCGACAGCACCGTGGTGTTCAATGCCATCGAACAGGAGGTGGGCGAGCGCATCGTTGAACTGGAGGTGTCACGCCTGAACCGGCGCCTTGCCAAGCATCACTGCCGCCTGCAGCTGGATGCTGCGGTGGTTGGCAAGCTGGCCAGCGAAGGCCATGACCTGGAGTTTGGCGCGCGTGCGCTCAAGCGCTTTATCCGCCATGAGCTGGAAGTGCCACTGGCCGAGTACTTGCTCGGTAACCGCATCCCATGCCGGGCAGAAGTGGCGTGCATGACGGTGGCCGGCCACCTCGAGCGCGGGCGCATCCGTTTTTCGTTGCCGACATGATGGTTGTCACAGGATGGTGTGATGAGTAGACAAGACAGGCAATTGAAGGTGGGTTTGCTGTTCGCCGAAACCGGCGTTACCGCAGCCATTGAACGCTCGCAGCGCTGTGGCGCGCTGCTGGCGGTAGAACAGGTTAACCGCGAGGGGGGAGTGCTCGGCCAGCCGGTGCTGACCCTGGTCGGCGACCCCGGAGGCGACCCGGACCGTTATCGCAACCTGTGTGACGACTATGTGCGCAACCACGGCGTGCGCCTGATGCTCGGCTGCTACATGTCGCACACCCGCAAAGCCGTGATGCCCGTCATCGAGCGCGCCGATGGCTTGCTGTTCTATCCCACGCCCTACGAGGGCTTCGAGTACTCGCCCAATATCATCTACGGCGGCCCGGCACCCAACCAGAACAGCGCGCCGCTGGCGGCATACCTGACACGTCATTACGGCGCCAGGGTCGCCTTCGTCGGTTCCGACTACATCTACCCGCGGGAAAGCAACCATGTCATGCGTCACCTGTACAAGCAGCATGGCGGCGAAGTGGTGGAAGAAGCCTACATGCCCCTGTACCCCTCGGCCGATGACTTGGCCCTGGTGGTCGAGCGAGTGGTACGTTCTGCCCCGGATGTGGTGTTTTCGACCGTGGTCGGTACGGGGACGGCAAGCTTCTATCAAGCAATAGCACAGCGCTATGGCAATGGCCCTCGGCCGCCGATCGCCAGCTTGACTACCAGCGAGGCAGAAATTGCCGAAATGGGGGCCGAGGTGGCTCACGGCAACATCGTCGTGGCACCGTACTTCACCAGCGTCGAGTCGCCGCAAAGCAATGCATTCGTCAGTCAGTGCCGTGCGTTCTTTCCGGCCGATGTGCGCATCACTGCTTGGGCCGAGGCGGCGTATTGCCAGATGCGCATGCTGTGCCAGGCGGTGAATGCCACCGGCAGCCTGGAGGTGGAAGTGATCCGCAATCACCTGTACCACACGAGCATGGATAGCCCCCAGGGCAGGGTGCAGGTGGAGCAGCAGAACAACCATTCGCACCTGTTTTCACGCATTGGCGAGATCGATGCAAGCGGGCAGATCTGCATCAAATGGCAATCGCCTACGACCATCCGTCCTGACCCCTATGTGGTGGTTCACAACCTGGACGACTGGACTGCGAGCATGATGGGAGGCGGCCCCTCATGAGCACTTCGAACATCCTGAACACGCTGCGTGAACTGCACGTGGGCATTGTTTGTCCGCCCAGTGAAATCACTGATGCCCTGGTACTGCAACTGATGCGTATCGGCTGCTCGGTGAAGCAGTGCTGGCCACCGCCCAAGGCCTTCGACACCCACACTGACCTGGTGTTTTGCGGGGTGTTCGAAGGCCGCCACCATGCCGAGTTGGGCAAGCTGCTGGCCCAGGGCGGCGTACGCCTGACCGCCATCGCCTTGGTGGAGTACGAGAGCCCGACCATTCTTTCGCAAATCCTGGAGCTGGGGTGTCACGGCGTGATGGTGCTGCCGCTGGACAACCACAAGGTGCTTCCGGCGTTGGTGTGCGCCAGAAGCAACAGTGAGGCCCAGGCCCGCTTGATGCAGAAAAATGCCCAGTTGCAGGAGCGTCTGGAGCACCAGGCCGACATCAACAAAGCCAAGGTCCTGCTGATGGCGGCCCAGGGCTGGCAGGAGCCTGAAGCCCATGCCTACTTGTCGAAAGAGGCGATGAAACAGCGGTTGTCGATGCTGGAAATGGCAAGAAAAACCCTAAAACAATTCGAATGAGAAGAGGTTGCCATGTTGTACGGACTGGTTCTGCTGTATGTGGGTGCAGTGTTGTTCATCAACAGCATCTGGCTGATGGGGCGTATCACCGACCGCGAAGTGACGGTGATCAACCTGTTTGTCGGTTTGCTCAGCCTGTTGGTGGCGGTCTACCTGATCTTCGTGGTGGGCTCGGACGAAGGCATCAAGGCCGGAGCCTTGACCCTCCTGTTCGCCTTTACCTACCTGTGGGTGGCCGCCAACCAGATGCTGCAGGTAGATGGACGCGGGCTAGGCTGGTTCTGCCTGTTCGTCAGCGTGACGGCGCTGGTGGTGACAGTCAGCTCCATCCCTGGCGCCGAAGGGCTGTTGAGGGTGTGGGATGTGCTGAACTGGGCGGCGTGGACGGTGTTGTGGTTCAGCTTTTTCCTGCTGCTGGCGCTGGCCAGGAAGATCCAGCGTCTGGTGGCGGCAATGACCTTGCTGTGCGCGATCTTCACAGCCTGGGTGCCCGGGTTGTTGATCTTGTGGCAGCAGATGGGCTGACGACCATGCGCCCGCTGTGGAGCAGCCTTGCGCTGCTTACGGCAGGCGCTTTTCCATCGGCTGATACACCAGCCCGGCAAGCTCGCCCACGTCGCCTGCCGGGGTAAAGCCGTACCGTTGGTAAGCGGGTACAGAAGACAATGATGCCTTTACCGTCACCACCTCA
The DNA here is from genome assembly GCF_043106315.1 of Pseudomonas sp. FYR_5. Lineage (NCBI taxonomy): Bacteria > Pseudomonadati > Pseudomonadota > Gammaproteobacteria > Pseudomonadales > Pseudomonadaceae > Pseudomonas > Pseudomonas sp. FYR_5. The sequence goes on along the minus strand of NZ_JBICMK010000116.1, from coordinate 25,036 downwards.
GTTCTGGCATGCTCCAGTGCTGCGTTCATCAGGCGCTTGCCTATGCCCTGGCGTTGCAGGCCTGGTGCAATGAACAGCATCGCAACGTGACGGCCTTCCTTGAGCTCGATCAGCCCTGCGATAGCGCCTTCGACAAAACAGGCCAGCATGAGGTTGTCACCCTGCATGCGCTCGGCAAACGCCTGGGGTGCCGACACCTGGGTAAAGGTTTCGATACCTTGCGCCGACAGCGTGGGCGCGACCGCCTGCATGAAGGCATCCATGCACAAGGCGCAGGCCTGGGGGAGGTCGTCAGGGGTGAGCGTGCGTACTTGCATGGTAATCGTCCTTGTATGGTTTCCTTGTGCTGCCAACTTTAACTTGTTACGGGTTCAAGGGCCGAGCCTTGAGGCGTTAACCTGAGGTACACAGCTTGCGCTTTGATTGGCGGCCTCAAGCTGCCGTGGCAGCGCCCGGCTTGCGTTCGTCAATCAGGATGTCTTCGAAGAATGCCCCGACAGGTTCGGTAGGGTGGCACAGTTGTATCTCCAGCACCCATACCACCTCGCTCGGGACAATCTCCACCTCGGCCAGCTTGTCCTGGCTGTACAACACATGCGGGAAGTCGGCGATGCGATGCCCGGCCAGGTTGCGCTCCAGCTGCCAACCTTTGGCCTGGGCACTGCGCTCGGCGAAGTCATACAGTTTTCGCCCGGTCAACCCGCGGCCCCAGGCCTGACGAGTCTCGTCGAACACTTCATGCAGTGCCTTCACGCAGGCGTGGTGCAGGGCGTGCTGGCCAAACACGAACGTATCGCCATAATCACCTTCATAGCCATCCCATACCGGGCCAACGTCGACCACGACGATGTCCGTGGCGCGTAGCGCACGTTGAAGGTCAATGCCTTGCCGTGGCGTACGCACGGTATCATCGCCAAATCGGATGTAGGTGGGGTGCCAGGTGTGTGAGGCGCCCATCGCCTGCAGGGTATGCGCGGCCATCTCCAGTGCCTGTGCGGTGGTCATGCCGACCTGCAGTTGGCTGGCAATGGCGGCCACGGCCCGCACCGACTGTTCGCGGGCCGCGAGCATGCCGTCCAGCGAATAACGTGGGCCGACCTTTTCCAGCTCAGGGTGCAGCGTGCTGGCTGCTGAAGCCTGCGTTGTCAGTGCACCACTGGCGACAAAGGCCTCGGCCACAAAACGATGGGGCTGTACCCCTGCCGCAAGGCATTGCTCGCGAGTCTGGCTGATCATTGTGGCATTGCCACAGGCGTAGACCTGGGCTTCGCCCCAGCGATGCGTCTGGCTGAGCGCCACCTGCTGTATACGGGCCTGGGCCGAGAGTACCGGTTGCCAGTGGAAGTGTGGGTGCACACTGCTGGACACGTCGAGAAATTCGCGGTCATAAAAATCCGCCGGCGATGAGCCGCCCCAGTACAGCGTGACGTCGGCATCGCCGGCCAAGGCCGTCAGCAGCAGCGGCTTGATGCCGGCGTAACCTGTGCCGGTGGCGAAAAGGATCAGCGGGCGTTGGTCATCGTGCTGCCAGGTACAGGCGCCCAGCGGGCCTTCGAGCTTTACCGTTGCACCTGCTTGCAGGGTGGGCAGCAAACCTTCGGTGAACAGGCCGCCGCTGACCTTGCGGATGTGAAACACCAGTTGCCCTTGTTCCTGGGCAGGCAGGTTGGCGATGGAGAAACAGCGGCTGTCGCCGTTGCCCAACTGAAACCGCATGTACTGGCCCGCCCGCACCTCCAGCGGCTGAGCAGGCTGCAGCACCAGTTCGACGATATCTGCGCTCAGCGCGCGCTTGCCAACCACCTGTGCCTGGGTTTCCAGTGCTGGTGCGTCCAGTGACCAGCCGGGTATTTCCAGGCGCATGTCGCTGCAGGCGTGGCTCTGGCACAGCAACATCTCGTCGGCGGCCAAGGGATAGGAAGGCGGCGGTGTGTCCGCATCCCGCTGCTTGTCCTGATGCTGCCCCGATACCACCTTGACCTTGCACGAGCCGCAGGTGCCGCGGCGGCAGGAAAAGGGTACCGGCAGGCCGCTGGCGAGCATGGCATCGAGCAGCAGCTCCTGGCTGGCTTCGAAGGTTTTGCCCGAGGGCGACAATTCAATGACGTGGCGGCTTTGCATGAGCACCTCGGGGCAAATGGAGGTTCGATTGTTGCTATAGTCCAGGACCAGCAGAACCTCCAGTTTTGGATATTTCATATGGTCCAGCTTCGTAAATGGCAGCCACTGCTCAAACTCGATGGGGCACAGGCTTCGTACCGGCAGATCGTCGAAGGGCTGGTGGCCGCAATCAGCGAGGGTCGCCTGCGCCCTGGCACGCCGTTGCCGGGCACGCGGGAGATGGCGCAACTGCTGAACGTCAATCGCAAGACCGTGATCCTTGCTTATGAGGAAGCCGAAACCAAAGGCTGGCTGCAAAGCGTGCAACGCCGGGGCACCTTTGTCAGCCAGCAACTGGCGCCAGGCACAGCGGCCGTGCCCGGTGCCGTGCAGCCTTTTGCCCTGGCGCTGCCAGAGGAACCTGCCGTTGCCTACTTCAAGGCGAACGAACAGGCTGTAGCGCAGCAAGGGCGGCCGGGGGCCTTGTTCTTCGACAACGGCGCCTGTGACCACCGGCTGCTGCCACAGGCTGTGCTGCACCGCTATTACCGCAATGCCTTGCGCAGCAGCTTCACCAGCAACAGCGTGCGCCACGGCAGCGAGTGCAGCAGCCGCAATCTGCGCAGCGCCCTGGCCGACATGCTGCGGCACAATCGCAGCCTGAACGTTGGCGCCGAGCATATCTGCCTGACCCAGGGGGTGCAGATGTCGCTGTCCCTCGTGGCCAGTGTGTTGCTCAAGCCGGGTGACGTTGTGCTGGTCGAGCGCCTGAGTTACCCCCCTGCGTGGGAGATCTTCCGTCAGCTGGGTGCCCGCCTGGTGACCGTGGAGCTGGACCATGAGGGGTGCCGGGTCGATCAGCTCGAGGCCCTGTGCCGGCAGCACAAGGTGCGGATGATGTACATAACACCCCATCACCAGTTCCCGACCACGGTCAGCCTGCCAGCCGGGCGCAGGCAACAGTTGCTGGAGCTGGCGCGCCAGCATGCCTTTTGCGTGGTCGAAGAGGATTACGACTACGAATACCACTTTGCCGGGCGGCCTTATCTGCCGTTGGCCAGCGACCGCCATCAACGGCACGTGATTTACATTGGCTCACTGTCCAAGCCTTTGGGCAGCACGTTCCGTTGCAGCTATATCGTGGCACCGGTGGAAGTGACAACCGTGCTGGAACGCAGGGCGATGCTGACCCTGGGGCAGGGCGATGCAGTCATGCAGCAGATGTTGGCGGACCTGATCAATGATGGCGAGCTGAAGAAACACCTGCGCCGGGTCAACCGCGAGTACCGGCGCCGGCGTGAGACCTTGTTGGGGTGTTTGCGCGATGCGTTCGGTGAGCAGATCAGCGTGCAGGCGCCAGAAGGTGGTCTGGCGCTGTGGGTGAGGTTTGCCGATGGGATCAACGTGGATCAGTTGGTCGACAAAGCGCTGGAGCTGGGCCTGGTGGTGCGCAGCGGGCGACAGTTTTCACCGTTTGGCCATGCCGAGAACGCCTTGCGCCTGGGGTTTGCTTCGCTGGATGCGGATGAGATCCGGCAGGCAACCCAACGCCTGGTAGACGCAGCGAAAGCGATTGGCAAGGCGCGGTGGGTGTAGGCACGGCCATCTGCCGCGACAGGGGATGGCACGGGCTTCGCCCGTGTTCGCTGGCAAGCCCGCAGTGATCGCGCAGGCCTCAGGATCTGTGCAAGAGGGTTACTCCCCCAAGGATCCCGCGGCCTTTTGGATGTTCAGCAAGGCAGCTGCTCCTGCCTGTCAATGCGATAGCCTGAGCGCCCACTCAGGAACAGCGGGTCGTAGGCGTCGCCCCACCCCAGATGCAGCGCGCCGGGTCGCAAACGATAGTTTTCCCACGCCTTGCCGCGCGCCTTATAGTGGCGGGCTTTTCCCGATTGAAGTCAAAGGAGTGGCACACATGCGCGTACTAACCCTGCTTGCGGCAATAGGAGCCAGCTTGTCGCTGTCCTCAACGTTGGCAGCACCGAGCCAGGCAGTGCCAGCGCCTGGTGAGCGCATTTCGGTGCAGGTCGAAGGCGCGGGGCCGGACGTTATCCTGATCCCTGGGCTGGCTTCATCACGTGAGGTATGGGCGGGGCTCGCCACTACCCTGCGCCAGCAGTACCGCCTGCATCTGGTGCAGGTTGCGGGTTTTGCCGGCTCGCCTGCCGTGCCTTCTGTAGACGGTCGCGTGGCCGCTCCCGTTGCTGAGGCGGTTGCAGATTATATCCGCAGCCAGCACCTTGAGGCGCCAGCCATCATTGGCCATTCGCTGGGCGGTGAAGTCGCGCTGATGCTAGGCGCACGCCACCCCGAGCGGGTAGGGCGGCTGATGGTTGTCGATGCGCTGCCGTTCTACACGTTACTGATCGATCCCACGGCAACTGCTGAAACGGCCGCAGCGCAGGCTGGCACAGTGCGTGGCGCGATGTTGGCGGCCCCGGCAGCGCAGACCGAGGCCATGCAGCGCGCGGCCATCGACCGGTTGGCCAAGACGGCAGCGGTCAGGCCTGCACTGGTTGATGCGGCGCTGCGCTCGGACCGCCAGGCAGTAGCCGATGCCACCCATGAACTGATGATCACCGACCTGCGTCCCGAACTTGGCGATATCCAGGCACCGCTGGAGGTCGTGTATGCCTATGACTCCATGTATGGCATACCCGCTGCCAGCGTTGACGCAACCTTCGCTAAGGCCTATGCCGGGGCGCGAGGTGTCAGCTTCAAGCGTATCGATGGCAGCTTCCACTTCATCATGCTGGATCAACCGCAGGCGTTCGCCGAGGCGGTAGTGGACTTCCTCAGCCGCTGAGGTTGGCCTCAACGCATTCCGTTCGGTTACCGCACATAACCGCATCGCGGCGCCTCAAGCCTGCGCCAGTACCTCCGATAGCAGCACACCCACCCTCGAATCATCGATCAGAAGTGGTGCCAACAAGGAGTACTGCCCGCATGCTTGCAAACCTGAAAATTCGCACCGGAATGTTCTGGGTGTTGTCGCTGTTCAGCCTGACCCTGCTGTTTTCGACCGCCAGTGCCTGGTGGGCTGCCTTGGGTAGCGACCAGCAGATCACTGAACTGGACCAGACTGCGCACCAGTCGGACCGGTTGAACAATGCGTTGCTGATGGCGATTCGCTCCAGCGCCAATGTGTCTTCGGGCTTTGTCGAGCAGTTGGGTGGCCATGACGAGAGTGCAGGCAAGCGCATGGCGCTGTCGGTGGAACTGAACAACAAGAGCCAGGCGCTGGTCGACGAATTTGTCGAAAACGCCCGCGAACCGGCCCTTCGCGGGTTGGCAACCGAGCTGCAGGCAACCTTTGCCGAATACGCCAAGGCGGTAGCCGGGCAGCGTGAAGCGACTCGCCAGCGTTCGCTGGAGCAGTATTTCAAGGTCAATAGCGATGCCGGTAATGCCATGGCGCGGCTGCAAACCCTGCGCCAGCAACTGGTGGGCACACTGAGCGAGCGAGGCCAGCAGATCATGCTCGAGTCCGATCGGCGTCTGGCCAGGGCGCAATTGCTGAGCCTGTGCCTGTTGGGCGTGACCATGGTGCTGGCGGTGCTGTGCTGGGCCTTCATTGCCCAGCGTGTGTTGCACCCCCTGCGTGAAGCCGGTGGGCATTTCCGGCGCATTGCCAGTGGCGACCTGAGTGTGCCGGTGCAAGGGCAGGGTAACAACGAGATCGGTCAACTGTTCCATGAACTGCAGCGCATGCAGCAGAGCCAGCGCGACACCCTTGGGCAGATCAACAACTGTGCCCGGCAGCTGGATGCCGCCGCCACGGCGTTGAACGCGGTCACCGAGGAAAGCGCCAATAACCTGCGTCAGCAGGGGCAGGAGCTGGAGCAGGCCGCGACTGCCGTGACCGAAATGACCACGGCAGTGGAGGAGGTTGCGCGCAACGCGATCACCACCTCGCAAACCACCAGTGAGTCCAACCAGCTGGCCGCGCAAAGCCGCCGGCAAGTCAGTGAAAACATTGACGGCACCGAAGCCATGACCCGCGAAATCCAGACCAGCAGTGCGCACCTGCAGCAGTTGGTGGGGCAGGTGCGGGACATCGGCAAGGTGCTGGAAGTGATCCGCTCGGTGTCCGAGCAGACCAACCTGCTGGCGCTCAATGCTGCCATCGAGGCGGCCCGTGCCGGTGAGGCCGGGCGCGGCTTTGCGGTGGTGGCGGATGAGGTGCGCACACTGGCCTACCGCACGCAACAATCGACCCAGGAAATCGAGCAGATGATCGGCAGCGTGCAGGCGGGGACCGAAGCTGCGGTGGCTTCCATGCAGGCCAGCACCAACCGCGCCCAGTCGACACTGGACGTGACCCTGGCCTCGGGGCAAGTGCTGGAGGGCATCTACAGTGCGATCGGCGAAATCAACGAGCGCAATCTGGTCATTGCCAGTGCGGCCGAAGAGCAGGCTCAGGTGGCGCGGGAAGTAGACCGCAACTTGCTGAACATCCGCGAACTGTCGAACCATTCCGCGGCAGGTGCGCAGCAGACCAGCGAGGCGAGCAAGGCGTTGTCGGGGCTGGTGGGGGAGATGACGGCGTTGGTGGGGCGGTTCAAGGTTTGAGCCGCTGCGCCTGCGTGGAACATTAAGATAAGGTTAAACTTATTCAAAGTTCCCCTTGCGGGTTGACTTCGATACTACGCTTGAATAAAGTTCGACCGCCCCGAGCGCGGGGCCTTTTTTCCCTTCACTGAAGAATTCAATGGACACAGTATCTAGTCGCTGTCTGACCCCTGCCGTATGGCCCGGTCAGGCACTTGAACCGGAACACCGGTCCCGACACCCCGGTCGGGCAAGCCGCGCCAGAGCCTGATGCTCCCCGTGACTTGCCGCCGCCGGTGTTGGCCGGTTGGAGGCAAGCTCATGAACCTCACTTCATTCGTTTCACATCGCCAGCCTGCGTGCCTTGCGCCGCGGCAGGCCCGCGCCTGGCCGCTGCGTCTGCACGGCTATCTTGACCACCACCAGGACCCCCCAAGTAGTTGCGGGGTGCTGGCGCGTCTTCATGCACGCTTGAGCCCCCGCACTTCTCACTGAATAAAAGATATTGAGCGGTATCTTTATGCTCGAGCTTTTCACGTTAAAAGTTCGCGGGATGACTATTGCCCTGTGTTTATGAAAAGGAATTAAACCATGGATTGCGCGAGTAGAAAGTTCGCTGCCGAAACAACTTCCGACTCTCGGCAGCGGACAGACAACTGTCGGAAAGAACCAGCATTATTCAGCGACCCGACATGCCTTCGTTCACCGCCTGAGTGAAACGTCTGTGTGTCGTGCCGCCGCAGCGGCAGGAGCACAGCAACATGACTGTCAAACACCGTAACACCTTATCGGCCAAGGCCGAACGCGAAACCCGCCTGTCCACCCGCGCCGCCCGTGAAGCGCGCAATGGCCTGGCGGTCACCCTCGCCAATCTCGATGCCAGCGATCAGGGCCTGACCGAGCACGAAGCCGCCAAGCGCCTGGCGCGCGATGGGGCCAACCAGGTCGCCCACGGCCCGCAACCCCACGCCTTGGTGCAGTTGCTCAAGGCCCTGCATAACCCGTTCATCTATGTACTACTGACCCTGGCCGGGATCAGCTTCGTCACCGACTACTGGCTGCCGCTCAGCGCAGGCGAAGCCGACGACGCCGACCTGACCAAGGTCATCATCATCATGACCATGGTCAGCCTCAGCAGCCTGCTGCGCTTCTGGCAGGAGTACCGCTCGAACAAGGCTGCCGACGCGCTCAAGGCAATGGTGCGCACTACCGCCACTGTGTTGCGCCGCGAGCAGATCGGGCAAGCCCCGCGCCTGCGCGAAGTGCCCATGGACGAACTGGTGGCCGGCGACATCGTGCAGCTTTCTGCAGGTGACATGATTCCCGCCGATATCCGCCTGCTCGAAGCGCGTGACCTGTTTATCAGCCAGGCCGTGCTCACTGGCGAAGCGTTGCCGGTCGAAAAGTACGACACCTTGGGCAATGTCGCGCAGAAGTCCGCCGCCGAGCATGGCGCCCGCCAGGACAACCTGCTCGAGTTGCCGAACATCTGCTTCATGGGTACCAATGTGGTCAGTGGCCGCGCCCGCGCCGTGGTGGTCGCCACCGGCCGACGCACCTATTTTGGCTCGCTGGCCAAGGCCATTGCCGGTTCGCGCAGTCAGACCGCGTTTGACCGCGGCGTGAACAGCGTCAGCAGCCTGCTGATCCGCTTCATGCTGGTGATGGTGCCGGTGGTGTTCATGATCAACGGTGTGGTGAAAGGCGACTGGGGTGATGCCTTCCTCTTCGCGCTTGCCGTGGCAGTGGGCCTGACCCCGGAAATGCTGCCGATGATCGTCAGCGCCAACCTGGCCAAGGGCGCCGTGGCCATGGCCCGGCGCAAGGTGGTGGTCAAACGCCTGAACGCCATCCAGAACCTGGGCTCCATGGATGTACTGTGCACCGACAAGACCGGCACGCTCACCCAGGACCGGATCATCCTCGAGCACCATGTGCGCTTCGACGGCCAAACCGACAAGCACATCCTCAAACTGGCCTGGCTCAACAGCCATCACCAAAGCGGCATCCGCAACCTGATGGACCAGGCCGTGCTGCATTTCGCCAGCCAGGATCGCCAGTTCCAGGCGCCTTACGCCTACGCAAAGGTCGACGAACTGCCGTTCGACTTCATCCGCCGCCGCCTGTCAGTGGTGGTGAAGAATGCCTTGGGCGATCACCTGCTGGTAAGCAAAGGGGCGGTCGAGGAGATGCTCGCCATCGCCACCCATGTGCAGGAAGGCGACAAGGTCGTTGCCCTTGATCCGTGCCGTCGCCAGCAGCTGATGGCCAGGGTCGATGCCTTCAACCAGGACGGCTTCCGCGTGCTGGTGGTTGCCACCCGGGAGATCCCGGCGGCCGAAGGCAAGGCGCAGTATCACACCGAAGATGAGCGCGATCTGGTCATCCAGGGCATGCTGACCTTCCTCGACCCGCCCAAGGAAACTGCCGGCCCGGCCATCGCCGCCTTGCGCGACATGGGCGTGCAGGTAAAGGTACTGACCGGCGACAACCCGGTGGTCACGTCCAAGGTCTGCCGTGAAGTGGGCCTGGCGCCAGGCCAGCCCTTGCTCGGCCAGGACATCGAGGGCATGGACGACACCACCCTGAAGCTTCAGGTGGAGGAGCGCACCGTCTTCGCCAAGCTCACCCCGCTGCAGAAATCACGGGTGCTCAAGGCCCTGCAGGCCAATGGTCACACCGTGGGCTTCCTTGGCGACGGCATCAACGACGCCGCCGCCCTGCGCGATGCTGACGTCGGTATCTCGGTGGACAGCGGCACCGACATCGCCAAAGAATCAGCCGACATCATTTTGCTGGAAAAGAGCCTGATGGTGCTCGAGGAGGGCGTGCTCAAAGGCCGCGAAACCTTCGGCAACATCATGAAGTACCTGTGCATGACTGCCAGCTCCAACTTCGGCAACGTGTTCTCGGTCCTGGTGGCCAGTGCGTTCATTCCGTTCCTGCCGATGCTGGCGATTCACTTGTTGCTACAGAATCTGATGTACGACTTTTCCCAGCTGTCGTTGCCCTGGGACCGCATGGACAAGGAGTTCCTCAGCAAGCCACGCAAATGGGATGCCCGCAACATCGGCCGATTCATGTTGTGGATAGGTCCTACGTCGTCGATCTTCGACATCACCACGTTCGCCCTGATGTGGTACGTGTTCGCCGCCAACAGCGTCGAAATGCAGGCGCTGTTCCAGTCTGGCTGGTTCATCGAGGGCTTGCTGTCACAGACGCTGGTAGTGCACATGCTGCGCACTCGCAAGGTGCCGTTCTTCCAGAGCACCGCTGCATTGCCAGTGATATTGGCAACGGGGCTGGTCATGGCATTGGGTATCTATATCCCGTTTTCCCCTGTGGGCGCGATGGTTGGCCTGGTGCCGCTGCCGTGGGAGTACTTCCCTTGGCTGGTCGCTACCCTGCTGGGCTACTGCGTGGTCGCCCAGGCCATAAAGACCCTCTATATCCGCCGTTTCGGCCAGTGGTTTTGAGCCATTCAAGGAGATCCGACCATGCGAGTGCTGATCTGTGCAGGACGCAACTACGCCGACACCCGGCGCTGCCGGCAGGCCTTGGACGACGTCCAGCGCCAGCGGCCGATCCGGGTGTTGATCCACGGTGGCAGCCAGTTCCTTGGCGGGGAAATCGAAAGTTGGGCACGCGAGCATGGCGCCGATCTGGTGCGTTACCCGCCAAACTGGCAGTTGCACGGCAAGCAGGCCGAACGCCTGCGCAACCTGTTCATGCTCAATGACAGCCGCCCTGACTTGTTGCTTGCCTTGCCCGGGGGGGATGACACCGAGGAGCTGCTGGCCAGGGCCCGTGGTGCCGAGGTTCAGGTGATTTGCGCCAGGCAACCACGTCAGCCTGAGCGGGGCGATTGCAGCTAATGCAAGCGCCTGGGGCCGTACGGTACCTGTGGCAGCGGGCTTGCCCGCGAAGCAGGCGCCTCGGTTTCACGGCCTCAAGCATTGAGCAGCCGCCCTGGGCGGCTGCTCAGCCTGGCTGCACTGCCAGATCGTTGCTGACGTTGCGCCCCAGCACCAGCACGGTGACAAAGCCACAGCCCACCAGCGCTGTGGCCAGGCTCAGCAGCACCGCAGTGCCCATGTGGTCTACGACTTGCCCGCCGAAGAACGACCCCACGGCAATGATCACCTGGAACATGGCCACGAACAGTGGCATGCCACGCTCGACATCCTTGGGCGCCACGACAAACATCCAGATATTGGCGCAAGCCGGGAACGCACCGAAGGCAAAGCCCCACAGTGCGATCAGCATCGCGGCTCCCGTCATGCCGGTGGCGAAGTGTGGGAACAGGGCGGTGCTGACTGCGATCATGAGCGCGACCAGCATCAGCGTATGCCGCACGCTGCGGTTGGCTGCAAAGCCGGCGAAGATGTTACCCATGAAGCCGGCCACGCCATACAGCAGCAACAATGAACCGATCGTAGGCCCGTCAAAGCCGGCATTCTGTTTGAAAAACGGTGCGACATAGGTGTACGCAGCAAAGTGTGCCAGGCCGATCAGCAATACGGCGATCAAGCCGACCCGTGCTTGCGGGTTGATGAACAACGCCGGCAGGTCGCGGATGCGGATGGCCTTTTCCGGCATCAGCCGCGGCAGCAGGAATACCTGTGCCAGCAGCACCGGTACGCCTACCAGTGCAGTGACCAGGAAAGTCATGCGCCAGCCCATCAGGCCACTCAGCCACGTGCCCACAGGCACGCCCACTACCGTCGCCAGGGTTACGCCCGCCATGATGATGGAGTTGGCTTTGGCTACGCCCATCCCTTCAGGTGCCAGGCGGCCGCTGAGGGCGATGGCTGTGGCCCAGAAGCCGCCAATACTGATACCCAGTAGCACCCGGCCGGCCAACAGCAGGCTGAAGTCGCCGGCGTAGGCCACGATGGTGTTGGCGATAATCATGATCAGCGTCAGGCCGATCAGCAGGTAGCGCCGGTCCAGCGCGCCGACGCCTACGGAAATCAACGGGGCGGCCAACGCAGCCATGATGCCGGGCAGGGTCACCATCAGGCCGGCAAGGCCTGCACTGATGCCAAGGTCGCTGGCCACATCGTTCAGTACCCCCACCGGGAGGAACTCACTTGTGACCAGGGCGAACGCACCCACGGCTACCGAGAGGATTGCCAGCCATTGCTGGGTGACACTCTGTTGATTGTGCTCGGGAAGGCCGCGAGGGGCCTGGCTGTTGCTTGGCATGGGTTAGGTTCCATGAGGGATCTCGCCTGTAGCAGGCGCAAGAGCGGGGGGATTTGCAGGCGATTGTAGAGACGGCCTTGCCTGGCCGACAGGCAGGCCGCTCGATAGTAATCATCAGTGCAATCGATGAAACGCCTTGCGTAGAGCGGCTGCTCTGAGCAATGGCGTCCCGCTTGCGAATGCTATGGGCGGGGGCCTTTCTTCCCTAACCCGCGCGCCGTCAGGCTAGCCAAGGGCGCTTGTGCTTGACCCGGACAGGTGCAAGAGGCGGCACTGCAGCGTGCTCATGCCGCCTATGGCGCCACCAGCACATCACACAGTGATTCGTTCAGCACATGCTTGGTGACGCTGCCCACCAGCAGCTCCTCCAGCGCGCTTGCCCCCTGCTTGCCGACCACAATCAGGTCGCACTCCAGCTCCTGCTCCTGCTCGACAATGCACCAGCCCGGGTTACCGTGCACCAGGACCTGCCGTGCATCGGCCATGCCGGCAGCCTCACTCAACGCCGCGAGTTGTGCTTCTGCATCCTTGCGGATGACATTGCGGTACTGGGTGAGGGTGCCGTGGTCGATATGGGCGAAGCGCACGCTGGCTTCGAATGGCGCTTCGTACACATGCAGCAGAATGATCTCTGCTTGCGGGGCAAGGGCCTTGGCCAGTTTGATGGCGCGCAGTGAAACGGGCGAAAAATCGACTGGCACCAGCACGGTGCGGTAGGCATCACGCGGGGCCGGCTTGACCACGAGCAAAGGGCAGGGCATGTGGTTGAGCATTTTCTGCACGGTTGACCCCAGCAGCAGGCGCCGCGCCACGCTCTGGCCCCTGGCGCCACACACCAGCAGGTCGCTGTGCTTGTCCTGCGCCACCCGGTTGATCTCCGTGATCACCGAGCCGCTGGCAACCTGCACGCCAGCGGAGATGCCGTAGCGCTGGAACAGCATGGCTGCCAGTGCGCGGGTTTTTTCGCCTGCGCTCTCCAGTACGCGTTTCAACAGGTCGTCATCAGGCGTCATCAACTGTTTGAGGCGCTCGAAGGGTGCCGGGTTGGCAACGTAGAGCAGGTCCAGCGAGGCCTGCTGCGCATCGCTCAGGTAGGCAGCGCGCTCAGCTGCGTTGCGGGCGTGTGGGGAAAGGTCGGTGGCAACCAGTATGTGTTTCAGCGGGTTCATGTGGGGCTCCTTGTCCAAGGTTGCGCACCGTGATCAAGCGGTAAACCTTGAGCACAGTGCGCCTGGCGGTACTTGAGTCGTTCCTTGCGTGCAGCCATCGTCGCGCGAACCCGGCGCGAGGGCTTGATTTGGGTCAATGGAGTGTCGGTGCGGCGGCGGATCATGCCGGCAACAGCACGCAACCAGGCGCAGCCAGACCCTGACGTTCAGGCAGTAACGGCCGACCATTGCTCGAACGCTGCCTGCATTCTTTGCCGGGTCTGTGCGTCGGCGGGGATCAGGTGTTCGATGCGCAGTGATTGCACGGTGACATCCAGCGGCATACCGAAGGTGGTGAACGTGGACAGGAACCTCAGCTCGCCATACGGGGTGTTCACGCGGGTCAGCAACAAGGGGGTGGCTGTCGCCGTCTGGCACGGGCTTGCCGGGGCCGGCAAGTCGCGCAAGTGCGCTGCCAGTGCCGGATTGCCTGCGGCCTCCCTGGATGCGCGGTGCCAGGCTGCAGCGCGGATTTCCGGCGCGTTGGCCAGGTGATCACCCAGACCACCGGGGCACAGCAGTGTCTGCAGCAGGTTGAGGCCGGTCGCCGGCTGTGCGCTGACACCGGCCATCGCCAGCAGCAGCCCGGTACTGGTGTTGGCGGCGATGACGTCCCAGCTGCTGTCGATGACGATCGCCGGAGCGGGGTTGTTCACCTGCAGAATATGCTCGATGGCAGTATTCACCAAGGCCAGTTCAGGCGCATCGAGTGGCGTGGCGGCATAGCGGGGCGCGTATCCAGCAGCAACGAACACTTCATTGCACCGCTCCAACGGCGTATCCAGGGCCGACAGGAGGGCATGCAAGGTGCCTGGGCTGGCTTTGGCGCGTCCTGTTTCCACACAGCTCAGATGACGCTGCGACAGCCCTGTCAGCAGCGCCAGTTCCAGCTGGCTGAGGTTGGCCTGACGGCGCAGTTCGCGAAGATGCTGGCCCGCTGAGATGTGCGGGGCAGGGGTGCTGCGATGGAACAGATGATGATTCATGCGTTGCCCTGATCGTCCTTGAGTGCAATGTCCATGACCTCACGGGTCATTGAGTGCAAGCAACCCTATCACTACTGTGCCGGTAAACCCTATCAAGGAGAGCCCTATGGGCTTGCGTAACCTGGTGACCAGAGGCGTTGCCGAGGGGTGCCAGCCATGAGCGGTGCTCTGCAGGTCTATGCGCTGTGCGTGGTGGTGCTGTCCCTCAAGATGTTCCTGGTTTCCTGCTATCAGGGCTATCACCGCTTGCGCTTCGTCGCGTTCACCAACCCGGAGGACGCTGCCGTGTTCAGGCGCGTCGCCCAGGCCGTTGAACGCCCGCAGGTGATACGTGCTGCCAAGGTATGGGCCAACGATCTGGAGAACATCCCCATGTTCTTTGCCCTCGGCGGGCTGGCTGTCGCGCTGGAGGCAGCCACGCTGCCGGTGCTGTGGCTGAGTACGGTGTTCACGGTTGCCAGGGTCCTGCACACGCTGGCCTATCTGCGGGGCCTGCAGCCATGGAGAACGTTGTTCTATGGCATTGGGGTCATCTGCCTGCTGGGCTTCTGCTCACTCATCGCAGCGAAAATAGGCGACTGACCCAAAATATTGCATGAGTCATCTTGATGCTTTCACATAGCAGTACTAATACTTAAGCACTGCCGAAGGGGATGATCATGCAAACACGCTTCGTTGTGGTTCCCGCAGTGCCACCCAAGAAAGAGGCTTATCCTCGGCGGCTTGGCTTTCCCGCCGCACTGGGGGAGGGGTATGACCTCTATGACACGCAAGACAAGATGCGTCTGAGCCTGAACTTTTCCACCCGTGCCCAAGCCGAGTTCGAATGTGCATGCCGCAACCGCTGTGGGGATGCCGGTGATGCAGATCTCGCCAGTATTGGTTGATCGCCTGCAGTGGCCCGGTTCTTGTTCCTTGTGCTGCTTTGCAGGGTCTATCGCCACATTCAAGCGTTTGCGATGAGGCTGGAACCGTTTCAGGGTTCCGGCTCAGCGGCTGATGGCACAGGCAAAAAGCTCTACCGCGCGGCTTGCCATTCAACAGTCACAAAGTTGTAACACAGCTGATGCAAAGTGTGCTGGCCATCACACGGAGCACTTTTTGATGAAACGCCTGATGAAGTCTGCTGCACTCGCCGTTGCGGTTTCCCTTTGCGCCACCTCGGCAGCCTTTGCTGCAGAAAACGTCCGCTTGACCGGTTCGGGCGCCAGCTTCCCTGCACCGATCTACCTGACCTGGTTCAAGGACTTCAGCAAGAACACGGCTGGCGTCACCGTCGATTACCAGTCCAAGGGCAGCGGTGCGGGCGTTCAGGACTTCCTGAACAAGACTGTCGACTTCGCCGCCAGTGACTCGGCCATGAGCGAAGCAGACATTGCCAAGGTTGGCGAAGGCGTGCAGTTGCTGCCAATGACAGCCGGTGAAATCGTCCTGGCTTACAACCTGCCGGGTAACCCTAAAGGGCTGAAGCTGCCGCGCGACGTCTACTCCAATATCTTCCTCGGCAAGATCACCCAGTGGAACGACCCGCAAATCGCGGCGGCCAACCCTGACCTGAAGCTGCCTGCCACCCCGATCACCGTGGTCGTGCGTGCCGACTCCAGCGGCACCACTGCCGTCTTCACCAAGCACCTGTCGGCCATCAACGCTGACTTCAAGCAAGGGCTGGGCGAAGGCAACACCGTCAACTGGCCGGCCACCGACAAGTTCATCAAGTCGCCGAAGAACGACGGCGTAACCGCCACCGTCCGCCAGACCCCGGGCGCCATCGGCTACATCGAGTACGGCTTCGCCAAGCTGGCCAAGGTCGATTTCGCCGTGTTGCAGAACAAGGCTGGCCAATACGTCGTGCCAAATGCCGAGAGCGGTGCCGAAGCACTGGCAGCGGTGAACATGCCGGAAAACCTGGTGGCCTGGCTGCCTGATCCGGACGGTGCCAAGTCCTACCCGATCACTTCCTACACCTGGATGATTTTCCGCAAGGACAACGGCAACCCGGAAAAAGCCAAGGCCATGCGTGAAATGGTCGAGTACAGCCTGACCAAAGGCCAGACCATCGCCGACTCGATGGGTTACATCCCGCTGCCGCCGTCGGTAGTCGACCAGGTGCGTAAAGCGTCCGCCAACATCCAGTAATACCCAGGCGCTCCCGGTATCGGCATGAAGCCGTGCCGGGGGTGTTTGTCCCTTGTCCCGGAACTCGCCAATGAACACTCCTTTTGCCATACCGGATAACCCCGACTCCGCGTGCCAGCCACCGTCTGCGAAAGACTTCCTGGTCGATCGCACCTTCCGTGCGCTTGCGCGCATTGGCGTGGTGCTGGTGCTGGCGCTGGTCTTCGCGCTGGTCTACGAAGTCGGCCGCAAGGCACTGCCCGGCATTGAAAAGCACGGTTTTGACGTGTTGTTCGGCAGCGTCTGGGACGTTAACCAAGGCAAGTACGGTATTCTGCCAGCGATCTGGGGTACGCTTTACAGCGCCTTGATCGCCCTGTTGATCGCCGGTTTCTTCGGCGTCAGCATGGCCATTTTCCTGACCCAGGATTTCCTTCCGGCCAAGCTTGCCGCGGTGTTTCGCACCATCGTCGAGTTGCTCGCCGCCATCCCCAGCGTGGTGTACGGCCTGTGGGGCATCTATGTGGTCATCCCGGCGATTCGCCCGCTGACCGCCTGGCTGAACAGCGAGCTGGGCTGGATCCCGTTTTTCGGCACCTCCCTCAGTGGCCCAGGCCTGCTGCCTGCGGCGCTGGTGCTGGCGATCATGATCCTGCCGACCATCGCGGCGGTTTCCCAGGATGCGCTGACCAGCGTACCGATGAAAACCAAGCAGGCTGCCTACGGCATGGGTACCACCCACTGGGAAGCCATCCTCAAGGTGATGGTGCCCTCGGCGGCTACCGGCATCTTCGGTTCGCTGGTGCTGGGCCTTGGCCGTGCACTCGGTGAAACCATGGCGCTGGCCATGCTGGTCGGCAACGCCAACACCATTTCCCTGTCCTTGTTCGCACCGGCCAACACCCTGGCGGCGCTGCTGGCGCTGAACTTCCCGGAAGCCGGCCCGAACGAGGTCGAAGTGCTGATGTACGCGGCACTGGTTCTGATGTTCATCACCCTGCTGGTGAACGTCCTCGGCTCTATGATCATGCTCTACGCCCAGCGTGGTAACAAACAATGACTGACCTGACGACCCCTGTAGCCGCGTTGCCCAGCCTGCAGCGCAAGCTGGAAGGCCGCGCCCTGCGCAGCCTGGTATTGACCACCCTGGCATGGTTCGCGGCACTGGTGGCCAGCGTGCCGCTGATTTCCGTGCTGTACATGCTGATCACTCGCGGCGGGGCACGCCTTAATCTGGAAGTGTTCACCGAGCTGCCGCCGACCGGCTTCGAGATGGGCGGTGGTTTCGGTAACGCCATGGCCGGTACCTTCGTCATGGTCGGCATTGCCGCCGCCATCGCTGTGCCGGTCGGTATCCTGGCAGCGGTGTTCCTGGCCGAGCTAGGCCCCGACAGCAAGCTGGCCAACACTGCGCGCTTTGCCGCCAAGATGCTCACTGGCCTGCCATCGATCCTGGCCGGGGTGTTTGCCTACGCCCTGGTGGTGATGACCACCGGTACCTACTCGGCACCGGCAGGCGGCGTGGCCCTGGCGGTGCTGATGCTGCCGATCGTGGTGCTCACCGCTGAAGAGTCGATGAAGATGGTGCCCAAGATCATGAAGGATGCTGCCTACGGCATGGGCTGCACCCGTGCCCAGGTGATCTGGAAGATCGTCCTGCCCACCGGCCTGCCGGCCATCCTTACCGGGGTGATGCTGGCCGTGGCCCGCGCCGCTGGCGAAACCGCGCCACTGCTGTTCACCGCATTGTTCAGCAACTACTGGATCTACCACGACGGCGACCTGGCGGTGATGAACCCCACAGCCTCGCTTGCGGTACTGATCTACAACTTCTCCGGCATGCCGTTCGACAACCAGCTGGAGCTCGCCTGGGCGGCCTCGCTGGTGCTGGTCATGATCGTGCTGGTCATCAACATTTTGAGCCGAGTCTTCGGCAAGCCCAAGTATTGAGAAAGGGAGCATCCAACTTGAACGTATCCACTGCGCAAAGAGCCGCTCCCATGGTCAGCGAAGCCCCCATCGTCATGGACTGCAAGCTCGACAAGATTTTCTACGGTAACTTCATGGCCGTGCGTGACAGCCATGTGCCGATCAGGAAAAACGAGATCACCGGTTTCATCGGCCCTTCGGGCTGCGGTAAGAGTACCGTGCTGCGTAGCTTGAACCGTATGAATGACCTGGTGAAGGGCTTCCGTTTCGAAGGCCATGTGCACTTTCTTGGGCAGGATGTCTACGGCAAGGGCGTCGACCCTGTTGTGGTGCGCCGCTATATCGGCATGGTGTTCCAGCAGCCCAACCCGTTCTCGATGAGCATCTTCGACAATGTGGCCTTCGGCCTGCGCCTGAACCGCTACAAAGGCGACTTGGGCGATCGCGTGAAGCACGCCTTGCAAGGCGCCGCCCTGTGGGACGAAGTGAAGGACAAGCTCAAGGTCAGCGGGCTGTCACTGTCCGGTGGCCAGCAGCAGCGCCTTTGCATCGCCCGTGCCATCGCCACCGAGCCGGAAGTGCTGTTGCTGGACGAGCCCTGCTCGGCACTCGACCCAATCGCCACCCGCCGCGTGGAAGAGCTGATGGTCGAGCTGAAAAAGGACTACACCATCGCCCTGGTGACCCATAACATGCAGCAGGCGATTCGTGTGGCCGACACCACCGCTTTCTTCTCGGTCGACATTTCCCAGGGCACCCGCACCGGCTACCTGGTCGAGATGGGCCCGACCGCGCAGATTTTCCAGAACCCGCGCGAGCAGCTGACCAGCGACTACATCAGCGGCAAGTTCAGCTGAGCCCTGCAAGCCCAAGGTGGGCGGGTGTTGCAGCCAGGAAGGTTGCAACGCCCGGCCGCGTTACCTTCCGTTAAAGTGTTACCCGGGATTACCAATGCGAGCGACGCGTCGTCTTGATCTGTCAGCGGTAGAGCGCGCACTGCGCGAGGTGCAGGGCCGCTTTACCGAACTCAGCCAGCATTTCACCGAACCGCGGGACCCGTTTACCGACGAGGTACTGCTGAATGTGCTTGAAGGCTATGCGCTGATTGACGACTATGTCGCCCGCGGTATCGACCTGTTCGACCTGCAACAGCTGAACCTGATGCTGGAAATCAATGCCACCGTGCTATGCGGCAGCGATCCGGCCCGTCGCCTGGAATTCGCCCCACACCTTGCGGCAACCGAAGCGCACTTTTTCAACAACGTGGAAGGTGGCATCAAAGATTTGTACAACTGGTACTGCGCGTACCGCAGCGATTCGATCTGGAAGCGGGCGGCGGGTGTGTATGTACGCATTCTCAGCAAGCCGCAGCTGTTCATCGAAGGCAACAACCGCACGGGTTCGCTCATTGTCAGTTATTTGCTGATGCGTGCCGGGCTGCCGCCATTCGTGCTGTCACTGGACAACGCCGAGGGTTACTTCAACCCGTCCTCGGTCATACGAAACTCCGCCAAACACGGTGTCAAGGCTTTGTACGAACTCCCCAAGATCAAGAAAAAGTACGCTGCTTTCCTGGAAGCGAAGGCGCCTGAGCCCGGCAAGTTCTTCCTGAGCGGCACGCCCGAGCCTGCCTGTGAGGGGAGCCGCTGATGCAACATTCATCACTGTTCGCACGAGGGCGGCAAGCCATCGAACGCAAGCTCAAGCGTGGCCAGGTACGCATTTCGTTCGATATCGACGACACGCTGGCCTGCCTGCCCGAACACGCTGCCGCCGAGGACAGCAAGCTGCCGGGTTTCGTCCATCGCTGGCTGGGTGAGCCCCTGCGCAGCGGCACCCGCGAACTGATCCGCGACCTGCGCCGCCAGGGCTGCAGCATCTGGATCTACACCTCGTCGGGGCGCACCCCGGCTTACATCCGCCGGTGGCTGATGCTTTACGGCATTCATGTCGATGGTGTGGTCAACAGCGATCGGCACCAGCATATCCTGGCCCAGCGCGGGCTGGAAAATTCACCCTCCAAGCTGCCTTCGGCTTTTGATATTGATCTGCACGTAGATGATTCCGAAGGCGTGCGCCTGGAAGGTGTCGACCACGGTTTCCGCGTGGTGGTGGTGTGCCCGAAGGATGAGCACTGGGCGCAGAAGGTGAAGGATGCGGTGGTGGATGTGCAGGCACGGCTGGCCTGGCAGCAACCGCACCGCTATGAGATGCCTGCTTGCCAGCGTTCGCAGGCGCTGGCTTCCTGAAGCCAGGAAATTCCGCTCAGACAATGTAATGGGGGCTGCTTTGCAGCCCTTCGCGGGCTCGCCCGCTCCCACAGGGGTCGTGGATATCCTGAAATTGTGGGAGCGGGCGAGCCCGCGAAGGGCCGCAAGGCGGCCCCGGTTCATTCAATCGTATTGATACCCGCCTGCCACTCCTGCCTGAGCCATAAGTCTCGAACCAGGACCCAAGCAGGTACCGGGACCAAATCACCGGGCCGCACCCTCCCGCCCCAAAGCACTCGCCACCCCACGCCAAAGCAGCGTTCCTGGCAATTTGCCCCCTTCTGATAATCGCCTCCGACATCCCGTCCCCGTTTGGAGCGCGCCATGCACAACAACAATAAGCACCTGCCGCCTCGTTTTCTCGCAGCCGCCATCGCCAGCTTTTCTGCGCTTGGCCTGAGCAGCGTCGCCGAAGCCGAGATCATGCTGTACGACAAGGACCAGACGACGTTTTCCACCGATGGCTATATCAACGCCTTCTACGTCAACAGCGAGGTCGACCGTGAGGGCGAGCAGTTTGACCGCCGCCAGTCGCGGGTGAAGATGGGCTTCTTGCCCAACTACCTCGGCTTCAACATGGGCAAGCAGGTGGATGACCTGAAGCTCGGCGCGCGTGCCTCGTTCTGGGTAACCATCAACGACAGTGAAACCAACGGCACCGACACCGCCATCGACGTGCGCCAGTTTTACGGCACGGTGGCCAACCCCGAGTGGGGCGAGGTGCTGATCGGTAAGGACTTCGGGCTGTTCGCCCGTTCCAACATCCTGCTCGACGAACTGCTGGCCGGTTATGGCCAGGTCAGCGACACCCTGGGGCTGGTGGACGGCGGCGGGGTTTCGTTCGGCAACATTGGCAGCGGTTACCCATACCCGTTCCCTACCTCGCAGATCACCTACCGTACGCCAGTGATGGAGGGCCTGCGGGTGGCGGTGGGCATCATGGACCCGGTGGACACCAACGACAGCAGCCCGACCGGAAAGGCCTATCAGGAAAACCCACGCACCGAGAGCGAGATCACCTACCAGTTCGACCTGGGTGGGGCGCAGATCTACAGCTGGGTCAACGGCAGTTACCAGACCTCGGACAATACTGACTCCACGGTAGAAACGATCACTTCCAAGGGGGTGGGTTACGGGGTGCAGGCAAAGATGGGCGGCTGGTCGCTGACCGGTTCGGGGTTCCAGGCCAAGGGCATCAACCCGTTCTTCACCAACAATGCCGGCGAACCGGTTCTGCGCAATGTCGACAGTGACGGCTACCTGCTGCAGGGCTCTTACAAGTTCGGCAAGAACCGCGTGGCGCTGTCCTATGGCAAGACCAAGGACGATGGCAATGGTGCGGTTGGCAGCGGTGCGGACTACGAGACCCGGGGGGTGGCGCTGTTCCATGACATCAACGACAACCTGAAACTGGTGGCCGAGTACAACCAGTTTTCCATCGACGGGCATGACACCCGTGCGCAGAACGAAGACACCGATACCTTTGCCGTGGGCGCGGTATTGACCTGGTAAGCGCCCGGGGCCGCAAGGCGGCCCCGATTGACGCGCTCTTTTACGCCCATGGAACCGCCCACCCGCTACCCAAGTAGCATTCGTCACCCGCCACCACCTCCTTAAACTGATCGCTCAGCCACCCCGTGCCGGAGACCACGATGCAGCAGGCTCATAACGACGGTGTGGTCAGTGCCATGTCTCAGGCGACCGACGCGCGGCTGGCCGCCCAGGACCTGGCGCGGCAGTTGCTGCACCCGCACTTGGGTTTCGTGCTGTTCTTCTGTTCCGCCGAATATGACTTGCAGGCTTTGGGCGAAGCGTTGGAGCAGGACTTTGGCGGCATACGCCTGGTCGGCTGCACCAGCGCCGGTGAAATCACACCGTTGGGCTACGGCCGTAATTGCGTGACGGCGGTGGGCTTCGATCACCGGCACTTTTCGATCGCCACCGCGTTGATCGATGAAATGGAGCGCTTCAGCCTGATCGACGCGCAGCAGATGGTCGAGCGGCTGGTCGGCACCTGCCGCAGCAATACCCTGGCGCCAATCAAGGGCCACAGTTTTGCACTCACACTGCTCGATGGCTTGTCCAGCCGCGAGGAAATGGTGCTTGCCGCACTCAGCGCAGCACTGGGGGATATCCCGCACTTCGGCGGCTCGGCCGGTGACGACAACTACCTGAACCGCACCCATGTGTATTACGGCGGTACATTCCACAACGGCGCAGCCGTGGTGGTGCTGGTCAACACCTGGCTCGACTTCGAAGTGTTCACCACGCATCACATCCTGCCGCGCCAGGAAAAGCTGGTGGTAACCGGTGCCGACAGCGCCCAGCGCCGGGTTTTCGAACTGAATGCCGAACCGGCGGCCGAGGAATATGCCCGCCACATCGGTGTGCCAGTGGCCGCGCTTGATCACCGGGTGTTCGCCGCCCACCCGCTGGCCGTGCGCATTCATGATCAGTACTACGTGCGGGCGATCCAGCAGATGCATCCTGACCTCAGTTTGAGCTTCTACTGCGCGGTGGAGAACGGCATCGTGCTCACGGCCATGACTCCGGGCCCGCTGTTGCCGAACCTGCACCAGCTGTTCGATGGCCTGCACCAGCGTCTCGGACCGTTGCTGCTGACCATCGGTTGTGATTGTTTCCTGCGGCGGCTGGAGCTGGAGGCCCATCACGGCCTGGAGCCGGTCGGCGCGTTCCTGCGCGAGCAACGGGTGATTGGCTTCAACACCTACGGAGAACAGTTCAATGGCATGCACATCAACCAGACCTTCACCGGGGTCGCCATTGCCCGCAACCGACCTCCTGTCGGTCGCTGAACTGCAGGCCGAGCTGACCCGGCTGCAGCATCAGAACCACAAGCTGCAGCGCATCAATGACGCACTGATCGAGCGCATCGAGTCGGGCGTGACCCGGGGCAACGACCCATACGCCGCGTTCCAGCATTCGGTGGTGCTGGCCGAGCAGGTGCGTGAACGCACCGATGCGCTGAACCAGGCCATGGCCGAGCTCAAGGCCGTCAACCGCCTGCTCAGCGAGGCCCGGCAGCGGGCCGAGACGGCCCACCAGCACCAGATTCGCCTGATTACCGACAACGTCCCGGCACTGATCGCCTACCTGAATGCCGATCTGGTCTACGAATTCACCAACAAGGTTTACGAAGAGTGGTATTGCTGGCCGCATGGCGTGATGCTGGGCCAGAGCCTGCGCGAGGCCCACAGCGAGCAGCACTACCAGCGCCTGGAAGGCTATGTGGCACGGGCGCTGGCGGGGGAGAGCGTGACGTTCGAGTTCGCCGAAACCAATATCAACGGCCAGGAACGCTACATGCTGCGCTCGTACGTGCCGAACCGCCTGGCCAGTGGCGAGGTGGTGGGCATCTTCGTGCTGATCCGCGACATCACCGAGCGCCGCAACACCGCGCAGGCGTTGCACCAGGCTTATCAGCATCTGGAGCAACGGGTACGTGAACGCACTGCCGAACTGACCAGCCTCAACGACCAGTTGCTGCGCGAAATCGAAGAGCGCAGCCAGGCCGAGTCGCGTCTGCGCGAGGCCAAGCGCGAGGCCGAGCAGGCCAACCTGTCGAAAACCAAGTTCCTTGCTGCGGTCAGCCATGACCTGTTGCAACCGCTGAACGCGGCGCGGCTGTTCACCAGCGCGTTGCTAGAGCGCGACGAGCCGCAAAACGCTGCCCACCTGGTGCGTAATGTCAGCAATTCGCTGGAGGATGTGGAAAACCTGTTGGGCACGCTGGTGGATATTTCCAAGCTCGATGCTGGCGTGATCAAGGCCGATGTCGCTCCGTTCGCCCTCAGCGAGCTGATGGACAACCTGGCCGCCGAATACGCCCAGGTGGCGCGTAGCGAAGGGTTGGCGCTGCACTTTGTGGGGTGTTCTGCCGTAGTGCGCAGTGACATCCAGCTGCTGGCACGCATCCTGCGCAACCTGCTCAGCAATGCCATCCGCTACACCCGCAGCGGGCGCGTGGTGCTGGGGTGTCGGCGCCAGCGCGGTGGTGTGCGGATTGAAGTCTGGGACAGCGGCATCGGCATTGCCGAAGAACACCTGGAAGACATGTTCCTGGAGTTCAAGCGGGGTGAGGTGCAGCGCCCGGACCAGGACCGTGGGCTGGGCCTGGGCCTGGCGATCGTGGAGAAGATCGCCGGCATCCTCGGCCACCGGATCCGCGTGCGGTCATGGCTGGGCAAAGGCTCGGTGTTTGCTGTCGAGGTGCCGCTGAGTGCCACCGCACCCAAAGCCCAGCCGAGCCAGGCGATCTGCGAGCCGATGCTCGAACGCCTGCGCGGGGCGCGGGTGTGGGTGCTGGATAACGACGCGGCGATTTGCGCGGGCATGCGCACCTTGCTGGAAGGCTGGGGCTGTCGGGTGGTCACTGCGCTGTCGGAGGAAGACCTGGCGCGTCAGGTGGACAACTACCACGCCGAGGCCGACCTGCTGATTGCCGACTACCACCTGGACAATGACTGCAATGGTGTCGACGCCGTAGCGCGGATCAATGCCCGCCGTGCCCAGCCGCTACCGGCGCTGATGATCACTGCCAACTACAGCAACGATCTCAAGCAGCAGATCCGCGAGCTGGGTCACACACTGATGCACAAGCCCGTACGGCCCATGAAGCTCAAGACGGCGATGAGCCATCTGCTGGCCA
>NZ_JBICMK010000115.1:0-31661 GCF_043106315.1 Pseudomonas sp. FYR_5 | reverse complement strand
CGCTGGGTTTGAAAGCCGTGCTTGGACCGCGTCGCGCTATGCGCGACAATAGCGATCATTTTCGGAGCCCCCCATGACCGATTTCACTCCCGACGCCATCCTCGATGCCACCGGCCTGAACTGCCCAGAACCCGTGATGATGCTGCACCAGCACGTACGCAACCTGGCCGCCGGTGGCCTGCTCAAGGTCATCGCCACCGACCCGTCGACCCGCCGCGACATCCCCAAGTTCTGCAACTTCCTCGGCCACGAATTGCTGCAGCAGCAAGAGGACGCCGGCACTTTCCTGTACTGGATCCGCAAGAAAGCCGACTGAATCGCTCTGGAACACGCCCGGCGTTGCGCCTACACTGCGCTCCCCAGACAGGAGAGCGCCATGCTGATAGTTGCCGACGAGAACATCCCGCTGCTCGATGCCTTCTTCCAGGGTTTCGGTGAAATTCGCCGCTACCCCGGCCGAAGCCTCGATGCTGCCAGCGTCAAGGACGCCGATATCCTGCTGGTGCGCTCCGTGACCAAGGTCGACCGTCAGCTGCTCGAAGGCAGCCGTGTACGCTTTGTCGGCACTTGCACCATCGGCACTGATCACCTGGACCTGGATTACTTTGCAGAAGCCGGCATCCGCTGGAGCAGCGCACCTGGCTGCAATGCCCGCGGCGTGGTCGATTACGTGCTGGGCAGCCTGCTGACCCTGGCCGAGCTGGATGGCGTGGCATTGCCTGAGCGCGTGTATGGCGTTGTGGGCGCGGGTGAAGTGGGTGGCCGTCTGGTGCGGGTGCTGCACGGCCTGGGCTGGAAGGTGCTGGTGTGCGACCCGTTGCGTCAGGCCGCCGAGGGCGGCGACTACGTCAGCCTCGAAACCATCCTGCAGCAGTGCGATGTGATCAGCTTGCATACCCCGTTGCAACGCGGCGGCGAGTACCCGACCTGGCACCTGCTGGGGCAGGCGCAGCTGGCACAGTTGCGCCCAGGTGCCTGGCTGGTAAACGCCAGCCGTGGCCCGGTGGTGGACAACGTCGCCCTGCGCGAGCTGCTGCTGGACCGCGAAGACGTGCACGCAGTGCTGGATGTGTGGGAAGGGGAGCCGCAGGTGGACCTGCAGTTGGCCGACCTGTGCACACTGGCTACGCCGCACATTGCCGGCTATAGCCTCGATGGCCGCCAGCGTGGTACGGCGCAGATCTACCAGGCGCTGTGCCGCTTCCTGGCTGTGGACGAGCAGGTGCGACTGGCCGAGCTGCTCCCCAGGCCGCCGCTGGCGCAGATCGAGCTGGATGCCAGCACCGACCTGTCCTGGGCCTTGGCCACCCTGTGTCGCGCCGTGTATGACCCGCGCCGCGATGATGCCGATTTCCGCCGTAGCCTGAGCGAAGACCCGCAGCAGCAGCGAGCGGCGTTCGACCAGTTGCGCAAGCAATACCCGCCACGGCGCGAGATCGAGGGGCTGGCCGTGCGCTTGCACGGAGAGGCGCCGCAGTTGGCGCAGTTGGTCAGTGCCCTGGGTGGGGTGTTGGTCTAAGCAAACCTTGTCGTGACCTTGCAGGTATCTACGGTTACCTGTGGGGGTGGCCAAGCCCACTGGCTGGGCAGATAAAAACCCGGCGCAAGCGCCGGGTTGCAAAAAAATCGCCGATCAACCTTTGCGTACGCGCTCGACACGGCTTTCTTCCAGGGCCTTGCAGGCCTGCTGGATCATCTGCTCGGTGATCGGCACTTCGCGCCCCTTGGCATCGATGATCGAACCGCATACTTGCGGTTGCGGGGAGGTCTGGGGCTTCTGGTTATCATTGCCATGCTGCAAGCTCATGCACTGTCTCCTCTTCAGGTTCAAGCTCAGGGTAGCCCTGCGCCGTGACTGGCCTGTGACAGCTTCTGGGTCACGGCAGCAACAGTCCAGCAGAAACCCTGTGAAAGCTCCATAATCTGGTTAGATCGATGCGTTATAGCAACCTGCATGCAGTCTCCCGACCGGGATGAGTGGTAGGCTGCGGCTTCCCCACCCTTTGTGGTTGTGTTGTCATGCCTGAATCGGTTTCCCCGCGCCAACGCCGTGCCTTGCGCCTGGCTTGGCAGTTCGTTCGCCCTTATCGCCGGCAGGTGCTGCTGGCATTGCTGGCGCTGGTAGTCACCGCTGCCATCACCCTGTCGATGGGCCAAGGCATCCGCCTGCTGGTGGATCAAGGCTTCATGACCCGCTCCGCGCACCAGCTCAATCAGACCATCGGGCTGTTCCTGCTGCTGGTGCTGGCGCTGGCAGTGGGTACCTTCAGCCGTTTCTACCTGGTGTCGTGGATTGGCGAGCGCTGTGTGGCCGATATCCGTCGTGCCGTCTTCGACCACCTGATCGGCCTGCACCCAGGTTTTTTCGAAGACAACCGCAGCTCCGAGATCCAGTCGCGGCTGACAGCGGACACCACCTTGCTGCAATCAGTGATCGGTTCATCGCTGTCGATGTTCTTGCGCAACGCGCTGATGGTCATTGGCGGTGTGGCATTGCTGTTCATCACCAACCCCAAGCTCACCAGCATCGTGGTGGTAACGTTGCCGCTGGTGCTGGCACCGATCCTGTTGTTCGGCCGTCGGGTGCGCAGCCTGTCGCGGCAGAGCCAGGACAGGGTCGCCGATGTGGGCAGCTACGTGGCTGAGACGCTGGGGCAGATCAAGACCGTGCAGGCCTACAACCACCAGGCGCACGACCGAGAACTGTTCGCCGATACGGTCGAAGCAGCGTTTACTGTTGCCCGCAAGCGGATTACCCAGCGTGCCTGGCTGATTACCCTGGTGATCGTGCTGGTGTTGGGGGCGGTGGGGGTGATGCTGTGGGTCGGCGGCATGGATGTGATCGCCGGGCGTATCTCCGCAGGCGAGCTGGCTGCATTCGTGTTCTACAGCCTGATCGTCGGCAGCGCCTTCGGTACCCTCAGTGAGGTGATCGGCGAGCTGCAGCGGGCCGCGGGTGCCGCCGAGCGCATTGCCGAACTGTTGGCCGCGCGCAGTGCCATCCTGCCGCCCGCCGTGACGCAGGTACTGCCGCGGCAGCGGGCCAGTGGGCGTATCGAGCTGCAGCAGGTGGTGTTCGCTTACCCTTCACGGCCCACGGTGGCGGCTGTCGACGGCCTGAGCCTGACCATCGAGCCCGGCCAGACCGTCGCCCTGGTAGGCCCTTCCGGGGCAGGCAAGTCGACCCTGTTCGATTTGTTGCTGCGCTTTTACGACCCCCAGCAAGGCCGCATCCTGCTTGATGGCCAGCCGGTTACCGAGCTTGATCCCGACCAACTGCGCCGGCAGTTCGCCTTGGTGGCACAAAACCCCTCGCTATTCCGTGGCACGGTGGAGGCCAACATTCGGTATGGCCGGCCCGAGGCGTCCTTGGCTGACGTCGAAGCAGCAGCCCGTGGCGCCCATGCCGACGAATTCATCCGGCAACTGCCCCAAGGCTACCAGACACAACTGGGGGAGGGCGGCATCGGCCTTTCTGGCGGGCAGCGTCAGCGCCTGGCGATCGCCCGGGCCTTGTTGGTCGATGCGCCGATCCTGTTGCTGGACGAAGCCACCAGTGCCCTCGATGCACAAAGCGAATACTTGATCCAGCAAGCGCTGCCCAGCCTGATGGCCGGTCGTACCACGCTGGTAATCGCCCATCGCCTGGCCACGGTGCAGCATGCCGAGCGCATCGCGGTCATCGACCAGGGCCGGTTGGTGGCGGTGGGCACCCATCGTCAGTTGATCGAGGATAGCCCGTTGTATGCGCGGCTGGCAGCGTTGCAGTTCACTACGGGTTAGCTTGTCGTGGCTCTGTAACATTTCTGTAGTAATTGCCTGAGAGTATTTGCCTCAACTGTTGCGTAAGTGCTCGACCTGGCTGCCATTGCGTGATGGCAGCTTTTTTTTGGCCTGCCAGTAATGAGGCTGTAAAACGGCCTCAGCCTACTCCCTCTGGTTCCGAGACCCTCGATGTTGCGTAAATCCCTCAGAGTGCAAATTCTCTCGCTGCTCGGCGGCAGTGTGCTGGCGATGCTGCTGATCGCCTTGGTGTGTTTCCAGTTCCTGTCGTCCAGCGTACGTGGCTACGCCGAGCTGGTCGACGGGCCGCTGCGGGCCTCGCAATTGATTGACGAAGCCAACTTGCAGTTCAAGATTCAGGTGCAGGAATGGAAGAACGTGCTATTGCGCGGGCGCCAACCTGCGGAGATGGACAAGTACTGGCAGCAGTTCCAGGCCCGCGAACAGCAAGTACAACAACTGCTCGGGCAATTGATCGACAATAGCGATGCCAGGCTCAAGGCGTCGCTGCAGGAATTGCGCGACAGTCACCGCCAGTTGGGCCAGGCCTATGCGCAAGGCCGCCAGGCCTTCCTTGCGGCAGGCGGCGACCCGGTAGCGGGCGACCGGGCGGTCAAAGGCGTGGATCGTGCTGCCAGTGAGCAGATTAGCGAACTGGTGGAGCAATTGCGCGCCGATGCCCGTCAGCGTGCAGCCAGCATCAATGCCAGTGCCGAGCGTACGGTATGGTTGGGCCTGCTGGTGATGCTGGCTTCTGCGGTGCTGGTGGGGCTGCTCAGCCTGTGGCTGGTCAACCGTAGCCTGATCGAGCCGATCCGTCAGTTGATCGAGTACGTCGCGCAGCTCAGCCAGGGCTGCTTTGCGGCCCGGGTCGACAGCCGTCGGGAGGATGAGTTGGGGCGCCTGGCGCGGGCGGCCAACACCCTGCGTGACTTCCTTGCCGACACTGTCGGCCGGCTGCAGGACAACGCTCAGGAGCTGGAAGGTGCCAGCGGCCAGTTGCGCAATATTGCCGGTGACATGGCCCGCGGTACTCATGACCAGTTCCAGCGTACCGACCAAGTGGCCACGGCCATGCACGAAATGTCCGCCACTGCCCAAGAGGTCGCTCGCCACGCCGCCGAGGCTGCCCGTGCGGCCGATGACGCCGACCACAGCGCCCAGGCAGGCGAGCAGGTGATGCAGCAGACCATCGATATCATCGGGTTGGTCAACCGTGAGATTGCCGGCACGGCGACGGTAATTCGCGATCTGGAGCATGACAGCACACGTATAGGCAAAGTGCTGGAAGTCATCCGCGGCATTGCTGAACAGACCAACCTGCTGGCGCTTAACGCGGCCATCGAAGCAGCCCGTGCTGGCGAAGCCGGGCGTGGTTTTGCGGTGGTCGCCGATGAGGTGCGTAGCCTGGCCCAACGCACGGCAGCGTCGATTGCAGAGATCCACCAGATCATCGAAGCGGTACAGTCGGGGGCTGTGGAGGCGGTCAAGGCCATCGAAAGTGGCCAGCAGCGTAGCCAGGAAGGGGCTGAGCAGGTCGAGCAGGCCGGGCAGATGCTGCAACGTATCACCCTGGCCGTGGAGGCGATCCGTGACATGAACCGGCAAATCGCTACAGCGGCCGAGGAGCAGACCAGCGTGGCCGAAGATATCTCGCGCAACCTGATCGAAATTACCCGCATTGCCACAGCCAACCAGGAAGCGGTCCAGCATACCGAGCAGGCGGGGCAGCGCCTGCATGGTTTGTCAGGGCAGTTGGGCGAAGTCACCTCCCGCCTGAGCGCCTGACTCGGCTTGCAGTGGTTGGAGGGGACCACGGTGGCTGAAGCTGCGCACTGAGTATTTCTCGCACACAGCAAAAAGCCCGCACATGGCGGGCTTTTTGACAAGGATTTGGTCGGAGAGACAGGATTCGAACCTGCGGCCTTCTCGTCCCGAACGAGACGCGCTACCTGGCTGCGCTACACTCCGATGAACAAAATCCTACTGCATCCCGTTTTTGCTCGCAAGCCCTTGTTGTTTAAAGGGCCATGGCCTGAACGGGGCCTGATCAGAGCTCTTTGACGGTGCGGATCTGGTCCTTGTTCAGGCGTGTGCGCTTGCCGTCGAGTTGCTCGAATTCATAGAAGCCCGAGTCTTCGTCGTAGGACGGTTTGTCGGTTGCCTGGATCTCCCGGCCATCGTTCAGGGTAATGACGGTTGGGGTCGAGCAGCCAGCGAGGGCGCCCAAGCCCAAGGCGAGCAGGAAGGCGGGTAGGGTCCGTTTGATCATCGTGTTTCTCCAAGTGCGATGGTGCTAGATGACATTTATGACGCAGGACGTTAGTGCAAGTTCACTCCAAGTGCAGCATAGCGACTAATTCGTCCCCTTGACCCAGGGCAAGGCTGATGGGGGCAGCGCCGGATAAAGGTACGCTGTGATATAACTGCGCCCATCTCATCCTGTTGTGACGGACACCCATGAAAGCCAAGGCAGATACCCCCTTCGTGGCGCTGAACATCGCCGTGCTCACGGTCAGCGACACCCGTACCTTCGACACCGACACCTCTGGCCAGATGTTCGTCGACCGCCTGAGCGCCGCCGGTCATCGCCTTGCCGAGCGTGTGCTGCTCAAGGATGACCTGTACAAGATCCGAGCCCAGGTCGCCACATGGATTGCCGATGACAGCGTGCAAGTGGTGCTGATCACGGGCGGCACAGGGTTTACCGGTCGCGACAGCACCCCCGAGGCGGTGGCCTGCCTGCTGGACAAGCAAGTGGACGGTTTTGGCGAGCTGTTCCGGCAGATTTCCGTGGCCGACATTGGCACCTCAACCGTGCAGTCGCGTGCCTTGGCCGGGCTGGCCAACGGCACGCTGGTGTGCTGCCTGCCGGGCTCGACCAACGCTGTGCGTACCGGTTGGGATGGCATCCTGGCCGAGCAGCTTGATGCCCGTCATCGCCCGTGCAACTTCGTGGCGCACCTGAAGCAGGCAGCGGCCTGCGACAGCCGTGGCTGAGGTCAGCCAAGCCCGGCCGCTGATGCCGGTGGAGCAGGCGCTGGAGCAATTGCTGGCACTGGCCGAGGCTGCGCCGATCCGCGAGATCGAAAACCTGCCGCTGGCCGAAGCCGAAGGCCGCGTGCTGGCCACCGACCTGGTGGCCTCGCTCGACCTTCCACCCTGGCCGAACAGCGCCATGGACGGTTATGCCTTGCGCCTGGCTGACTGGCAGGGCCAGCCGCTGCCGGTCAGCCAGCGTATTTTCGCCGGCCATGCGCCCCAGCCGCTGCAACCGGGTACCTGTGCGCGGATCTTCACCGGTGCGCCTGTGCCGGAGGGGGCCGACTGCGTCGAGATGCAGGAAAACACCGAAGTACTCGACGATGGCCGGGTGCGCTTTCTCGAAGGGTTGCGGGCCGAGCAGAACATACGCCCTCAAGGCCAGGAAACCCGCAACGGCGAGCAGGTGATGAGCGCCGGCACCCGACTTGGGCCGATCGAACTGGGCTTGGCGGCGACCTTGGGGTATGGCCGCCTGGACGTGGTACGCAAGGTGAAAGTGGCGGTGCTGTCGACCGGCGACGAACTGGTCGAGCCCGGCCTGCCGCTGGGACCCGGGCAAATCTACAACAGCAACCGCAGGCTGCTGGTCAGCTGGTTGCAGCGGCTGGGTTGCGAAGTAGTCGATGCTGGCATCTTGCCGGATGACCTGGCGCGCACTCGCACCTGCCTGTCCGAGCTGGGTGACGTAGACCTGATTCTGTCCACTGGAGGTGTCTCGGTGGGCGAGGCCGACTACCTCGGTGCTGCCCTGCGCGAGGCCGGCGAACTGGCGTTGTGGAAGCTGGCGATCAAACCGGGCAAGCCGCTGACCTTCGGCCACTTCCAGGGCGTGCCGGTGATCGGCTTGCCGGGCAATCCGGCCTCGACCTTGGTCACCTTCGGTCTGCTGACCAGGCCCTACCTGCTGCGTCGTCAGGGTGTAGTTGACGTCACGCCGCTACGTTTCGACGTGCCGGCTGGGTTTGACTGGCCCAAGCCTGGTACGCGCCGCGAATACCTGCGCGCGCGCATCGAGCAGGGTCGGGTGCGCATCTACAAGAACCAGAGCTCGGGTGTGCTGCGTAGCGCAGCCTGGGCCGAGGGGCTGGTGGAAGTGCGTGAAGGCAGCACGCCGAAACAGGGCGACAGCGTGCCATTCATCCCCTTCAGCGAGCTACTTGGCTGAGCGGCCCAGCCAGGCACTGGCCAGCGGCGCGGCTTCGGCCGGTGCCGCCTGGGTCAGGCGTATGTGCACATTCTCCAGTTGTTGGGCGGCCACGCTCCAGTCGTGGCGCTGGCGGGCAAACTGGCGCCCGGCAGCGCTCAATTGGCTCATGCGCCAAGGCTGGTTGAGCAGTTGGGTGATCAGCAGCGCCAGCAGATCACCGTCGTCACTGCCCAAGTAGTGCTCGCCGTTATTCACGCTCAGGCCTGAAACGCCCTTGTCGGTGGTTATCACGGGTAAGCCGGCGGCCATCGCTTCGAGGATTTTCACCTTCGAGCCACCGGCATAGCGCAGGGGGGCGAAGAACAGCGCTGAACATCGTTGCAGTTCACGCAGGTCGGGTCGGTAGCCGAACCATTCGATGCGTGGGTCGTTCCAGTGAAGTTTCCAGTTGGCCGGCATGGCGTGCCCGGCAATAGCCAGACGCACCGCCGGGTTGCTCATCCACACCTTCGGCATGATGTCGTCCAGTGCCCACTCGATGGCCTCCAGATTGGCGCCATATTCGAAATTGCCGACGAACAACAGACGCTGGCTGTGCACCGCAGGTTGCACTTGCTGGTAGTAGTCACAATCCACGCCGTTGACCACCACATTCACCGGACGCCCGCTGATCTGCGCGATCAGCTCGGCATCGTGGGCGCAGACGGCCACCAGTTCGGTGGGTTGGCGCAGCACACGGTGTTCCCAGCGCCGGTAGCGCCAGCGGTCGAAGGCGTTGAGCGGGCGCAGCCACAGCGGCAGGCGGTCGTGGCAGGCACCGCCCATTACCGACTCCAGGTTGTGCTCGCTAAGCATGTAGGGCAGCCCGCGAGCCTGCAGGGCTTTTTCGAACGGCTGGAAGCTGTAACTGTGCTCGATCTGGATCACGTCCCAGGGTTCGTCCAGTAATTGCTCGAACCGGTGCCGCAGGCGAGGCGCCAGGCCATTGATGATTGCCCGCATGGGGTAGTCGATGATGGGTGAAGCGAGCAGGTTGAGTGGACTGTGCAGTGGTCTGCGGGGTAGCACGACAAGGCGTTCGAGGAGTGGCTCCAGGGCCTCACGTGCTGCATCGCTGAGAGGGATTTTCGACTGCACCAGCAGGGTGATCCGGTGGCCGCGCTGCGCCAGTGCGCGCAGCAGATGGTATTGCCGGGTTTTGTGGCCGCTGGTGGTCGGCCAAGGCAGGTAGGGCAGTGTCCAGAGAATGCGCATGACCCGAAGTCCTCGCGAAAGGCTGCAGATAGCAAAACGCGCCCGTTGGCAGCAGTGGGGGAGCCACTGCCGGGCGCGTCCATGGCAATAGGGGTATCTGCTGAGCATAGCCGGGATTGCCACATGTGGAAAAAATGACCGGCAACGCGATCAGTTGCAGAAGCGCCGCTTGGCCAATGTTTTTTCCAGGGCATGCAACGAACCGGGCGGGCCAGTGGTCGAGATTTGGGTTGGTCCATTTTACGGAGATGCGCACATGCAAGGGCGCAAGGCAATGCTGGTGCTGCACGGCAAGCAGGCGATGAACGAAGAGGTGCGCAGCGCCGTGCGCGACCTGCGCGAGAGTGGCTGGGTGCTGGATGTACGGGTGACCTGGGAGGCGGGCGATGCCCAACGGCTGGTTGCCGAGGCACTGGCGGCGGGTTACAGCCATATCGTCGCCGGTGGCGGGGACGGCACGTTGCGTGATGTGGCCGAGGCCATGGGATTGGCTGCTACCAAAGCCAGCCTGACCTTGTTGCCATTGGGCACTGCCAACGATTTTGCCAAGGCCGCTGGCATTCCCCTGGAGCCGGCGTCGGCGCTGGCCTTGCTGAATGTCGCGCCACAACCCATAGACCTGGGGCAGGCTGGCGATCAGCTGTTCCTCAACATGGCCACGGGTGGCTTTGGCAGCCAGGTCACTGCCAATACCTCCGAAGACCTCAAGAAAGTGCTGGGCGCTGCCGCTTACCTGTTCACCGGATTGTCCCGCTTCAGTGAGCTTCAGGCGGCTTCGGTGGAGCTACAGGGGCCGGGTTTCCATTGGCAAGGGGATTTGCTGGCGCTGGGTATCGGCAATGGCCGCCAGGCCGGGGGCGGGCAGGTGTTGTGCCCCGAAGCCCTGGTCAACGACGGCTTGCTTGAAGTCGCCATTCTGCCTGCGCCACAGGAGATGGTGGGAGCTCTGCGTGACCTGTTGGGCGGTGACGGCCTGTTCATTCGGGCCAGGCTGCCATGGGTCGAGATCAAGAGTTCGCAAGGGTTGGACATCAACCTCGATGGCGAGCCGTTGCAGGCCGCCAACCTGCGCTTTCAGGCGAGACCGGCGGCGTTGCACCTGCACCTGCCAGCCGGGTCGCCGTTGCTCAGTCATCCAGGCTGATGATTTTTTCGCGTACGGCGAACAGCACCAGGCCGGCCACGTCGTGAATCTGCAGGCGCTTCATGATTTGCGATCGGTGAGTTTCCACGGTTTTGATCGACAGGCCAAGGCCCGCAGCGATTTCCCGAGTGGACTTGCCGCGTACGATCAGGCGCAGGATCTCAAGCTGCCGTGAAGTCAGATTATGCCGTTCGCCAGCGCTTTGCTTGCCCTGCTTGGTGTGCCGCAGCGCCTGGTTGATGACAGTGTGGGCGATGGCCGGGCTGAGGTAGCGCTCACCATGGCGTACTGCACCCAGGGCCTGCTCCAGCTCCGTGGCGCTGGTATCCTTGAGCAGGTAGCCGTGGGCGCCGCTTTCCAGGGCGCGCATGATCAGGTCCGGGTCGGTGTGCATGGACAGGATCAGCACTTTGCAGGTACTGCCGCTGGCCCGCAGTTGGGTGAGGGCGTCCAGGCCGCTCGTCGAACGCATGGAGATGTCCAGCAAGATGATGTCGGGCGTCAGTGTGCGTACCTGGTCGAGTAGCTGGTTGCCGTCGTCGGCTTCGCCGATCACGTCATAGCCGGGGATATCGCAGACCAGTGCGCGCACCCCGGCGCGGATCAGCGAGTGGTCATCTACCAGCAGTAGTCTACAGGTCATGGTTGGTAATACTCCTGGCGCGTTGCTGGGTGCGCGGGGACCACGGGAACATCGCTTCGATCTGCGTGCCTCGGCCAGGCTGACTGGTGATGTCGAGGCTGCCCTGCAGCGCGATTACCCGCTCCTGCATGCCGGCCAGGCCGCGCTGACCGGCCTCGGCCGGGTGCCGGGCAGGGGCGAAACCACGACCATCGTCGTGGATCGACAGCGCCAGCCCCTCAGGGGTGCGTTGCAGGCGGATGACCAGGTTATGTGCCTGGGCGTGGCGCAGCATGTTGGTCACCGCCTCCTGGGTAATACGGAACACTGCCATGGCCACGGCTTCGTCGATGCCGCCCAGGCGCTGGTTGCACGCCAGGCTCCAGTGCACGCCGCTGCTGGCCAGGGTGCGTACCAGGTGCGCGCGCAGGCTGGCTTCCAGACCAAGGCTGGCCAACTGTCGGGGGTTGAGCAGCGCGGAAACATCGCGCACATTACCAAGGGTGTCATCCAGCGTGCTGCGCAGGGCGTCGCAGTGCCCCTGCAACTCGTCGGGCATTCGCCGCTGCAGCCACTGCAGTTGCAGCTTGGCAGCGGTGAGCAGTTGACCGATGTCGTCGTGCAGTTCCCGGCCCAGATGCTGACGCTCGTCTTCTTGCACCTTGAGCATGCGCTCGGCCAGCTCAGCCGGGCGCAGGTGGATCGACCTGGCGCCCAGGCCCAGTTGCACAGCAGCGCCCAGCGTGGCGACCAACTGAAGCACCATCAGGCTGGCCGGGATTGTCTGATTGGCCAGGTACAGCGCCATGTTGGCAACCAGTGAGGCCACGCACAGCCCGACCGTTGCCCAGCGCAGCACGGCGGCGCGGGAGCAGCAATGCAAAGAAGTCTTCAAGCGTGGAAACATAGGTAGGGAGGCCACTGAAGTATTGCTGATGGAGGCCTTGCACAATGCTGCTCAGAGGCTTTGGCGCAGTACTTTCGTTGTTTTTTTGAACACGTATTCTTGCCACCTTTGTTCCGGTCGCAAGCGTTTGTGGGGGCGCATATTACCACTTTGCATTGCATCGGTCGCGGCCGGGTAACGCGTTGAAACGCCTACTGGTCGGGCGCTTTCGGGTAGCAAAGTGCCACCCTTTAATCGCGCTGTACCCACTTGTGCTGTAACTAGTGCGGCAATGATTCAACGGCATGCACCGAAAGCCTGGTGAACTTTCCAAGTTCGACCATGGTCGGGTTTCAATAAAGTTGCTTAGTTGCACTTTGCGTCAGGTTAATGCGTGCGGTTAGAGGGGTTAGAGCGGGTGCCGGTTGCCGCGTCACTGTGCGGGTGAATGCAGGTGCTGCCTTCTTCATCGCAGGACGCACAGGCTGGCGCAAAGGGGGGTTGTACGACCTTGGCCAATTCACCCAGCAGCACCAGTTGCTCGCCGATGTCCAGGTTCAGCCGCCCTGTACGGCTATCGACCAGCTCCAACTGCCAGGCCAGCAAGGTCAGGCACGCCCCTATCGCGGGCAGGGCTTCACGCTGCAGGCAACCACCGTGACAGGCCGGGGCGAGCAACTGTTGCAGGGCGGTGGTGTAGTGGGCAACTTCACGCAGGCCCAGGCGCGTAGCTTGACGGGCGATAGTGTCGAGGGCGCTGCTCAGGCAACTGCAGGCATCCGGATCATTGTCTATCAGCTCCAGATGCTGCAGGCATTCCTGGGCCTGGGTCAGCAGTACCTGGGCATCCAGCAGGAAGCCCTGCAGGGCGTCATCGAACGATAAGGCAGTGTCCATCATCAAGTCCCCGCGCGTGGGGTAGGCGCAGGGGGCGGGCACGCCGAAACGATAGCTAGCAAAAGCCTGACTCCATTCATGCAATGAGAATGGCGTCACATTAATGGCTAAAGGATATCGCGAACATCAGGTTGCACCCGATTGCCGCTAAGGGTTTCCCTGATCAAGGGCTAGGGTAGGGAACTTTTGCCGTGCCCCTGATTTGCCCCGATGTGTCGGCAGTAAAGCATGATGTTAAAGTGATATCAATTATCCGCGCGGCATTTTCCCGCAAGGGTCAAGGTGTGCGTGAAGCCGCCGATACAGGGTAAATGATTTCACCTTTTTCGACTCAAGCCTGGGGGCTTTCCAATGGCTGGCATTCTCGACACGGTAGACCAACGCACGCAACTGGTGGGTGAGAACCGCCTGGAAATTCTGATGTTTCGCCTGGCCGGTCGCCAGCTGTTCGCGATCAACGTGTTCAAGGTGCAGGAAGTACTGCAACTGCCCAAGCTGACCCTGATGCCCCAGCGGCACGCCTATGTCTGCGGTGTGGTCAACCTGCGCGGGCAGACCCTGCCGGTGATCGACCTGTCCCAGGCGATCGGTATGCGCCCGCTACAGCCGGGGCCGGACAGCACCATCATCGTCACCGAATACAACCGCTCGGTGCAGGCCTTCCTGGTGGGCGGTGTCGACCGCATCGTCAACATGAACTGGGAGTCGATCATGCCGCCGCCTTCCAGTGCCGGTCGCCAGCACTACCTGACTGCCATCACCAAGGTCGATGAGAAGCTGGTGGAAGTGATCGACGTGGAAAAGGTGCTGGCCGAAATCGTGCCCTACAACGCCCGGGTCTCTGGCGACAAGCTCGCCGACCCAGTGCTGGCCCGGGCCCGCGGCCGCGAGGTGCTGCTGGTGGACGACTCCAGTGTGGCCCTGGCGCAATTGCGCGACACCCTGTCCCAACTGGGCATGAAGCTGCATGTGGCCAGTGATGGCCTGAAAGCGCTGCGCATGCTCAAGGGCTGGGCCGATGCCGGCGAGGACGTGTGCGAGAAGCTGCTGATGGTGTTTACCGATGCAGAAATGCCGGAAATGGACGGCTATCGGCTGACCACCGAGATCCGCAGCGATGCCCGCCTGCGCCAGCTCTATGTGGTACTGCACACGTCGCTGTCAGGCAGTTTCAACGAATCCATGGTGAAGAAGGTGGGTTGTGACAACTTCCTTTCCAAGTTCCAGCCTGATCGCCTTGTCGATGTGGTCAAGCAGCGCCTGTTGCTGGATACCACCGCTGCGTGAACGTTGTGCCTGCCAGGTATAAGCTTGGCTTTTGGCATGACGCGAGGCAGCAGGGATGTTTCTCAGTGAGTTGTATCGATACCCGGTGAAGTCGGGGCAGGCGCAAAGCCTGAAGGCATCACCGGTGGGGTTGCTGGGGTTGCAAGGCGACCGGCGCTGGATGGTGGTCGAGGAAGAAAACGGACGCTTTCTGACCCAGCGTGCCTGGCCACAACTTGGCCAGATCGACGCGAGCGATGACGACAGCGGCCAGTTGCTGCTGCAAGCCCCTGGACAGGCGCCGTTGCGGGTGTCTGTACCGCCAGCCGATGACGCCCTGCGCGGCGTGACGATCTGGCGCGATACCCTGCGTGTGCCAGACGCTGGCGATGCGGCGGCGGCCTGGTTGAGCGAGTTGCTGGGCAAGGCCGTACGCCTGGTGCATTGCCCGGAGCAGCGTGCGCGTTACCTGCCCAATGGTTACGGATTCAACAGTGACCGTGCGGCGTTTCCAGATGGCTTCCCCTTGCTGCTGATTGGGCAGGGCTCGCTGGATGAGCTTAATCGGCGTATTGGCCGGCCCATGTCGATGCTGCGCTTTCGGCCCAACCTGGTGGTGCACGGCGCGGAGCCGTTTGCCGAGGATGGCTGGAAGCGGATTCGCATCGGCAGCTTGGTGTTCCGCGTGCTAAAGCCCAGCGTGCGGTGCATCTTCACGACCATCGATCCAGCCACTGGGGAGCGCAGCGCTGACCGTGAGCCGATGGCTACGCTGAAGACTTTCCGCGAAAAAGAAGGCGACGTGCTGTTCGGCCAGAACCTGGCGGTGGATGGCAGTGGGTGGCTGGAGGTGGGGATGGAAGTAGAAATCCTGGAATAGGTGTGTTGCCTGAGCCGCCCTCTTCGCGGGTGAACCCGCTCCTACAAGGGTTACGCGGTCGTTGTAGGAGCGGGTTCACCCGCGAAGAGGCCGGTACAGGCTCAACAGCAATCACATGTCATCGAAATACCGCTCATGCCAATCCACCAGCGGCTGCGGCGAATTCAGCTTTTGCCCGTAGATCACCGAATACGAAAGCACGTTCTGCACATATTGGCGTGTTTCGTCGAACGGGATCGACTCTACCCACACATCGAAGCTCAGGTGCTTGGCGCCTTTGAGCCACTGGCGAACGCGCCCGGGGCCGGCGTTATAGGCTGCCGAAGCCAGCACCCGGTTGCCGTTGAACTGGCTGTGTACCTGGCTCAGGTAGGCTGCACCCAGCTGGATGTTCTTGTCCGGGTTCAGCACTTGCGCCGGTGATGCCAGCGGGATACTGAACTTGCGTGCGGTTTCCTTGGCCGTGGCCGGCATCAGCTGCATCAGGCCGCTGGCGCCCACGGGAGAGCGTGCGTCCTCCATGAAGGCGCTTTCCTGGCGAGTGATGGCGAATACCCAGCTCGAATGCAGGCCGCGAACCTTGGCTTCACGCACCAGCGTGTCGCGGTGGGCCATGGGGAAGCGGATGTCCAGGTCGTCCCAGTAGCGGGCCTGGCTGATGGTGCGGATGGCCGGAAAGTACCAGCGCAGCTCGTAGGCCAGGCGAGCCTGTGCAACCATTTCGTCACGGGTGAAGTGGCGGCTGACGTGGTACCACTCACGGCGGCCGTCGACAATCTGGCCACGGGCGTGGAATTCCAGTGCGCGCTGGATACCGGGCGTGTTACGGACCTTCTTGACCAGTTGCGGGCTCAGCAGCAGCGGCTTGTTGTTCAGCTGGTACGGTGCCTGTGCCCGGTCGGCGGCGAGAAAGCCATAGAAGTCACGCTCACGCGCTGCGGCCTTGTAAAGCAGCGGAACCTGCGGGTTGTTTGGCTGTGCCAGTTCCAGGCTGCGAGCCTGCCAGTACCTCCAGCGGCTGGTGCTGGCCAGGTCCTGGGGAAGGCGCTTGGTCAGCTCGTAGGCGTCCTCCCAGCGGCCCAGGCGCAGCAGCAGGCGAAGGCGCCATTCGCTGACGGTGTTGTCACGCAGCTCGGGGTCGTAGCGGGTCATCAGACCGAGCGCGCGTGGGTCGTAGCGGCGTGCGAGGGTCAGGCCGATTTCGCGGGCGATGGCCACCTTTTCATCACGCGAGAAGTGCATGCGCTGGGCGTAATCGTCGAGCAGTGCCATGGCCCGCTCCGGGTTCTGCCGGGCCAGGCGGCGAAGGCCGAGGCTGACCACGTCGGACATGGCCTCGTTGACCGGGGTAAAGCGCGACGGCTGGTTGAGCAGCTCAGGCTTCTGCGCTACGTCGACCAGCAGGCGCCCCTGCGGGCGGAGGGTGGTCAGGCCCTTGGCCAGCGTGTTTGCCAGGCCGTAGTTGCGCGCCTGGGCTGCCAGCTTGGTGCGTGCCCAGCGCTTGGCTTCGGTCAACTGGCCTTCGGCTGCCCACATGCCGAACAGCGCGTCGCAGGCGGCAGGTTGCGATTTGCCGACGTTCCACAGCTTGTCGGCGGTGGCGTAACCTTCGGCGCGCAAGCCGTGGCTGAGCTGGTATTGGCCGTTGAGGCAGTCCAGTTCGGTAAAATTGAGCTTGGGGTCGTAGTACTTGACGAAGGTATCCCACTCGCCACGTTCGGCCAGCCAGCGCAACCAGCGCAGCTTCATCCAGTTGGCCTGGGGCAGGTCGCCATGCTTGGCAAGAAAACCTTCGATTTCCTGATTGCTGGCGCTTTTCAGGCGTGCTGTGAGTTCATCGTAGGCCAGGTAGGGCGTCAGCGGGTAGTCCTTCAAGGCCTGGGCATAGCGCAGGTACGGGCCTTTGTCGCCTTTGGCCAGCGCTCGCTTGGCCTCGTCGTAGTACTGGCGTTGCAGGGTCAGGTCGGCGGCCTGCGCCACGCAGGTGGCGGCGGTAAGCAGCAGGCAGGATGCAATATGTAACAGGCGGCTGCGCATGATACGTCCGGGCAGTTGAACCATGGGGAGTGTCGGCGGAGCCAGCACTGTTGGAAGCTATTGCCTTAGCTTAGCCGTTTGCCGGCGGTGGGTGAAAGCGCTGTGCGTGTATCGGGATATTAAGTTCGACCAGATGTCGCCAGGCGTTCGCCGGTTGGCCTGGCGGATGCCGTCGGGGCCCAAGTCAGGTAGAATGCGCGCCCGATTTATGGAGACCAACATGACCCTGCTCAAATTCAGCGATGTGTCCCTCGCATTCGGCGCCATGCCGCTGCTGGACAAAGTGTCCTGGCAGATCGCTCGTGGCGAGCGGGTGTGCATCATCGGCCGCAACGGCACCGGCAAGTCGAGCATGCTGCGCCTGGTCAAGGGCGAGCAGAAGGGCGACGACGGCGAAATCTGGCGTGCCCCGGGCCTGAAGATCGGTGAGCTGCCACAGGAGCTGCCGGTGGCCGACGAGCGAACGGTGTTCGACGTCGTAGCCGCTGGTCTGGAGGGCGTGGGCGAGTTGCTGGCGCAGTTCCACCACCTGAGCATGAACATCCAGGGCGATGAAGACCTGGAAAAACTCATGCACGTCCAGCATGAGCTGGAAGCCCGCGACGGCTGGCGCCTGCAGCAGGTGGTGGAAAGCACGCTCAGTCGCCTGCAACTGCCGGCCGACAAGACCCTGGCCGAGCTGTCCGGTGGCTGGCGCCGCCGCGTGCTGCTGGCCCAGGCGCTGGTGTCCGAGCCCGACCTGCTGCTGCTCGACGAACCGACCAACCACCTGGACATCGGTGCCATTGCCTGGCTCGAAGAGGCCCTGCGTGGCTTCAACGGCGCGGTATTGTTCATCACCCACGACCGTTCGTTCCTGCAGAACCTGGCCACCCGCATCCTCGAGCTGGACCGTGGCGGCCTGATCGACTGGAACGGCGACTACGCCAGCTTCCTGGTGCACAAGGAGGCCGCACTGGCCGCCGAGGAAACCGCCAACGCGCTCTTCGACAAGCGCCTGGCCCAGGAAGAAGTGTGGATTCGCCAGGGTATCAAGGCCCGCCGTACCCGCAACGAAGGCCGTGTGCGTGCACTGAAGGCCCTGCGTGTGGAGCGTGGCGAGCGCCGCGAACGACAGGGCAAGGCCAACATTCAGATCGAAGCAGCGGACAAGTCCGGCAAGCAGGTGATGGTGCTGGAAAATGTCAGCTTCCATCACCCGGACGGGCCTCTGCTGGTCAAGGACTTTTCCATGGTCCTGCAGCGGCAGGACCGCATCGGTCTGCTGGGCGCAAACGGCACTGGCAAGACCACTTTGCTCAAGATGATGCTGGGCGACCTTGAGCCTACTGCGGGCAAAGTGGAGCGTGGCACCAAGCTCGAGGTGGCTTATTTCGACCAGATGCGCCACCAGCTCGACCTGGAAAAGACCGTGATCGACAACCTGGCCGAAGGCCGTGATTTCATCGAGATCGATGGTCAGAACCGCCACGTGCTGAGCTACCTGGGCGACTTCCTGTTCAGTCCCCAGCGTGCGCGCACGCCGGTCAAGGCGCTGTCAGGTGGTGAGCGTGCGCGGCTGCTGCTGGCCAAGCTGTTCAGCAAGCCGGCCAACCTGCTGGTGCTCGACGAACCGACCAACGACCTGGACGTGGAAACCCTCGAGCTTCTGGAAGAGGTGCTGTCCAACTACAAAGGCACCGTGCTGATGGTCAGCCACGACCGGGCCTTCCTCGACAACGTCGTTACCAGCACGCTGGTGTTCGAAGGCGAGGGTAAGGTGCGTGAGTATGTGGGCGGCTACGAGGACTGGATTCGCCAGGGCGGCTCGCCGAAATTGCTGGGTGTGACCGAGAGCAAGGGCGGCAAGTCTGCGCTCAACAGCGCGGTGGTTGAGAAGGTCGAGGCCAAGCCTGAACCTGTTGTTGCGGCGGTGGTGGAAGAGCCTTCGAAGAAGAAACTCAGCTACAAGCTGCAGCGTGAGCTGGAAATGCTGCCGGGGCAGATCGACGAGCTGGAACAGCGGATGGCCGAGGCTCAGGAAGAAGTGAATGCGGCGGGCTTCTATCAGCGGCCAATTGCAGAAACTTCGGCGGTGCTGGCACAGATCGAGAAGCTGCAGGGCGAGCTGGATGTATTGGTAGAGCGCTGGGCTGAGCTGGAAGGCTGACTGGCGTTAGCCTGTTCCGGCCTCTTCGCGGGTAAACCCGCTCCTGCAGGGATCGCCATACCCTTGCAGGCGCAGGCTTGCACGCGAAGAGGCCGGTTCAGGTCGAATCAATCCTTCTTCAGCAAGCGTACCGCCAGCACGTCACACGGCGCGCCGTGCAGCACATCGTTGGCCGTGGAGCCCAGCAGCAATGCCAGGCCGTGACGACCATGGCTGCCGACCACGATCAGGTCGCAGTTCTGGTCCTTGGCCAGCTGGTGGATTTCCTGGCGCGGTTGGCCGTAGGTCAGGTGCGAGTCGCCGCGGTTGATTTCCGGGTATTTGTGGAACAGGCGGTC
The DNA here is from genome assembly GCF_043106315.1 of Pseudomonas sp. FYR_5. NCBI lineage: Bacteria > Pseudomonadati > Pseudomonadota > Gammaproteobacteria > Pseudomonadales > Pseudomonadaceae > Pseudomonas > Pseudomonas sp. FYR_5. The sequence goes on along the minus strand of NZ_JBICMK010000115.1, from coordinate 12,213 downwards.
CATGCGCTCCTTGGCCTGGTCGAACTGCTGCTGTTGCAACTGCGACAGGTCCATCGGTACGTCACCGCCGAAAGCCATGGCCATCGGCTCGACAATGTGCACCAGGGATACCTTGGCATTCGAAGGTTCTGCCAGCGCCATGGCGCGCTTGATCACCGGGTCGCACTCTTCGGTCAGGTCGACAGCGACCAACAAATGTTCGTATTTCATGAGCGGTACTCCTGACAATCGCGATAGAAGAAGTATGGTCGCTTTAGGGCGGGTCCACCGTGAAAATGGCTAACCAGCTCATTTGCAACGTTTTATGGGAACTACTGATATGACGGTATTGCTGGTGGTGTCAATCCTTGCGCTGATTCTCAGCCCGCTTTCCTGGCTGCGCAGTTCGCGCAAGCAGAGCGAGCAGATGAAGTTGCGCCTGGAGGCTCGGCGCATGGGGCTGGCCATGCAGCTGGCGCCTCAGCAGTGGCCGCACTGGCTGGAAAAAGAGCCGCCAAGCCCCTGCCCGCAATATCACCGAGCCCGGCGTCGTGGGCATGAGGACAGTTTCAGCTTCTGGCAGGTCAGCCCCGGGGTGTGGTGGAATCAGTGGCGCGAGCCCTGCGAAGACCCACGCTTCATGGGCGCCTTGTCGCGTTTGCCGGCGAGTGTGTACAAGGTGGAGGCCGATGCTCGGATGATTGCCTTGTACTGGACCGAGCGCGGCGATACTGCTGTGTTGCAGGATGTTGCCTACGCCCTCGAAACCTTGGCTTGAGCTCAGCCCATATGCGCCCCTGTAGGCGAGGATTCACCTGCGAACACCGGCAGGGCCGGTGCCAAGCTCCGCGGTGCCTGCTTCGCGGGTAAACCCGCTCCTACGGGGGCGGAATCCAGCCTGGTCAATCTGTTCTATAACGACAAAGCGGCGGCTCGGCATGACCCTGAAGGGGTGGGGTGCCAAGTCGCCGCTTTGCGTTCTGCTGCGCAGAAAAGGCCAGGCAGGCCGGGTATTCATGCAAGCAAGTGCCAGTGTAGTCGCCCTGGCTCGCCGCGCAAGCGCAAAGCACTCCAGCCAATACGTGTGGTCAATCGCTGACATGAATGACCGGCGATCACTGTCATCATGTTTTGTACCCGGGCGATAGAAAATGACTGGAAAGTCGCGCTTTCGCCGTGCTCGTGAGCATTTGACAACGCCCATCTTTTCGGAGAATGTGTGCACACCCAAATCAAACGGGCGTATGAATTGAGCGTTTGTATGTCATCACGCCAAGCCATACTTCCGACTAGCGCGCTGACGGGTGTGCCTGGGGCAGGGCAGCTAGGCCTGCTTTTGCTGCAGCGATCGGCGTGTACAGTTCAGCTTCCATATCGTGGAGATCAGTTGATGATTTACGAAGGTAAAGCCATCACGGTTAAGGCTCTTGAAAGTGGCATCGTCGAGCTCAAGTTCGACCTCAAGGGTGAGTCCGTCAACAAGTTCAACCGCCTTACCCTGAGCGAGCTGCGCCAGGCCGTCGATGCCATCCAGGCCGATGCCTCGGTCAAGGGCGTGATCGTCAGCAGTGGCAAGGACGTGTTCATCGTCGGCGCCGACATCACCGAGTTCGTCGACAACTTCAAGCTGCCTGAGGCCGAACTGGTCGCTGGCAACCTGGAAGCCAATCGCATCTTCAACGCCTTCGAAGACCTCGAAGTGCCGACCGTTGCCGCCATCAACGGCATCGCGCTGGGCGGCGGCCTGGAAATGTGCCTGGCGGCCGACTACCGGGTCATGTCCAGCAGCGCCAGGATCGGCCTGCCGGAAGTCAAGCTGGGTATCTACCCGGGCTTTGGCGGTACCGTGCGCCTGCCGCGCCTGATCGGCTCGGACAACGCCATCGAGTGGATCGCCGCCGGCAAGGAAAACCGTGCCGAAGACGCCCTGAAAGTGGGGGCCGTCGACGCCGTGGTCGCCCCTGAGCTGCTGCTGGCCGGTGCCCTCGACCTGATCAAGCGTGCCATCAGTGGCGAGCTGGACTACAAGGCCAAGCGCCAGCCGAAGCTGGAAAAGCTCAAGCTCAATGCCATCGAGCAGATGATGGCCTTCGAGACCGCCAAGGGCTTCGTCGCAGGCCAGGCCGGGCCGAACTACCCGGCCCCGGTCGAAGCGATCAAGAGCATCCAGAAAGCCGCCAACTTCGGTCGCGACAAGGCCCTGGAAGTCGAAGCCGCGGGCTTTGCCAAGCTGGCCAAGACCTCGGTCGCCGAGAGCCTGATCGGCTTGTTCCTCAACGATCAGGAACTCAAGCGCAAGGCCAAGGCGCATGACGAGATCGCCCACGACGTGAAGCAGGCCGCCGTCCTCGGCGCCGGCATCATGGGCGGCGGTATCGCCTACCAGTCGGCGGTCAAAGGTACGCCGATCCTGATGAAGGACATCCGCGAGGAAGCCATTCAACTGGGTCTGAACGAGGCCTCCAAGCTGCTCGGCAACCGCGTCGAGAAGGGCCGCCTGACCCCGGCCAAGATGGCCGAGGCCCTCAACGCCATTCGCCCGACCCTGTCTTATGGCGATTTCGCCAATGTCGACATCGTCGTCGAGGCTGTGGTCGAGAACCCGAAGGTCAAGCAAGCGGTACTGGCGGAAGTGGAAGGCCAGGTGAAGGACGACGCGATCCTCGCTTCCAACACCTCCACCATCTCCATCAACCTGCTGGCCAAGGCGCTCAAGCGTCCGGAAAACTTCGTCGGCATGCACTTCTTCAACCCGGTGCACATGATGCCGCTGGTTGAAGTGATCCGTGGCGAGAAGTCCAGTGAAGTGGCGGTTGCCACCACCGTGGCCTACGCCAAGAAAATGGGCAAGAACCCGATCGTGGTCAACGACTGCCCGGGCTTTTTGGTCAACCGCGTGCTGTTCCCGTACTTCGGCGGCTTCGCCAAGCTGGTCAGCGCCGGCGTCGATTTTGTGCGCATCGACAAGGTCATGGAAAAGTTCGGCTGGCCGATGGGCCCAGCCTACCTGATGGACGTGGTCGGCATCGACACCGGTCACCATGGCCGCGATGTGATGGCCGAAGGTTTCCCGGACCGGATGAAGGACGAGCGTCGCTCGGCCGTTGACGCGCTGTACGAGGCTAACCGCCTGGGTCAGAAGAACGGCAAGGGCTTCTACGCCTACGAAACCGACAAGCGCGGCAAGCCGAAGAAGGTTTTCGATGCCACCGTGCTCGACGTGCTCAAGCCTATCGTGTTCGAGCAGCGTGAAGTGACCGATGAAGACATCATCAACTGGATGATGGTCCCGCTGTGCCTGGAGACTGTGCGCTGCCTGGAAGACGGCATCGTCGAAACCGCCGCCGAAGCCGATATGGGGCTGGTCTACGGCATTGGTTTCCCTCCCTTCCGCGGTGGTGCGCTGCGTTACATCGACTCGATCGGTGTGGCCGAATTCGTTGCCCTGGCCGATCAGTACGCCGACCTGGGGCCGCTGTACCACCCGACCGCCAAGCTGCGTGAAATGGCCAAGAACGGCCAGCGCTTCTTCAACTGAGCGGTCAACGAGCTAGAGCGAGAGATTTGATATGAGCCTGAATCCAAGAGACGTGGTGATTGTCGACTTCGGTCGCACGCCAATGGGCCGCTCCAAGGGTGGCATGCACCGCAATACCCGCGCTGAAGACATGTCGGCGCACCTGATCAGCAAACTGCTGGAACGCAACGGCAAGGTCGACCCGAAAGAAGTCGAGGATGTGATCTGGGGCTGCGTCAACCAGACCCTGGAGCAGGGCTGGAACATCGCCCGCATGGCCTCGCTGATGACCCCAATCCCGCACACCTCTGCGGCGCAGACCGTCAGCCGCCTGTGCGGTTCGTCGATGAGCGCCCTGCACACGGCTGCCCAGGCGATCATGACCGGTAACGGTGATGTGTTCGTGGTGGGTGGCGTGGAGCACATGGGCCACGTCAGCATGATGCATGGTGTCGACCCCAACCCGCACCTGTCCTTGCATGCCGCCAAGGCTTCCGGGATGATGGGCCTGACTGCGGAAATGCTCGGCAAGATGCACGGCATCACCCGTGAGCAGCAGGACCTGTTCGGCTTGCGTTCGCACCAGCTGGCCCACAAAGCCACTGTCGAAGGCAAGTTCAAGGATGAGATCATCCCGATGCAGGGCTACGACGAAAACGGCTTCCTGAAGGTGTTCGATTTCGACGAAACCATTCGCCCGGAAACCACCCTCGAAGGCCTGGCGTCGCTCAAGCCTGCGTTCAACCCGAAAGGCGGTACTGTCACTGCCGGTACCTCGTCGCAGATTACCGACGGCGCATCGTGCATGATCGTGATGTCCGGCCAGCGTGCGATGGACCTGGGTATCCAGCCATTGGCGGTGATCCGTTCGATGGCAGTGGCCGGTGTCGACCCGGCAATCATGGGCTATGGCCCGGTGCCATCGACCCAGAAAGCCCTCAAGCGTGCCGGTCTGACCATGGCTGACATCGACTTCATCGAGCTCAATGAAGCCTTCGCTGCACAGGCCCTGCCAGTGCTGAAAGACTTGAAAGTGCTCGACAAGATGGATGAGAAGGTTAACCTGCACGGCGGCGCGATTGCCTTGGGCCACCCGTTCGGTTGCTCCGGGGCGCGGATTTCCGGCACCCTGCTCAACGTCATGAAGCAAAATGGCGGTACGCTGGGTGTTGCGACCATGTGCGTCGGCCTGGGCCAAGGTATCACTACTGTCTTCGAACGCGTCTGATCGCGTAGCGGGACAGCAACCGGGGCCTTGTGCCCCGGTTTTGTTTTTTCAGGTTTTATTCAAGAGGGTGTGCAACATGCAGATACAACCAGGCGTCTACCGGCATTACAAAGGGCCTGAGTACCGTGTCTTCAGTGTTGCGCGGCACTCCGAAACCGAAGAGTGGATGGTGTTCTACCAATGCCTGTATGGTGATTACAGCTTCTGGGTACGCCCCCTTTCGATGTTCGAGGAGTCCGTAGAAGTTGACGGCGAGCAGGTGCCACGCTTTGCTTTGGTCAAGGCCGAAGAGGGGCTGCCCGGGTTGCTGGGCAAGTCGCACGACTGATCGTCCGAGCTTGACCTCACACTTTTGCCACTATATATAGCGGTGCCGCGTCTGGCACTTGGCGCGTTTTTTATCTTCAGATTCAGGAATACTCCGATCCATGGGCAAATCGCTGGTCATTGTGGAATCCCCGGCCAAGGCCAAGACCATCAACAAGTACCTGGGCAACCAGTACGTGGTGAAGTCGAGTATCGGCCATATCCGAGACCTCCCCACCAGCGGTTCGGCCAGCGCGAGCAAAGAGCCGGCCGCCAAGCGTGGCAAGGCTGCGGGTGAGGCACCGGCGCTTTCGCCGAAAGAAAAGGCTCGCCGCCAGCTGGTGGCGCGCATGGGCGTCGACCCCGACCATGGCTGGAAGGCCAAGTACGAGATCCTGCCTGGCAAGGAAAAGGTGATCGAAGAGCTGCGCCGCCTGGCCAAGGATGCCGACACCATCTATCTCGCAACCGACTTGGACCGCGAAGGTGAAGCCATTGCCTGGCACCTGCGTGAGGCCATCGGGGGTGACGACACCCGCTACAAGCGCGTGGTGTTCAACGAAATTACCAAGAAGGCCATTCAGGAGGCCTTCTCGCAGCCGGGCGAACTGGACATCGATCGGGTCAACGCTCAGCAGGCGCGGCGTTTCCTCGACCGCGTGGTCGGTTACATGGTTTCGCCGCTGCTGTGGGCCAAGATTGCCCGCGGCCTGTCCGCTGGCCGTGTGCAGTCGGTAGCGGTAAAGCTGGTGGTGGAGCGTGAGCGTGAGATCCGCGCGTTCATCCCGGAAGAGTACTGGGAAATCCACGCCGACCTCGGCACCGCCAAGAACGCCAAGGTGCGTTTCGAGGTGGCGCGCGAGAAGGGCGAGGCCTTCAAGCCGCTGAACGAAGCCCAGGCCATGGCGGCGCTGGATAAGCTCAAGGCTTCCAGCTACAGCGTGGTCAAGCGCGAAGACCGTCCGACCAGCAGCAAGCCATCGGCACCGTTCATTACTTCCACCTTGCAGCAAGCGGCCAGTAACCGCCTGGGCTTCGGCGTGAAGAAAACCATGATGATGGCCCAGCGCTTGTACGAAGCCGGTTACATCACCTACATGCGTACCGACTCGACCAACCTGTCGGCGGACGCCCTGGAGATGGCCCGCAGCTACATCGAGCGGGAGTTCGGCAAGCAGTACCTGCCGGAGGCGCCACTGGTTTACGGCAGCAAGGAGGGCGCCCAGGAGGCGCACGAAGCGATTCGGCCTTCTGACGTGAATACCCACCCGACCAAGCTCAGTGGCATGGAGCGTGACGCCGAGCGCCTGTACGAGCTGATCTGGCGCCAGTTCCTGGCTTGCCAGATGCCGCCAGCGCAGTACCTGTCCACCAGCGTCACCGTCGCTGCCGGCGATTTCGAACTGCGTGCCAAGGGCCGCATCCTCAAGTTCGACGGCTACACCCGTGTGCTGCCACAGCAGAGCAAGCCGGGCGAAGACGACGTGCTGCCAGAAATGGTTCAGGGTGAAGCGCTTAAGCTGATCCAGATCGACCCGAGTCAGCACTTCACCAAGCCACCGGCGCGCTTCACCGAAGCCAGCCTGGTCAAGGAAATGGAAAAGCGCGGCATTGGCCGTCCATCGACCTACGCGGCGATCATTTCCACCATCCAGGACCGAGGCTATGTGACGCTGCACAACCGCCGCTTCTACTCCGAGAAGATGGGCGACATCGTCACCGAACGCCTGTCGGAGAGCTTCTCCAACCTGATGGACTACGGATTTACCGCTGTCATGGAAGAGAACCTCGACGACGTGGCCCAGGGCGAGCGTGACTGGAAGAACGTGCTCGACGAGTTCTACGGCGACTTCAGCAAAAAGCTGCAGACTGCCGAGTCCAGCGAAGACGGCATGCGCGCCAACCAGCCGACCATGACCAACATTCCATGCAAGGAATGTGGCCGGCCGATGATGATTCGAACCGCCTCTACAGGCGTGTTCCTGGGTTGCTCTGGCTACAGCCTGCCACCGAAAGAGCGCTGCAAGGCTACCGTCAACCTGGTGCCGGGCGACGAGATCGCCGCTGACGACGAGGGCGAGTCGGAATCGCGCGTACTGCTGGGCAAGCACCGTTGCCCGATCTGCGCCACGGCGATGGACGCCTACCTGCTGGACGAGAAGCACAAGCTGCACATCTGTGGTAACAACCCGGATTGTGTAGGTTACGAGATCGAGGAAGGCAACTACCGCATCAAGGGCTACGAAGGGCCGAGCCTGGAGTGCGACAAGTGCGGCAGCGAGATGCAATTGAAGACCGGCCGTTTCGGCAAGTTCTTCGGCTGCACCAACCCGGCGTGCAAGAACACCCGCAAGCTGCTCAAGAGCGGCGAGGCGGCGCCGCCGAAGATGGACAAGGTAGACATGCCGGAGCTCAAGTGCGAGAAGGTCGACGATACCTACGTGCTTCGCGACGGTGCTTCGGGGCTGTTCCTGGCTGCCAGCCAGTTCCCCAAGAACCGCGAGACCCGTGCGCCGCTGGTGCTGGAGATTGTGCCGCACAAGCATGAGATCGACCCGAAGTACCACTTCCTGTGCGATGCGCCGCAGAAAGACCCGGATGGCCGCCCGGCGGTGATTCGTTACAGCCGCAAGACCAAGGAGCAGTACGTGCAGTCCGAGGTCGATGGCAAGCCGACCGGTTGGAAGGCGTTTTACGACGGCAATGCCTGGAAGGTTGAAGACAAGCGCTGATCCATCGGTGCTGTGATATGGGGCCGCTTTGCGGCCCTTCGCGGGCTTGCCCGCTTCCACAGGTATCGCGCCGCCCTTGAATGTGGCGCTGTACTGGTGGGAGCGGGCAAGCCCGCGAAGGGGCGCAAAGCGGCCCCAATCATTTATGATGCAGATATCCGCCTTGTAGCCTTATGGGAGGGCACTGAAATGGCCCAGGAACTCTACACCCGTACCAACCAGAAACTGTTCTTCGCCGGCCTCGCCCTGGAGTCCATGGCCAAGGCTGAACAAAGCCAGGCCATGAATGCCCAAGGCCTGGTTCAGGCTGAACGCGAGTCGGCGCTGTTCCACCTGTATGGTGCTCTGTTGGGGCTGTGCCATGAAATCGGGGGCTTCTACCGCCTGCCGGTTGTCGCAACGGTGGAGCAGGCCCTGGCCGAGGATGCCCTGAACGGTATCGCCATCCCGGAAGTGGCCGAGTTGCTGGAGCTGGCCCGCCAGCGTGAAACCTGGCTGGCGCAAATGCTCGGTGCTTATGCCGATTTGTTCCGACCACCGGTCGCCAGAAAAGCGCCGAAAACCGACGTTACCCAGCCACTGATTCAGGCCGTCAATCTGGATGAGCCTGAGCATCCAGCGCTGTCGCGTGTCGAGCTGGAAAGCTGGCGCAACGACCTCAAAAGTTTGGTGAGACGTTTCCGCGACGCGTTGAGTGAGTGCTGATAACCGCAACGGCTGGTACAATAATCGCCTTTCGCGGAGAACTGCCATTTATGTCTACGTCTTTTCTGGAAATTGTCGAGTTGCCTGACGGCCGCATCGAACTTCGTCGCGCCGAGGATGAGGGCTCTCTGGTAACCCTGGATTTCTCGGAAGACGCCAAGGTGTTCCTGCAGGGTCAGCATGTGGAAGTGGCCAAGGCCATGCTCAGTGTGGGCGTGCAGATGGCCGGTCGCCTGATGGATGGCGAGCTCGAGCGTGATGAAGGGCCGCGTGTGCTGCACTGAGGGTGCAGCAGCGTATCAGGCTAGTTGAAGTGACAGGCAAAGCCTGAACATCAGCCGAGGCGGATGTTCAGGCTTTGTGCGTTTCCGGCACTGGCAGCACGTAGCAGTTGCTGACGTGCAGTGGCATTGACGTTACCCAGCCAGCTCACCACTGTGTGGCTGAGGCCCAGGCGCAAAGCCTCACAGGCCAGTTGCAGCGCGCTTTGATTGCTGCGGGGTTGCAGCAGCAGAATGCGTTCACGGTTGAGTCCGGCATCGCGCAGCCAGGCCTGGGTCAGGCTTGGCGGTGGGGCGATCAGGGTCAGCCAGCGGGCCTCGTCCTCTTCGCTCAACTCGCGCAGCACTGGCGCCAGCAGGCTTTGGCAGTGGCCAGGGGCACCGCGCAGCGACAGTTCGCTGAACAGTTCGGGCTGGCTGCTCTTGCGCGCCAGTTCCCTGGCTTTTAGGCCTGGCAGCACGGGCTGGGCGAGGAATGCTTCGAACAGGGGCAACTGGGCTTGCTCGGGTGCGTGAATGAACTGCTGCATGACGCCTCCTGGATCAGCGGCGAATGACGCCGACGCTCAAGCCCTCGATCACCAGTTCCTGTTCTTTCAGGTCGACTTCGATGGGGGCGAATTCGGGGTTTTCGGCAAGCAGCCAGACTTTGCTGCCTTCGCGCTTGAAGCGCTTGACTGTGACTTCGTCGCCGATGCGCGCCACCACGATCTGGCCGTTGCGGGCTTCACGACAGGTGTGCACAGCCAGCAGGTCACCGTCGAAGATGCCGACGTCCTTCATGCTCATGCCGTGTACGCGCAGCAAATAATCGGCTTGGGGGTGGAAGAAGGCAGGGTTGATGTTGCAGGATTGCTCGATGTGCTGTTCGGCAAGAATCGGCGCACCGGCCGCTACCCGGCCGATGATGGGCAGGCCGGCTTCTTCGGCCTTGGCTTCCAGGCCGGGAATGCGGATGCCGCGGGAAGCGCCCGGCGTCATTTCGATCGCGCCCTTGCGGGCAAGCGCCTTGAGGTGCTCCTCGGCGGCATTGGGCGACTTGAAGCCCAGCTCCTGAGCAATCTCGGCGCGGGTAGGCGGAAAGCCGTTGTCTTCCAGGCAGCGCTTGATGAACGCGAGAATTTCGGCTTGGCGTGGCGTCAGTTTCAACATGGTAAGCGCTCTGTCTTTTTGTACAGTGACTGGGATTATATACAGTGTCAGGCCCGCTGCAAGCTCCAAGCTGCAAGAAAGGGCGAAACGGCAGTCCTCCCATGCTTTTCAGTCACCCCAGGACGCGATTTTGCGATATCCGGCCGGTGTTGCTGTCACATCACGCTTGCAGCTTCCAGCTTGCACCTTTTAAATGGCGACCGCCCAGTCACCGAGCCTTGACAGAAGCAGGGCTGAAACGTATGTTTCAAACACCTGTTTGTCTGGCGGAGTAGTCGGAGTAGTCATGGCCCAATCGGAAACCGTTGAACGCATTCTCGACGCTGCCGAGCAGTTGTTCGCGGAAAGGGGGTTCGCCGAAACCTCGTTGCGGCTGATTACCAGCAAGGCCGGGGTCAACCTGGCGGCAGTCAACTATCATTTCGGCTCCAAGAAGGCGCTGATCCAGGCCGTTTTCTCGCGTTTCCTTGGCCCATTCTGCGCCAGTCTCGAGCGTGAGCTGGAGCGCCGCCAGGCCAAGCCGGAGCAAAAGCCCAGCCTCGAAGAACTGCTGGAAATGCTCGTAGAGCAGGCGCTGGCCGTGCAACCGCGTAGCAACAACGACCTGTCGATCTTCATGCGCCTGCTGGGGCTGGCGTTCAGCCAGAGCCAAGGGCACCTGCGGCGCTATCTGGAAGACATGTACGGCAAAGTGTTCCGCCGCTACATGCTGTTGGTGAACGAGGCAGCGCCACGCATTCCGCCACTGGAACTGTTCTGGCGTGTGCACTTCATGCTGGGTGCCGCGGCCTTCAGCATGTCCGGTATCAAAGCCCTGCGGGCGATTGCCGAGACCGACTTCGGCATCAACACTTCGATCGAGCAGGTGATGCGCCTGATGGTGCCGTTCCTGGCGGCAGGCATGCGCGCTGACAGCGGTGTGACCGACGAGGCGATGGCCACTGCGCAGCTGCGCCCGCGAACAAAGACCAGCTTGGCTACCGCCAAGGCCTGAAGGCTGGGCGTGGCAGGGCGCTTCCGCTAAGCTAGCGCCCATGCCCGATCTACTCATTCCCCTTGCTGACCAGTGCCTGTGTGGCTTCGCTTGTGGCCAACGGCATGTGTCTGCCGGTGTCTGCTGCCCCCCGGTGGGCCGCTCTCTGTCTTCAATGAAGGATTACCCATGACTGTCAGCCTGCAAGGCTCCCTGATGGTGGATATCGCCGGTAAATGGCTGACCGCCGAAGACCGTCAACTGCTGCGCCAGCCCGAAGTGGCTGGCCTGATCATCTTTGCCCGCAATATCGACAGCCCGCGCCAGGTGCGCGAGCTGTGCGCGTCCATCCGCGCCATTCGCCCCGATCTGATCCTGGCAGTGGACCAGGAAGGCGGGCGCGTACAGCGTCTGCGCCAGGGCTTTGTTCGCCTGCCGGCCATGCGTGCGTTGGCCGATAACGACAATGCCGAATACCTGGCTGAGCAGTGCGGCTGGCTGATGGCGACCGAGGTACTGGCGGTTGGCCTGGACCTCAGCTTCGCTCCTGTGCTCGACCTGGACCACCAGCGTAGCGCCGTGGTGGGCAGCCGCGCGTTCGAGAGTGACCCGCTGCGTGCAACGCAACTGGCTGGCGCGTTCATCCGTGGCATGAATGCGGCGGGTATGGCCGCCTGTGGCAAGCATTTCCCGGGGCATGGCTGGGCCGAAGCCGATTCGCACGTGGCTATCCCCACCGATGAGCGCAGCCTGGAACAACTGCGCCAGGCCGACCTGGTGCCGTTTACCCGCCTGAGTGGGCAGCTTGCGGCAGTGATGCCGGCGCATGTCATCTACCCGCAGGTCGACAGCCAGCCAGCCGGCTTCTCGCGGCGTTGGTTGCAGGACATCCTGCGTGGCGAGCTGGGCTTTGACGGGGTGATCTTCAGTGATGACCTGTCGATGGCCGGTGCGCATGTGGTGGGCGATGCGGCCAGCCGTATCGAAGCGGCGCTGAGCGCCGGCTGTGATATGGGCCTGGTGTGCAATGACCGGGCGGCGGCGGAGCTGGCGCTGAGTGCGGCGCAGCGGTTGAAGGTCAAACCGTCGCCGAGGATTGCGCGGATGCGCGGGCAAGGTTTTGCGCGGACCGATTATCGCCAGCAGCCGCGCTGGCAGGAGGCGTTGGGGGCGTTGAAGGAAGCTCAGCTGGTCGATTGACTGCGCGGGCCTGTTCGCTGCCGCCAGTCGGGTTTGCCCGCGAATACGGTGGCAGCGGCAAAGGTGAACGACGGGTGGAAATTGGCCAGCAGGACCGGCCCTTTCGCGGGTGAACCCGCTCCTACGACGGCCTGCGTCCA
>NZ_JBICMK010000114.1:0-36024 GCF_043106315.1 Pseudomonas sp. FYR_5 | reverse complement strand
AGAGGCCGGCACAGGCAATCACATCACGTTGCCTTTTTGAAAAAAATTCAATGGGGCTATTGACTTAGCTTCGCCACCTGCGTAAATTTCGCGGCCTCAGCGAAGCAAACGCAACAAGCAACATCGCGAGGGTGATTAGCTCAGCCGGGAGAGCATCTGCCTTACAAGCAGAGGGTCGGCGGTTCGATCCCGTCATCACCCACCACTTCCTGAGATGTTCCTGGAGCATCGGATTCGCAAGAAGCCGATAGCCAGAGAGGAACGCACTGCGCAGCGGTAGTTCAGTCGGTTAGAATACCGGCCTGTCACGCCGGGGGTCGCGGGTTCGAGTCCCGTCCGCTGCGCCATTTTTCAGTAACAGATGGGTGCCTAGCACCGGTCTGAAGCCACAAGGCGAACGCCTTGGGCTGATCCCAGTTTCAATCGGGCGCAAGCCTGAACGATACGCAGCGGTAGTTCAGTCGGTTAGAATACCGGCCTGTCACGCCGGGGGTCGCGGGTTCGAGTCCCGTCCGCTGCGCCATCTTCGTTTCAAGGTCCCTAGAACGCCTTGAAGCAAACACAAAAGAAGCGATCACGTTATCGCTTTTTTTGTGCCTGCCCTGAGGCCATTGCGCCGGAAGGGTAGACCCAGTTTTCAAACGGGCGAAAGCCTGAATGATACGCAGCGGTAGTTCAGTCGGTTAGAATACCGGCCTGTCACGCCGGGGGTCGCGGGTTCGAGTCCCGTCCGCTGCGCCATCTTCGCTTCAAGGCCCCATGAACGCCTTGAAGCAACGTTAAAGCGACCTTCGGGTCGCTTTTTTCGTTGGTGCACCTGGCAAATGCCCGGCCTTTGCCAGGCTTTACACCAACCTGACAGATTCTTCACCGACCAGCGGTTCCTGTGCCTGCCTGCTGTGTTGCACAATAGGCACTTTCCATATACCCGGAATTCGCAATGACCAGATCTTCCGTCTTTGGTGCGCTCGGGCTGGCCCTGGTGCTGGCGGGCGTGACCGGTTGTTCCTCGAAAAAAGCGGCCGTCTATGAGCACGAGAATTTCGATGACTCGGGCACCTTCTCACGCAGCTTCCCGGTGAGCGATGCCGGCTCTTGCGAGGCCGCCCGGCGTGCTTTGCTCAGCCAGGGGTACATCATCACCAGCAGCGGCGCCAACCAGGTGGTGGGTAACAAGAGCTTTCAGCAAAACAGCGAGAACCACCTGCAGATCAGCTTCAATGTCACCTGTGCACCGGACGTGAGCGACGACCAGCACTCGACCATGTTCGCCAACGCCCTGCAGGACCGCTATGCGCTGAAAAAGTCCAACACCTCGGCCAGCCTGGGCGTGGGGGTGCTGGGTTCGGTGTCGATGCCGATCGGCTCCAGTGACGACTCGATGGTCAAGGTAGCCAGTGAGACGGTGACTGCGGCGCAGTTCTATGACCGCTATTTCGCCTTGGTGGAGAGTTACCTGCCCAAGCCGAAAAAAGTGAGCAAGGCCAAAGTTGAAGAGCCAGCGCCGAAGGTTGAAAAACCGGCGGTTGACCTCGGGCTTCCGGAGCAGGCGGCGGCGAACCCGGTGGCCCCGGCTCCGGCAGCAGCACCGTTGATTGAAGCGGCACCTGCACCCGCGGGCGTAGCCCCGGCCAGCGAGGCGGCAGCGGCGCCGGTGGTGGATGACAGCCAGGGTTCGCAGCCGGTGGCCCCGCCGGCCGAAGCTGCACCCATACAGGTGCAGCAGGATGCCCAGCCGGCCGAACCTGCTGCCCCCTCCCTTTGATTGCGAGCGTGAAGCGCTACCCCCTGTGGGAGCAAGAGGCCGTAGCCCTGACGAAGGTGGCCAGGCAGTCCCCTCGTACTGCAGTGCAAGTCTTATGACGTGCCCGAGGCGTGGGCGTCACCGTTCTGTCTCATCAGTTGCCCAGGTTTCTCCTTGACCATGCAACCCAGTACAACGGTCAGCACGGTGGCTAAGCAAAGCATGAACGCCATGCCCATCAAACCGGCGCTGAACGAGCCGGTAACGTCTTTTAGCCAGCCGACAGCGTAAGGACCCACCAATCCGCCCAAGCTTCCTGTTGCGTTGATGAATGCAATGCCACCAGCGGCTGCTTGCTTGCTTAGAAAGGTAGAGGGAATACTGTAGAAGCAGGTACGTACGGAACACAGGCCGATGAGGGCAACTGTCAGCCCGAATAAAGCGGGCAGGAGGTCACTGTAGACCACCGAGAATATGAAACCGGCAGCCCCGGTGCCGCAGGTGAGTGCCAAGTGAAGGATATAGCGTCTTTTATGAGCAAGTACCTTGGCCCACAGCAGCATGGCAACACTGGCAATCATGTAGGGCGCGGCGGAGATCCATCCGATCTGCATGGTCGTCAGGTTATGACTCTTCAGAATTTGTGGGAGCCATACACCGATGCCCAAAATGCCGATGATGTAGCTGAACAGAATGCCTGCGAGCAACCAGACACGTGGGTCTTTGAGTGATTGGCGGAAGCTGTGCGCGCTTTTGGATTCGTGCTCAGCGTCCAAAACAGCTTGCAGAGCTGCTTTCTCTTCCATCGTAAGCCAGTTGGCATCTGCCGGTTTGTCGGCCAGCAGGCGTAAACACAAAAGGCCCAGGAAGCATGCTGGAAGCCCTTGGAGAACGAGCAACCATTGCCAGCCAGCGAAGCCCCAGATGCCATCCATTTGCAACATGGCGGCAGACAAGGGGCCGCCAAGAACGGACGACATAGGGATTGCGAACAGAAACCACGCCATAACCTTCGTACGGTAGTGAGCGGGAAACCACAAGGAAAGGAAGAAGATGACGCCAGGGAAAAATCCTGCCTCAGCAATCCCCGCGAGCAAGCGGATCACCGCATAGCTGGTGGGGCCTTGTGCCAGGGAGGTTGCGGCGGCAAACAGTCCCCACGTGATCATTATTCTGGCAATCCACCGTCGAGCCCCATATTTGTAGAGTGCCAAGTTGCTCGGGACTTCAAATATGCAGTAACCCAAATAGAAAATACCCGCTGCGAAACCAAACTGCGACGCGGTTAGCCCTAGGTCATCATTCATCGTTAGGGAGGCGAACCCGACGTTGGTGCGATCCAGATAGTTGAAAAAATAAGCAAGGGCCAAAAGCGGAACAAGCCGTAGTGCGGCTTTTTTACACGCGCGTATTTCCGCAGGATCTCTTTCCTGCGCAGTTGAAACAGTCAAGGTAGTCATCTGGCGACCATTATTTTTTTAGAGAAAGAGCTCGGCAGCATAGAGCAGCTAAAACTCAGACCGCCAAGACCTTTAGACCATGACTTGCCATACCATCACGGCATACGTTTGCCATGCCCTACAGGCATTGCACTCTATAAAGACAAAGCATTAGTGTTTTTTCGGATAATGAATAATATCGCTGGTCACGTTCCGGCCCTGGTGGGTATCCACTCTACCGACCAGAACAGAATTCTCATGTTTGGTCGTGGCGTCTGGCTTATGCTCAGGCCTTTCACACACCGCTTGGCTACCGTGCGGGTATGCCAGGCGTTTTTTTTGCCCGAGTTTCGTGGACGGTGCGGGGCATAACGGCTGTAGGCCTGCTTATCGCCGTCTGGAAGGAGCCATCGCGAGGATCGAACCTGAATGCTTACTCATCCTCAGGCAGACTAAGTGATGCACGGATGGCGTCTGCGAGGGTCAGGAGGATCGGCGCGTACCGTTCGATCACATTTTCCGGCGCTTCGGCGGTTGAGAGGCTGATGTTCAGAGCGTGTGTCTTGTAAACCGGGTGATCAAGCGGAGTCGCGATAGCAATGACCTCAGGCTGCCAAGAGGCTGCGCAATAGCCATTGGCTTTCACATCAGCAATCGCCGCTTCAATATCTCGCACCAATTGCCCCGCCTTGGCTTCGCATCGTCTCGAACTGAACAGCTCGATCAGCGGTCTTCGTTGCGCAGCGTCCAGAATCGAAAGGTAGGCCCTGCCCAGGGATGTCATATCCATGGGCAGCCGTTGGCCGGTCAGTACGTTTCGCGGGGATTTGCGTTTACTGAAGCGTATGGATTCCAGGTAGATCATCTCGTCACCGTCCGCTGCGGCAAGGCCAACATTCACTTGGTGTTCCCGAGCCACCTGCGCCATCAGAGGCGTAGCGACTTGAAGCAGGAAACTGCCGTGATACATGGAGTGAGCCATGGCCAATACCGAGGGCGCTAGCCTGTAGCCACCTGAAATGGTGTCGTAGTCGAGAAAGCCAGAACGAACGAGGGTTTGTGAAAGCCTGCTTACAGTTGATTTGGACAAACCTGTGGTTTCGCTCAGGTCACCGTTGGTGAGGTGCTCGCTGCCTGGCCTGAATGCACGAAGGATATCCAATCCGCGTTCTAGCGAGCGATTCAATGGTGCCTTGCCCTGCCCGGGAATGTAGGGGGAGGTTTTACCTCCCTCGCCTTGTACCAACAGGTGGAACGGTCGCGTTGTCATGAAAACCCCTCTCCCTCAGATTGCAAACAAGCTTGGCTCATCGCCGGGCGGTCAATCAACCCGAATAATAAGAGAGGTACCGCATGACGACTTCCCCGGAACTGTCGACGCCGATCGACCTTGCCGTTACCGACGGTATTGCAACGCTGACGCTCAACCGCCCAGAGGCGCGTAACGCCATCAGCGACGATATGCGGACTTTGCTCATCGATCACCTCGAGCATGTCGCAGCGGACAGCAGCATCAAGGCGCTGATCGTGACTGGCACTGGCAAAGGGTTCTGCGCGGGGGGCGACATCAAGGGCATGCAAGCCCGGATGAGTGCACCGGCCGGTTCGGTCGCCTTCAACGGTTGGAAGCGTCAGCAACGCGTCCATCACGCGGTATCGCTGCTTCATAACCTGCCTAAACCCACCATTGCTGCGGTCAATGGCGCGGCGACCGGTTTGGGCTGCGATATGGCCCTGAGCTGCGACTTCATCATCGCTTCCGAGCAAGCCTCGTTTGCCATGAGCTACATCGCCCGAGGACTGATCCCTGATGGCGGTGGTTTGTACTTCCTTCCCCGCCGTGTGGGGCTGAGCAAGGCCAAAGAGTTGATTTTCAGCGGCCGTACCGTTAGGCCATCCGAAGCACAGCAAATCGGCATGATCGACCGTGTGGCCGCGCATGAGAACCTTCTCCCGGAGGCTCAGGACTGGGCTCTGCAAATTTCTGCAGGTTCGGCAACCGCTTTGGCGCTGAGCAAGTCGATTCTCAACAACACCTTCGAGCTGACCCAGAGCCAGATTTTCTCCATGGGCAGTCAAGCCCAAGGTATCTGTTACACCTCCAGCGAGCATCAAGAGTCGGTCGCTGCCTTCCTTGCTCGCAAGGCAGAGCGGAGCTGAATCATGGACCAGATTGCACGCCTTCTCAGCCCCGGCAGCGTCGCCGTCATCGGCGCATCGGGTGATGCCCGGAAGACCTCTGGCCGTCCCATCGCATTTCTTCGCAAACACGGCTTCAAGGGCCGACTGTACCCGGTGAACCCGCGGTATGAAGACATTGACGGATTGCGCTGTTACCCCTCCGTGGAGGCTTTGCCTGAGGTGCCGGACGTCGCAATCATTCTGCTTGGGCCGGAGCGGGCCAACCAGGCTGTCGCCGAGCTGGCTGCTCGCGGCTGCCCAGCAGCAATCGTACTGGCGGGAGGTTATGGTGAGACCGGCACGACCGGAGCGCTACGCCAAGAGGAGCTCAAGGCAGCACGAGGCTCGATGAGAGTTCTTGGCCCTAATACCATCGGGCTGGTTAACCTCACGGAGCGCGTGACCCTGTCTGCGAGTGGTGCTTTGGACATGGACGAACTGCTCGCCGGCCACATCGCTGTGGTTTCCCAGAGCGGCGGTATCCTGGGGGCACTTCTCTCTCGCGGTGTCGCTGCTGGAATCGGGTTCTCGAAGCTTGTTTCGACCAGCAACGAAGTGGATCTGGACGTCGCAGATTTCGTTGATTACCTCGCTGATGATCCAGCCACATCGGTCATCGCGCTCTACATAGAAGGGCTGCGCGACAGCGAGAAATTCAGCCGAGCCGCTGGCAAAGCCCGCAATGCTGGCAAGCCAGTGGTGGTCTACAAGGTTGGGCGTTCCGAGGCAGGTGCCCACGCCGCCAATTCGCACACTGGCGCGTTGGCCGGCTCCGATGACTTGTACTCCGCTTACTTCCGACAGCTAGGTGTGATTCGCGTGGAGACCTTCGCCGATCTGCTCGATATCCCCTTTGCTTTGGCTAGCGGCAGACCGATGAATGGCCACCGTGTGGCAATCCTGACCTCGACCGGTGGCGCCGGGACGCTGATTGCCGATAACCTCGGCATGAGTGGTTTCGAGACGCCTGCACCTGGGCCGGAAACTGCTGAAAAGCTGCGCAACCTGGATATCGGTGACCAGGCAGTGCTCGATCGCAACCCTATCGATCTGACGCTTGCTGGCTTGCAGCCCGAGTTGATGCGCAGCGCCATCGGCATCCTGCTGGACAGTGATGACTATGATGCTGTGGTCAGCGTGGTTGGCTCATCGGGAGTCGCGCAACCCCATTTGATGGCGGACGCTATCCGCGACAGCCTGGCCAGCTCGGAGAAACCAGTCCTGGCTTACATCAGTCCGCACGCCCCCGCTGCGGCTCAGCGAATCAACGGTTCGGGGGGAGTGGCGTTCACCGCCCCTGAGAGCTGTGCCAGCGCGCTCCGGGCTTTGCTGATGCGCACCAAGTCAAGCCCGCCAGGCGAGCCTGGGGTCGCTCCATCTGCTGCTGAAGGTTCGACCCAAGCGCTGCCAAGTGGCCCGCTTGATGAAGCACGGAGCAAGCGCTTGTACGCGAGCTTTGGCATTCCTGTTACTCGAGAGCGGGTGGTGAAGAATGCCCTCGAGGCAGCGCAGGCTGCGCGTGAGCTCGGCGGGCATGTAGCCCTGAAAGTACTGTCTGAGCGGATCCCGCATAAGAGTGAAGTAGGCGGAGTGGCCCTGCATCAGTCTTCGGACACCGTCGGTGATTGTCTGGAACGGATGCGTGACAATGTTGGCGGTCATGTTGGCTTTACCCCGGAGTCGTTCCTTGTCCAGGAGATGGTCACTGGTGGGCAGGAGTTGATTCTCGGTTTCCATCGAGACCCTCAGCTCGGTCCGGCACTGCTGCTCGGAATGGGAGGCGTCACTGCAGAGCTTTTTCAGGATACGACTCTGCGTCTGCTTCCTGTAAGTGAAGATCAAGCCCGCGAGATGCTCAGTGAGCTGAAAACCTACCCACTTTTGGATGGCTTCCGAGGAATGCCGAAGGCAGATGTCGACGCTGCCGCCAGGTGCATCGCAGCGTTTTCGAAAATGGCCATGGCGCTCGGCGAGCGATTGGTTGAGGCGGAAATCAATCCGCTGCTTGTTCGCCCCGCAGGTCATGGAGTGGTCGCGCTCGATGGTTTGACGATCGTTGCATGAATACTGGCTGTTCCACTCTGTGGAACAGTCTCTTTGACCCTGTATTTCGCACTTGCATAATCAAAGAACGCTTCATTTCTGACTCATAAAAATAAGTAGGTCGCTATGAACACTCTCTATACCGCCTCTTCAAGGCCCAGCGCTCTGTCGACCACTTCGGTAGCGACGCTCGAGAATCTTGAGCTGAACGCCGCCTTGGTGCCGGGAGTATTGCCATGACCGCCGTGTTGAAAAGTGCCACCTCACCCGAGCCCATCGGCGCAAGAGCCGCCTCGCCGACGGTCATTTCATTTGAAGGGGTTTCAAAGTCTTTCACCGTGAAGGGCGTTGCCAAGCAAGCCTCACACAGTATCAATGTCGATATTCAACAAGGTCAGGTAGTAACCATCATCGG
The DNA here is from genome assembly GCF_043106315.1 of Pseudomonas sp. FYR_5. Taxonomy (NCBI): domain Bacteria; kingdom Pseudomonadati; phylum Pseudomonadota; class Gammaproteobacteria; order Pseudomonadales; family Pseudomonadaceae; genus Pseudomonas; species Pseudomonas sp. FYR_5. The sequence goes on along the minus strand of NZ_JBICMK010000114.1, from coordinate 28,202 downwards.
CCCCTCGGGCTGTGGCAAGTCCACACTGCTGAACATGGTCGCCGGGCTGTTTGCACCCACCACGGGTGAAGTGCTGTATCGGGGGCAGGCCGTTCAAGGCATCAACGGTCGCACTGGCTACATGACCCAAAGCGATCATTTGCTGCCATGGCGTGACGTGACCGGCAACATCGCCATTCCTCTGGAAATCCAGGGTGTCCCTAAAGCCAGGCGCCAGGCGCGAATCCGCGAACTGCTCTCCCTTGTAGGGCTCGAAGGGCATGAGAAGGCCTATCCCAGTCAGCTTTCCGGAGGCATGCGCAAACGCGCGGCCCTGGCTCGCCTGCTGGCTTACGATCCAGAAACCTTGCTGATGGACGAGCCGTTCGCGGCCCTCGACGCACAGTTGCGCATGCGCATGCAAACCGAACTGTTCAAGCTCAGCCGTCAGCTCAACAAAACCGTGTTGTTCGTGACGCACGACCTGGATGAGGCCGTTGCCTTGGGCGACCGTTGCCTGATCTTCTCTGGACGTCCAGGCACTATCGTTCGCGATGTGAATATCCCGCTAGGGGATGACCGCAACATTCTCCAGCTACGCAAGGACCCGCGTTATCACGAGTTGTGCGGCGACCTTTGGGAGTTCATCACTCCCTCCCATGACGCCTAAGGTCCTTCTTCCGGAGAGTTACGAACATGAAAATCTTCCTCGGCCGTGTCGCCATCTTTGCAGTGCTCTTTCTGTCGTGGCAATTCGCTTCAGGCCCCTTGATCGACCCGTTTTTCGTGAGTTCGCCATTGGAAATCGGGAGCCGCTTCATTGACCTGGTTGCCAGTGGTCGCCTGTTCTCGCATGGTTGGATCACCGTCGTTGAAACCCTTGCAGGCTTCTTTTTTGGTGCTTGTGCGGGTATATCGGTAGGCCTCATCCTCGGTCGCAATGAGCTTTTGGCTAAATTGCTCGACCCGATCCTTGTCTCGATTTACAGCCTGCCGAAAGTTGCGTTGGCACCGCTGTTCATCATGTGGTTCGGTATCGGCATCGAGATGAAAATCATCCTTACCGCCACCATCGTCTTCTTCCTGGTGTTCCTGAACACCTATAGCGGCGTTCGTGCCGTAGAACGCGAGCAGTTGGAAATTCTTCGGTTGATGGGTGCCAAAGAGCATCACCTGATCACCAAAGTCGTTCTGCCTTCGGCCATTCAGTGGGTCTTTACCGGCCTCAAGATGTCGGTGCCCTACGCGCTGATTGGCGCCATCGTGGGGGAGATCATGGCCGCCAACCGAGGTCTGGGTTATCTGCTGCAAGATGCCGCCGGTCAGCTGGATACGGCAGGGGTGTTTGCCGCACTGATTGCAATCATCTCGCTTGCACTGATCCTCCAAGCCGCTGTGCGCAAACTTGAAGCGTCCTTGATGCCTTGGAAAAAAGATCAAGAAGAACGTGAACTGTCCGTTTGATTGACACCAACACAACAACAAGAAGAAGAGGTCCTCGCCATGTCTATAAAAAGTCTGATCTCTGCGCTGGGGTTGAGCGTTGCCATGAGTGCAACCAGCTTTTACGCGCAGGCTGCCGAAACCGTTAAAGTTGCTCTGGGTACAGAGGGGTTCGTTCACATGCCCCTGTTTGTGGCTCTGGACGGCGGCCTGTTCAAAAAGCACGGGCTCGACGTCGAGCTGGTGAAATTCAAAGGTGGTGGCGCAGCGGCCTCTGGCCTTGCCAGCCGTTCGGTGGAGTTCTGCTCTTGTGCCACACAGAACGCAATCAATGCCAAAGTAAAAGGAGCGGATATCACCTTGCTGGGGCGCATGGTCGGCCAGTACGCAAGCAACGTGGTCATTCACAAGGACCTGGCTGATCGCCTCGGCCTGACGGCCGATTCCACCGTTGAACAACGCCTGGCCGCGTTCAAGGGGCTGCGCCTGGCGGTCAGCGGGGCAGGTGGCAGCGCTGATTTTCTGGTGCGTTTCCTGGGCCAGGAAGCCGGCCTGAATGCGGAGAAGGATTTCACCCTGCTGTATCTGAACAACGGCGCCGCCATGTTGGCAGCCTTCGGGCAGGACAAGATCGACGGTTTTGCTCTTTCATCGCCAGCGTCAGACAGCGCCGTAATCGACCATAAAGGCTACACGCTGCTCGACATGTCTGCAGGCATGGTACCGGAGCTTGATGGCTATCCGTCGATTGCCCTCAGTGCTCGCCGGCAGTGGGCAAACGAGCATCAGGACACCGTTAAAGCCTTCCTGGCAGCACTTGGCGACGCCACGAAGCTCATCAATGATCAGCCACAGGAAGCGATGAAGACTGTCCGCAGTCGCTTTGAAGGGGTCAACGATCAAGTGTACGCAGCCGCGTGGGAAAACAACCGTAAGTCGTTCCCGCAAACCCCTTACTTGACAGAGGAAGAGGTCGAACGCGCCATCAAGTTCCTGGGTGAAATCCAGCAAGAGAAAATTCCAGGTAAAGCTCACGACTACCTGACCCAGGTGCGCTAAATCCTTTGCGACCTTCTACCTGATCGACGCGGTGGCCCTGGACTGCTGCTGCGCCCGATCCCTTGTTTGGTAAGTAGTAATGATGATCAAGAATATGCCGCTCTGCGCGGCAGGGGTTGGCTTTGCCGTGTATCTGCCGCTTGCGGGCGCGCAGGGGTTCTTTGAGGACAGCAAAGCTTCGATGGAGCTGCGTAACTTCTACATGAGCCGAGATTTTCGTGAAGGCGCGGGTCAATCCAAGCGCCAGGAATGGGCACAAGGTTTCATCCTGCGCTATGAGTCTGGCTACACGCCTGGCGTTGTAGGTTTCGGCTTCGACGCGATAGGCATGCTCGGCATCAAACTGGACTCAGGGCCGGGTCGGTCGGGCACTGGTTTGTTGCCGGTCCAGGATGATGGGGATGTACCTGACAATTATTCCAAGGCCGGCGGTACCCTCAAGGTCAAGGTATCGGACAGCGAGCTTCGGGTCGGGACGTTGATTCCAAAATGGCCGACTTTGGCCTCCAACAATGGACGCCTTCTGCCCCAGACGTTTGACGGTGCCCAGATACAGATCAACGAGTGGAAAGCTCTGGAGCTTACTGGGGCGAAGATCCAGGACACTGTTTATCGCGATCAATCCGGTTCGACAGGGCTGGCACTGAACAGCAAGAACCGTCGGTTCAGCGGTCCTCTTGATGGCGGTGATTTCAACCTGATGGGGGTGAGGTACCACGCTGACGATGCAACGGATCTGTTGGCTCAGTACGCGGTCCTCGAAGACGTCTACACCCAGCGATTCTACGGACTGACCGATCGCAGAAAGGGCGAGTGGGGCTCTTTCACAAGCGATGTGCGCTTCTTCGATAGCGACGATGAGGGACAAGCCCGCGGTGGCCCTATCGACAACCGTGCGCTCAGTGTCATGGGTACCTACAAACTGCGTGGCCACTCCTTTGGTCTTGGCTACCAGAAAATGTCGGGTGACTCGGCATTCCCATATGTGGATGGCACCGACCCCTACCTGGTGAACTTCGTTCAGATTGGCGACTTTGCCGAGAAGGACGAGCGCTCGTGGCAAGCTCGCTACGACTTCGACCTTACGAGCGTGGGGATTCCTGGGTTGTCCTTCATGGCTCGTTACCTGAAAGGCAGTCAGGCTGATGTACGCGGTGTGGACTCGGGTTCGGACCGCGAACGTGAACTCGACGTTGAGTTGCAGTACGTGTTGCAGAGTGGATCGCTGAAGGGCCTGAGCATGCGTCTGCGCAGCGCTACCTACCGCGCTGACTTCGCTCGGGATGCCGATGATGTGCGGGTGATTGTCAGCTATCCACTGTCGCTTCTGTAATCAATGTCCTTCACCAGGAGAGAAACGATGAACTCCCTCGTAGCGTATCAACGCGAAGGTGATGTCGGTTTGATCATCATCAACAACCCGCCAGTCAATGCCCTCTCTCGTGAGGTCCGTGCGCAGGTACTGGCGCGATTCGAGCAGGCGTCGAGTGACGCTGCTATCCAGGCAATAGTCATCTTGTGTGAAGGGCGTACCTTCATCGCCGGTGCCGATATCAAGGAGTTTGACCTGCCGTTGCAGGCGCCCCACCTGCCGGACGTACTGGCGGCAATCGAACGCTCGCCCAAGCCTGTCATCGCTGCGATGCATGGTTCGGTCCTGGGTGGTGGGCTGGAGCTTGCGCTTGCCTGCCATTACCGCATCGCAGCGCCAGGCACTCAGTTTGGGCTACCCGAAGTCAGTCTGGGCTTGATCCCTGGTGCCGGGGGAACGCAACGCCTGCCACGCTTGTGCGGAATGCAGGTGGCCGTCGATATGGTGGTGGGCGGGGAGCAGATCAGTGTTGAACAAGCATTGGCGGTCGGATTGCTGGATCGCCTGGGTCGCTCGTTCGTGTTCGAATCTGTTCTTGAATTCGCCAAAGAGATTGTCGGGCAGCCCATACCGCGCTCTGGTGAGCAGAGCGTGGCTGCATTCGATCCCAATGTTATCCAGCGAAGGTCGCAGGCGATTCTTCGCAAGGTCGCTGGGCAGGAAGCACCACCTCTTGCGCTCCAGGCACTGCAAGCAGCTTGGCAGGTGCCCTTCGATGAGGGCATGGCGCTGGAGCGGGAGCTGTTTATCTCGCGACGTCAAAGCGCTCAGGCGCGTGCCTTGAGGCACGTGTTCTTCGCCGAGCGTGATCTTGCCTCGCGCCGCCGCGCGTTGGCCAAACAAGCCCCGGTACGCACCGTCGGTTCGGTTGCGGTGATCGGGGCGGGCACAATGGGCAGCGGCATCGCGCTGTGTCTGGCCAACGCGGGCATCAAAACACTGATGATCGACACTCAGCCCCCGGCACTTGATCGTGGGCGGGCGACGATCGAGCGCTACTATGCCAGTGCGCTGGAGAAAGGCCACCTCTCCCCGGAACAGGCGGCTGAGCGTGCCGGCCTTATCCGTTACGAAGGAAGCCTTGAGCAGGTCGTGGATGCGGATCTGATCATCGAGGCAGTTTTTGAAGACCTGTCTGTCAAGCAAGACGTTTTCCGAGAGCTCGATCGTTTTGCCAAGCCTGGGGCGATCCTGGCCACCAACACGTCGTACCTCGATGTCGACGCGATTGCTGGGGTCACTGATCGTCCAGGTGACGTTATCGGGATGCACTTCTTCAGTCCCGCTCACATTATGAAACTGCTCGAGGTTGTGAAAACCGCTCACCTGCAACCGGATGTGCTGGCTACCGTGCTGCAACTGGGTGGCCGGTTGGGCAAGACTGCGGTTGCGGTTGGAAACTGTTACGGCTTTGTCGGGAATCGGTTGTTGGCCGTCCGTGAGCGCGAAGCGACATTCTTGCTCGAGGAAGGCGCATCGCCAGAGGATGTCGACCGAGTGCTGCGTGGCTTCGGCTTCCCTATCGGCCCGTTCGAGCTCCGTGATTTGGCTGGCGTTGACATCGCTTGGCTGAACAGGAAAGGCCGGGGGGCGCACCTCGGGCAGGCTGAGCGTAGTTGCAATCTGATTGAGCAACTGCACGAAGCAGGCCGTCTCGGCCAGAAAACCGGGGCGGGTTATTACCGATACGAAGAGGGTCAGCGCAAGGGGTGTCCTGATCCTTTCGTTGCAAAAATGCTCGTTGAACACCGGCATGCAAGGGGGCTGGAGCCTCGTGTCGTCTCGGACGATGAGATCCTGCAGCGGTGTTTGTTCGTGATGATCAACGAAGCCGCGCACATGTTGGAACAAGGCATTGTCGATAGCCCAAATGACATCGATCTGGTCTGGATTCATGGTTATGGATTCCCGCGCTATCGCGGCGGGCTTCTCTACCACGCAGATCAGGTCGGGCTGGCGCGGATAAGCGAAGCTCTTGAGCAATGGTCTATCGAACATCCAGATCGGGAGTTGCATGTCTGCGCTTTGCTACAGGCCAGAGCGAAGAACGGCGTCTCCCTCAGCGAAACCTGAGGCTGCGATTCACTTTGGGTCGGCTGATGACCACGACTTCGGCTGACCTTCTTTTTCTGTCGGGACTGGAGGCGCGGCCCTCAATGCCTGCCGCGCTATGACCATGCTTATCAAGACCACGGAAAACAGTCGCAGCGTTTGGCTGGCGAGCACGAAGCCCGTGTCTGCGTGCGTTTCGACAGCGAGGATCGCCATCGCGTCAAGGCCACCCGGGCTTGTCGCGAGATACATCGAGAGGAAATCAATGCCCATAAGCTTCGCGAGACCCCAGGCGGAGCCGGCACACAGCAAAATCAGTGCGATAGAGCTGAGGACCATCGCTGGTATCTGCCGCCAGACGTACGCGACGGTTCGTTGGTCAAATCTGAGGCCGATGTAGCACCCGATCAAACCGTAGCCCAGGCTGAAGATCCAGCCCGGAAGATCAATGGTCATTGCACCTGAAAGCTGCAGACCACCCCCAAGCATGAGTGGCACCAGCAGTGCACCCGCTGGCAGCCGTGTTCCGGCTGCGACGCCGACCAAAATGACGCCGAGGCTCAACGCCAGGTCAATCAGGCTTCCTGCCGGGCCCATATTGGCGGCTCCCGAGGAGGGCGTATGTGCCCCCAGAAGATGGCTCACAAATGCTCCGACCATTACCACGCAAACCACCCGGACGTACTGCATGGTCGCTACCACACGTGCATCAGCGCCATAATCTTCCGACATCGCCACCATCGCCGATGCAGCACCGGGTGCTGTTCCCCACGCTGCTGTTGCTTTGGACAGACCACTGAACCGGATAGCTCCCAAACCTACCAGTGCGCTCATGGCCAATGTCAGGGCGGTAACGCCCAGCATCTGGTGCCAGGATTGAGCGAGTGTCTGAATGACTGGCCAGGTCATCGAATGTGCGACCAGCACGCCTACGCATCCTTGGCCGAAACGAAACGCATGACGATGAACGCGGATGGTCACCCCCAGTAGGCCGCAGGCGATACCCGCTAGCATGGGGCCGAGAAACAAGCCTGCGGGAACGTGCAGGTAATGGAGTAACTGCCCGGCAGCGCCGGCTGCGAGAACCACGCAAAGCCACTGCAGCAGGGAAGGCTTGGAGGTTGAAGAGGGTTTTGGCACTTGAGAGTCCTCGGATGCTGTGCCTGGCAATTATCCGAGGGGCCACCAGGCGCGGTCCATTTGCTGTTTTTGATGAACCGATTACCGAGAGTTATGAATCATGGATCTTAGGGACCTCACTTACTTCGAGACCATTGCCCGAACGGGCCATCTCGGTAAAGCAGCGGAGCTGTTGCACAAGAGTCAGCCGGCGCTCAGCAAGAGCATTCAACGTCTCGAAGAAGCTTTGGGCGCGCAGCTCTTCAGGCGGGACGGTAGAAGAATCAAACTCACCGAGGTGGGCGACCTCCTGCTGAAGCGTGGGCGTGAGTTACAGCTGAGCATCGCGCAAACCGAGAGAGAGGTGCGAGACTTTGCCAACGGGCAGATCGGGACCATACGGTTGGGCTGTTCCGCAAGCATGGCCGAACACCTTCTGCCACAGCTGGCCTCCTTCTTGTTGGAGCGAGCTCCCGAGCTGCGATTGAAGCTCTCGATAGGTCAGGATGACATGCTCAGGGAATTCCTGAACACTGGACGGCTGGATGCAATCATCTGCCCTTTGAGTGCAGGCGATCCTCATTTGCTCACGTTCCCTATCCTTCAGGATGAGGCGGTAGTCGTGGCCAGCGCAGACCACCCGATCTTTTCGTCTGTCATCAACATCGCCGCTCTTAGCCAGTACCGCTGGGTTTTGCCCGGCGAGGCAGTGGCCTCCAGGCGCTGGATCGACGAGGCCTTCAGGTCACATGAGTTGCCTGCTCCTACAGTCCAGATCGAAGCGAACGCTGTATCCCTGCTGCCGAGACTGATTGCCAGAACGCAATTGCTAAGTTTCCTGGCCAGGGAAACATTGGTGTCTGGACGTTGGCAATCCGCCTTGCGAGAAGTCCCTGTTCAAGAGACCACGATGACCCGGACCGTTGCGGTATCCGTGCGAGCGGAGGGCTATCTGGCACCGGCGGTACGGTTGATGGTTGATTTGCTGAAGACAGACGGGAAGCGGTTTTTCTCCGAAGTCTGATGCCGATGGGGAGTAAGGTTTGGCACTGGCCTTCGGTAAGCCGCTGCCGAACCCACCTTCCTCATGCCTACGCTCAGGGCGATGGAGACCATCTATTGAGAGGCCCTCTCTCGTCGGGCAAACTCCGGTTGCTTCAATGGCCGAAAACAGGAGTTTACGGATGCCATTTCCACTGACGGAACACAATGCCTTGTTGGCCCTGAAGGGCATAGCCCCGGTCGTTATCGCTCGCCTTGAGCAGATGGGCATTGACTTGCAGTCGAGCACACCTGGTGCGTAAAGCTGATCGTTTGTTTCAACTGGTAAATCTGATTCGTGTCCATCAGCCAATCTCTGCTGAACGACTGGCTAGCCGAATTGGCGTTTCCGTGCGCTCTATCTATCGATACATCGACGACCTTTCGTTCAGTGGCATACCGATCTATGGTACCGCCGGCGTGGGGTATGCCTTGGATGCTGATTTTGAGATGCCGCCTTTAACGTTGAACAGGCTCGAACTGGATGCATTGATGCTCGGGATGGAAATGCTATCAGCGTCCGCCGATAACGATTTGAGTGCGGCTGCGGGGAGGTTGCTGAGCAAGATCTCAGCGTCCATAGTCCATCACAAGGTTGACCCCAGCACGGCAAAAATCCGGGCACTTGGAACAACAACTTCCTCGACGCGTGGCCATCTGGCAACCCTTCGAAATGCCATCGAAAACCATCAGGCGCTGAAGATAAGCTATACCCGTTTGGACGGTGCGGTTTCGCAACGTCTGATTTTTCCCCTTGGCCTTTTCTACTGGGGAGGAAAGTGGACAGTTGGAAGCTGGTGCAATGCCAGGGCGGCTTACCGCGATTTTCGGGTCGATCGCATAACCTCCATCATGATTGCCCAACAACCATCACCCGACAATCCTGCCCTTGATCTCCAAGCGTATATGAAGCACCAGGCAAACCAGTGGAAAGCGATCACGCCTACTGACACTACGCTGTCAGTATGAGCCACTGATAATTGGGCCTTCTTGACACACAGAGGGTCATCCTATGCAGCACTCATCTCATGTACTGGAATTAGCCATTTTCAAGGTCAAACAGGAATGTCTTGCGCAAGTTCCAGTGCTCCGCGCAGGGCTTCGTGAAACGTTAAAGACCTTTCCTGGCTTGATCGAGTACCGGGCCTACTGCCCTATGGATGACGATCGAGTCTTCGCGGACTTGGCAATGTGGGACAGTCTTGAGAACGCACAAAAAGTGGCAAAGGCGTTCAACGATGGAGATCCCAGATTTTCTGATTATATGTACGCCATCGAAAGCCTGACGTTCATGAGTCACCTCGTACCCGAGGTAAGTTGACCCCGACAGTCTGCCAGAGCGGGCAGTGGCACCGAAGCCGATCGTGTCCCGGAAAGTGGTGTGACGTCGTCGGTCGGACAGGGGCTGTGAAACGTGTATGTGTAGACCAGGACGGGCGCTTAGCGGCTCCCGTCCTGGTTTTCATCAGTGCGCGTACTGGGCTTTGGCAAAAGTCGCAATGGCGTCGGCCATAGCCTTGGGTTGCTCAGGTGCCATCGCATGCCCTGCATTCTTGAGCACCACAACCTGAACCCGATCGCCCAGCATGCTGTGCAGCACGCCCGAGAACCGGCGTGGGGCAACTGTGTCGGACTCTCCCTGCAGGTCCAGGATCGGAGCCTTGCCGGCAGCGAAGTAGTCATCTACCGGGGTGGTATTGCGTGCGTGGGACTGAGCGTCATGGGTTTCGTCGTGCCACCCACCGAGCCATACCCGTGGGTCGTTGCCTGGGGCGAAGAAGGCTTTGCGCAGGTAGACCAGGCGCTGTTCTTCGGAGAGGGACATGTCACCGGCGCCATCGATGGCCTGGCGCATTTCAGCGTTGATGGGTTTCTCTGTCGATCCTGGTGGGACCTTGCCGGCAGAGGCGGCTGCGAGTACCACACCACGCACCAGGTCGGGCCTGTCGGCCGCCAGTTGCCGAGCCGGGAAGTTGCCCCAGGCGTGGCCTACGACCACCACAGGGCCTTGTTTCTCGTGTTCGACCACTGCCGCGATATCTCGGGCAAAGTCATGGATGGACAACCTGTCCATCGGGCCTTTGCTTTGGCCGATACCGCGTGGTTCCGGGCGTACGACCCTGAACCCATCTTGCTGCAGGTAATTTGCCACCTGGTCATAGTCACGACCCGAGCGCCCCAGCGAGGGAAGCATCACGATGATCGGTCCTTTGCCTTGGGCGTTGACCTCGATTTGCACATTGTCGTAACGCACGATTTCCTGCTGCACTGCTTGGAGTGCGGCAGGAGTGCTAGCCGTCGCGAAAGACGCTGCCAGGGTCAGGGATGCACCCATGATGAAGCGATATAGCGTTTTCATTTTTTATTTTCCTTGGGCAGTTTGGATGGGGGCAGGCTCTAGACCGCTTTCCTCAAGCAATTTGTGCGCTTCGGTGCTGTTGAGGTACGCGATGAACTCACGTGCAACTTTGGCGTTGTCGGTGGTGCTGGCCACGGCTGCATGGAAGCGGCTGACCTTCTGCACTTCTTCGGGGAGGGGGCCTAGGTAATCCACACCAGGGGTCACCTTCAGTTCGCTGATCTGCTGCATGCCGATATCCGCTTCGCCACGGGCAAGCGCAGTGCCCACCAGTTCTTTACCCTGGATTTCGACGCTTTTGTGCTTGACGAGATCGGTGATGCCCAAGCGCGCAAACAGCTCTGTGCGGATGTAGACACCGCTGGTGCCTTGGGAATATGCGATCTTGTCCGAGCTCAGCAGCGCGGCACGCAGGGCTGGTACCGTGGACACATCCAGATGTGGATGGCCTTTTGGCACGCCTACGCCGATTCGGGAGTCAGCGATTTCCTTGCGAGTTGCCATGTCGAAAGCCCCGGTCGGGCCAAGCAGGTCCAGGGTCTCGCTGGCCATGATGGCCAGGTCCATAGGCTCCTTATGCCTGATTCTCTGCGGTATGGCGTCTGGGGAGTCTCCCAACGAAGGTCCCCAGCTGATACTGAGTGTGTTGCCACTGGCTTTTTCGTACGCCGGTTGCAAGTGGGCCATAGCCCCTTTCAACGCGCCGCTCGCGATTATCTTGAGTTCGGATGCCTCAACGCCGGCAGAAAGGGTCAGAAGGCTTGCGAGGCCAGTCGAGAGCAGTAGCGGAGCAGGTCTTGTTTTTTTCATATAGCTACCTTCGGAAGGGCGCCCTTCAGGCGCCGCGAGTGTTGACGAACAGCGAGTACAACGAGGTTGTGGAGGCCATTAGCAGGCGATTGCGCCGCGGGCCACCAAAGCAGAGGTTGGCGCATCGCTCAGGCAGATCGATGTGACCAATGGGAGTACCGTCAGGCGAGAAAACTCGGACACCATCCAGGCCAGGTTCAGGGGCGCCCCAGCCACACCACAGGTTTCCATCGACGTCGACGCGTATCCCGTCCGGCAGGCCAGTGCCTGCATCGATGAGCGCCCTGCGCTCGCTGAGCTGGTGCTGATCATCGACGCTATACGCAACGATGCGGCGTGGACGAGCTCTTGACTCGACCAGGTAGAGGGTCTTCTCGTCAGGCGAGAACGCGAGCCCATTGGGGCCTTCAACATCTTCTGCAACGCAGTGAAGCGTTCCGTCCGGGGTCAGGCAGTACACGTTAGCCGGCAGCTCTGCTTCGCCCTGACGCCCCATGTAATCGCTGACCAAACCGAAGGGCGGGTCTGTGAACCAGATGCTGTCATCCGACTTCACCACGATGTCGTTCGGGGAGTTGAGCGGTTTGCCATCGAAGTGGCTCGCCAGAACGGTGATGCAGCCGTCATATTCCGTGCGCGTGACACGCCGTCCACCGTGTTCACATACGAGGAGACGGCCTTGCCGATCACGTGTCATGCCATTGGCCTGGTTGGCCGGTTGGCGAAACACCCCCATGGCATCCGTGGCCTCATCCCACCGCATGATGCGGTCGTTGGGCAGGTCTGTGAGGAGCACGTATCGGCCATCTGCGAACCAGGCCGGCCCCTCGGCCCATCGCATTCCGCCACCCAGGCGTTCTACCTTTGCGTGGGCAAGGCGGTAATGGGCAAAACGTGGATCAAGCTCCCGTACGGCCGGATCGGGCACACGGGTGCTTGGACGCCAATCTCTATCGTCCATTCTTCGTTTCCGTCAGTGTGTTCAGGCGGGGAATGCTTAGCGGTACAAGCGAGCCGGATTGTCGACCAGTACGGCCTGCCTCAGCGTCTGGCTGTCGCATACCTGTTGAAGGAAGTCGAGCAGTTGACGGTCATCCGGAGGAGCACCCTTGATGTTTGGATGCGGCCAGTCAGACCCCCAAATCGCTCGATCCGGGGCGAATTCGAGAAACTCCCGAACGTGATCCAATGCTTGCGGCCATGGGCCAGGCTGGCCCTGCATAGCGCGATCGATGCCGGAAAGTTTGATCCAGTGGTCCGAATGCTCAAGGTGCTTTCTCAGAGCAGCAAACGCCTCTCGATCGATGGGTTTCGTGAAGTCTGGGCGCGCCATGTGGTCAATGACCAGTGGTGTCTTCAGGTCCTTCCACTGGTCCAGGAACGGCAGCAAGGTGTGCAGTTCTCCATGTACCAGCACATGCCACCCGAATGGAGCAACCCGCTCGGCGAGCTGCCGCAATTTTTGAGGGTCCCGTGCGCCGGGCAAATGTCCCATCAGATTGAAACGAATGCCACGTAGCCCGCCATCGTGCAGGTCCTGGAGTTGCCCATCCGTGGTGGTCTCGTCGATCAGACCGACGCCGCGGTAGCGCCCGCCGCTTTCAGCGATTGCAGCCAGGATAGCGGAATGATCAGTTCCATAGGGCGCAGCTTGAACCAGGACGCCATGCTCGATGCCCAAGCGCTGATGCAATGCAAGGAGATCGGAAAAGGGGGCGGGTTCCGGGGTGTATGCGGCGTTGGCTGGAAGCGGGAAACGATCCCAGGGGCCGTAAATATGGGTGTGGCAATCCCACATCCCGGACGCAGTGATTGGACTGGACACGGTGGCTCCAATTGTCTGGCCGATTGCTTCGCCGAGCAGAGGGATACCTGCTGCAACGATCGTTGTTTGCTTGATGAACAGGCGATGCGACGCCTGAACGTGGAGTTGATCGTCCATGGTGACTTGCTCTTGTTGTTCGTCGGTGGACGAGGGCCTGGTCGGCCCCTTTTGAGATCAGCCGCAGCGGACAGTCATGCCGCCGTCGACGACGATTTCGGTACCTGTCACGAAACGCGACTCATCACTGGCCAGGTACAGTGCTGCGTAAGCGGTATCACGACCATCGCCCATGAAGCCCAGTGGGATGCGAGCCAAGCGGGAGTCGAGCAGTTTGTCGACGTCGCCGCCGGTACGCTGCCCTGCGAGACGGACCTCGACCATAGGGGTGTGAAGCTGGCCGGGTACCACGGTATTGACGCGAATACCTTTGGCTGCGTACTCAACGGCAGTCACACGGCCCAACTGGATGACACCGGCTTTGCTCGCGGCGTAGGCAACTTGCGCAGAACCGGTGAAGCGGATACCCGAAGTCGAAGCAGTGTTGATGATCGAACCGCTGCCTTGAGCTTCCATTACCGGGATAACGTGTTTGCAGGTCAGATACACACTTTTGAGATTCAGGGCGATCTGAGCGTCGAACTTGTCCTCTGGCAGCGCTACTGCACCACCCGCAGCCGAGCCGCCGACGTTGTTCACCAGGATATCGACAGTGCCGTAGGCTTTCGTACACGCCTCTACCATGGCGGCCACTGCCGCGCTGTCAGTGACGTCGCAGGCATGCGGGGTAACGTCACCACCGGCTTCACGAATCCGACCCAGTGTTTCCTCCATGGCCCCGAGGTCGCGATCGACTGCGAAAACCTTGGCACCGGCAAGGGCAAACAGTACAGCTACAGCACGGCCATTACCCCAGCCGGCACCCACACAACCTGCGCCGGTGACAATCGCGACCTTGCCTTTCAAGCGATCGCTGGTGGGAATAACTTCAGTCATGGGGTAATCCTCAATTCAACGTGGTAGGCAATTCGGGCGCAATGCCAGCCGGTGGTGGCACTTCGAATACCTTGATGGTCATGGAAATAAGCGTGTAGTAGCCGGCAATGCCAACGAGATCCACGGCGGCATCGTTGCCCAGCAGCTCGGTGAACTCTTTGTAGAGGCCGTCGCTAACACTGCGGCTATCGTGGAGCTCACGAATGAAGCGATACACCAATGCTTCATCGGCTTTGTTGAAGTTCGGTTCTTCACCGTCGCGGATTGCGTCGATGATCTCCAGTGCCAGCCCTGCTTCGAGGGCGAAGGGCTTGTGTGCCGCCCACTCATATTCCGCAAGCCAGTGACGTCCCATCAGCAGGATCGCCAATTCGGAAAGGCGTGGCTCCAGGCAGCTGTCATAGCGGCAGTAGCGTCCAAGCGCCTGGGCGCACTCAGCCAGTTCTGGCCGATGGAGCCAGATGGCCAGTGGGCCACGTACGCCTTTCCTTGGACCGTTTGCAATGCGGTCGAAGACAACGCGCTGTGCATCATTCAGTTGTTGCGGATCGATGGGAGGCAAGCGATTCATGGCCATTCCTGTTACGAGTGCTGAGTTTGCGATTGAGCGTGAGACTGGCCCTTGGAGGCGGTATCCGGCGCCACGACTTGAGCTGCACTGACAGCCGATGGGCGCAGCAGGCTGCGGCCAGGTGCACGACCCGTTTCACGTTCGAATGCCTCTGGGTCAAACGCGCCTTCCCAGCGGGCAATGGCGAATACGGCGATCGTGTTGCCGACGATGTTGGTCAGTGCAGTGGCGGTGGCCATGATTCGATCGATACCGAAAAGAAGGCCCAGGCCGCTAAGAGGCAGGGTCTGAACGGATTGCAGGGTGGCAGCCAGCTTGATGAACGCACCACCTGCGACGGTGGTACCGCCTTTGGAGGTAATACTAAGAATTGCCAGCAGGCCGGCTTGTTGCCACAGCGAGAACGGCGTGTCCGTTGCCTGTGCAATGAAACCGATGGCGATCGCCATGTAGATGGCGGTGCCGTCCAGGTTGAAGCTGTAACCGGCCGGTAGTACGAAACCAACGACGACTTCATCACAGCCTGTGCGCTTCAGTTTCTCGATAAGGCGCGGGAAAGCGACCTCGCCGGATGCAGTGCCGAAGACGAGCAGGATCTCATCGCGGATCAACCGCAGCACGGTCATGAACGGCAAGCCAACCGACCAGCTGATGGTGCCGAGCACACCGAATACGAACAGGAGCGAGGCGGCGTAGTAGACGGCGATGAGCTTGAGAAGATAGAGCAGGGTGTCGCCACCGTAGCTACCGATAGCGGCGGCCATGGCGCCGAATGCGCCAAGGGGGGCCAGCTTCATGATGAAGCTGAGCATCTTGAAGAGGATGGTTTGAGCCTCGTCAATTGCACGCACTGCTACGGACTCAGGACCGCACGTACGATTGATAGCGATACCGGCCAGGACTGAGATCAGCAGGACCTGGATGATGTCGCCTTTGGCGAAGGCATCTACAAGGGTGTGCGGGATCAAGCTGAGCAGATAGGTGATGACCGAGACTTCACCTGCTGCGGCTGTTGCCTTGATGGCGGCCGAGGACTCATTCATCCCGGTTGCATGCAGACCTACGCCTGGCTCGATGACGTTCACCAATACGAAGCCTACGAGCATCGCGATGGTGCTGACGACCTCGAAATAGAGAAGCGATTTCACCCCAAGTCGGCCGAGCTTACGCATGTCTTGAACGTGGGTGAGGCCATGCACCAGCGTCACGAAGACGATGGGAGCCAGCATCATTTTCAAAAGGGCGATGAACGCTTGGCCGAGTGGTTTCATGGCAGTGGCCCAGGTGGGCGCGGCGAAACCGAGGATGACGGCAGCGACAAGTGCTATCAGCACTTGAACGTGGAGTTTCTTCAACTGGTTCATGGTAATTCCTCGCCCACGGAATGGGCGTCATTGTTCTTGTGGTTCGCATGCCGGGATGGCCATTTCCACTGGCATAGCTATTGGAAGTGAGCATAGAGATCTGGTGTAACCGGTGCAAAAACCTTATTTTGATAAAAAGCTATGCCAATTAAGCATGGGGTGAAAGGTGGATATCCGTGAGCTTCGTTCCTTCGTCAAGGTTGCCCAATGCGGCGGATTCAGCCGTGCTGCGAGGGAGTTATTCATCGCCCAGCCGGCGCTCAGTCGACAGATTGCAAAGCTGGAGGAGCAACTGCAGGTCGAGCTTTTCACTCGGCATGGGAGAGGTGTGGAACTGACGGCAGCAGGCGCTCGTTTGCTGGAGCGCGCAGAAGTCATGCTGCGTTATATGGAAGACACGGCAGACCATGTGCGCAACACAGCGGATGAGGAGCGGGGACATCTGGCGATAGGCCTACCCCCGGCGATTGGATCGATTGTCGGCCCTCAACTGATTCGTAAATTCAAGGAGCGATGGCCAAAGGCGTCGCTGCACGCGCTCGAAGGCCTCAGCACATCGCTTCAGGAATGGTTGCTGGAGGGCCGCATCGATGTGGCGGTTGTTTACAACCAACCCTTGGTCGAGGCATTTGACGTACGGCCATTGTTCAGCGAGCGGATGGTGCTGGTTGGCCCACCCGGCGAGGTTTCGCGTAACGTTCGCCTGACTGCGCTTGGCGATTTTCCTTTGATTTTGCCAGGGTTGCCGCATAGCAACCGTCGCCTGGTGGAGCAGGTCGCCGCGCAAAACGCAGTCCGTCTGAATGTCGTGCTTGAGGTAGATAGCGTTAGCCTGACAAAGCGGCTGGTCGCTGAGGGGCTTGGCTACTCGATTCTCGCGCATGCGGCTGTTCAAGACGACATGAACAGTCGTGCGTTGGTAGGTCACGCAATTGAAAGGCCTGGTATCCGTTCAACCGTCTCATTGACCAGACTACGCGAGCGACGCAGCTCTCGTCTGGCCTTGAGCTATGAAAAAATCTTGCTAGAGGCCCTGGAGGAATTGGTTACGGCGGGTGCCTGGAAAGAGGCAACCCACTGGCTGGCGCAGTGAAAGACGTGTTCGGACCTGTGCACGCTCGGTATCAGACCTCTAGGCTCTGTACGAAAAGCCTTGATACTTGTTCATGCTGCGTTGAAAACAGCCTCGGAATGCTCATGTACTCCAGTACACTCCGCTTCCTCGGCTGTTTTCGCCTTGCCTGACCTGCGTCTCAAGACTTTTCGTACAGAGCCTAGTGCCCGAACGGGTATTTCACCGTCAAGGCACCCTGAAAAAGAGCCATGCTCAATATTCATGAGTAGCTATCGATACATGGTATTTGTCAAGGTTTGTTAAATGCATAGTCTGCTGTCAGCGAGGAAGGTATCCGCCTCCGCATCTCAGATAAAAACAAGAGGTATAGACCATGCGTTCTACATACTTTGCGACTTCACTGACGCTGTTAGGTTTTTGCTTGGCTAGCCAGTTTGCCCACGCCAGGAATGACGTATCCGTCCTGACTGCCAGCAAGGGCGATGTCCACATTGAGGCGTTGGTCCAGGGCTCTGGAAAAACCATCGTCATCCTGCCGTCCAAGGGCCGTGGCGCTCACGACTACGATCAGGTAGCCAGTTACTTGGCTGATGATGGCTACCGCGTCATTCGACCTGAGCCGCGGGGTGTCAATGGAAGCCAGGCTCCCATGGACACGCCGACGTTGCACGACTTTGCTGCCGATGTTGCGCTGGTGATGGACAAAGCACACACCGGGCCTGCAATTGTCGTCGGTCACGCCTGGGGAAGTCAGCCAGCCCGGGTCCTGGCGGTTGATCGCCCAGATCTTGTGAAAGGCGTTGTATTGGCTGCCGCCTCTATTGGCAAGTTGCCTCCGGGATCGTCGGAGAAGCCCTACGGCAGGATGGTTGAGGCCATCAAGGGCGCGGGGAATTATGCTTTGCCTGAAGCTCAGCGTCTCAAGTACCTTGAACTGGCATTCTTCGCCCCTGGTAATGATGCGCGGGCTTGGCTGACTGGCTGGTATGACAAAACCCATGTGGCTCAGGATCACGCCCGGGATACCACGGCCGTTGAAAGTTACTGGTCTGCCGGAAACACAGTGCCCATTCTGGACCTTCAGGCTGAAAAGGACGCCGTGGTAATTCCCGATATCCTCAAATCCATGTTGGGTGATCGCGTTGAACATCAGGTAATTGCCGGCGCGGGTCATGCGTTGGCTCCTGAGCGACCGAAGGAAATGGCTGATGCGATTTCCAGGTTTGCCGACCGGGTCTACGCAAGCAAGGACTGAGCGCCCCGGCTTGACTCGCTGAGGGGCCACACAACTTTAACGTGAACATCTATCCTGTTTCAGAATCTGGCCATCGCGGATGGCCAGTCCGGACTTTCTGACGAAGCGCGTAGTTGAAGCATGGCGTACCTGACAGTTGAACATCGGTTGGCTTTGCCACTTTTGGTGGAATGCGTTCAATGATGGGCTGGTGCTGCTTTCTCCACCGCCTCAGAACCGTCTACTCTGGAAATGGTACAGAGCCTAAGTACCGGATCATAAGCTTGTCATCATCCCTTCATCCCACCTGCTTAGGCTGAAGGTGATACCTACAAAGGCAAAATGAGCAAAGAGGACGCAGGGCAATGGACGAATACCAGGAAGAACTACTCGAAACCCAGGCTTACGAACTGGACACCCCGGAACCGGCCGACGACGCCACCGAACTCTAGCCCGGCTGCCGCTGGCTACGGCGGAACTCCCCCGGCGTGAGGCCCGTCCAGCGCTTGAATGCGCGCTGGAAGGCCTCGGCCGAAGCAAACCCCAACAGATAGGCAATCTCGCCAAAGGCCAGCGCCGTGTCACGGATGTAGGTCTCGGCCAGGTCGCGCCGGGTTTCGTTGAGCAGGTCGCGAAAACGCGTGCCTTCCTCGGCGAGCTTGCGGCGCAAGGTCCAGCTTGGCAGTTGCAGTTGCTGCGCCACTTCTTCCAGATCCGGTTCACGGCCGCCATTGAGCAGCGGGCCCAGCAGGTGAGTAATGCGCTCACCCAGGCTGCGCACCCGCGTGCGCTGCAGCAACTCTGCTTCGCACAGCTGCAACAGGTGCTGCCAGGTACTCGGGCAATGCCCGGGGTTGGCCAGTTGCAAGGTGGCGCGGCTCAGGCGCAGCTGATTGCCGTCGGCGGCGAACTGCACAGGTGTGCTGCAGAGCGGTTGATAGCGCGCAGCATAGGAGGGCGCGGCAAACTCGATGTCCAGGCGTTCGGCTTGCACCGGGGTGCCGGCAAGGTCGGTTAACTGGGCCAGCCAACCGGCCAGCAGTGAGTCGACCACGAAGCGGTTGTAGTCGTTGTAGGGGCTGATGGAGTAGAAACGCAGCCAGGCGCCCTGGTCATCTTCCTGAAAGCTGGAATGGCCGCGGTAGTTGGCCGCGTAAAGCGGCTCGAAACGCAGCAGGGTGCGCGCGGCTTCACCCAGGTTGGGGGCCTGGGCCGCAGTGACCCCGGCCAGACCTGTATGCGCCAGTCGGCTCAGGCGCCCCATACGCAGGCCTAAAGCGGCCTCACCGCTCATTTCAATGGCGGCGTGGCCCAGGTGCATGTAGCGGGGGATGGACAGGCGTGCGCCGGCCTCGCTCAGGCGTGTAGCGTCCAGGCCGTAGCGGCGCAGCAATGGTTCAGGGTCGTGGCCCAGCTCGCGCAGGGCTTCGCTCAAAGGCTGGACAAAACCAACCGACAGTTCGCCCAGGCGCACACGGGGGCGGGCCATGGGCTTACAGCCACACATTCAGCAGACGGGCGCCTGGGCTTGGGGTGCCGGCGAGCAGCGCTCCCGACTGGCGGGCAAAGCCCTGGCCACTGCTGCCCTGTTCCCAGAACTGTCCGCGCATGAACACGCTCATGCTACTGATGCCGGTTCCGGTCACTTCGGTCAGGCATTGCCAGGCCGTCTGTGCACTGACTTCGCCGCGCTGCAAGGCCAGCCCGGCGCTGGCATCCTGGTGGCGATTTCCCCGCCAGGGTGCTTGCCAGCTGCCCTTGCCACTGAGAAACGCCGGGTTGGCGACCAGTTGTACGGCTTGTTCAGTCAGTTGTCGGTGGTTGTCCGGGTACCAGCTGTCGCTGCCTACCAGTACCCCCAAGCGACCGGCCGGCGTCTGCACCACCTGAAGCGGGTGCTGGCGGCCTTCGTGGACGTAGCGGCGCATTTCACTGTCGGGAAATTGCTGGCGCTGCGGCTGGCCCAACAGCGAGCCATCGCCTGCAAACACCACGCTGCTGTTGAACAGTGGACCACGGCCGGCATGCAGCACGCCCTGTTTCACAAAGGGTTCGGGCAGCACGATCGAGCCGGCCACCAGGGTGACGCCAAATTCCTTGGCCAGGCTGCCGAACAGTTGCTGGTAGTCCATGGCCATCTGCTCGGCCTTCATGCGCAAGTGCGCATCGGCACGCCAGTCGTCGCCGTCAGCGCCAAGAACCGCGAGGCCATAGCGAAGCGGGTTGCTCAGCTCCAGCCATTGCAGGGCCTCGCGGCTGTGGCTGACCTGGTACAGCTCGTTCTTCTCGCCACGCGCCCACAGCCAGGTACCGATATGTTCCGGCAGCACCACCACGGTGCGCGGGCCCACCAGCCCCTGGGCACGGGCTTGCTCCAGATAAGCGGCGAGCTTGCGGTGCAGGCGTTGCAGGTTCTGATAGTCGCCCGGGTACAGCAGCGGCTCGATACCAAGCAGGTTGCCGTGCTCGCCCGGCACGCCATGGTTAAGCGCCAGTTCGATGCGCAGGTCGGACAGGTAGTGGCCTTCCGGGCGCTGTTGGGTCCAGAAACCGTAGCCGCAGACGGCGGCGATCATCACCAGCGCCAGGGCGCTTGCCAGGAGTTTTCGCATCAAGCGTGGGTATTCGCTAAAAGTGGAGTGGCCAGGCGGAGCGATGAAGCCGCAATCTCGAGCCTTTTGATCGGTCTGAGCAGCGCACTGCATTGATCCATGCACAATCGACTTTTGATCATACCAAAGGAATGGCGGTGGGCGTGCAACGAACCCCGGGCGTCGGGGCCCGGGGTTGTGTTGGCAAGGTCAGGCGGCCAGCGTCGCCAGGGCGAGGCGTTTGTCCTGGATGCAGAACTTCTCGAGCAACTTGAGCGAGCCGCCGAATATCAGCGCACCGGAGTAGGTGATGTCGGTCAGGACAAAGGCATCGGGTTCACTGAATGGCCATTTGACCTGGTTCGCCGCCACTTTGACCATGGGCGCTATGGACGGAATGTTGTTGGTTACCCCACCCGCCACCACGCGTTCGATGATCACGTGGATGACGATGCTGACAATGGCCACCACCAACGCTGCGATGATGCCGACGATCAATGCCATCACCTTGCCGCCCACACCACCAGCCACCGCGGTGGCCACGGCGGCAATCGCGCCTAGGATGGCTTCGGTGACGACCACCCAGGTGGCGATGTCTGTCGTGTTTTGGACATCCGGGTCTCCGACCATGGCATATACCATCACCTGTTCGCCCTTGTCGTTGACGCCCAGTTGTAGCGTCTGCTTGGTGACGATGCGGGTATAGGCCACGATACCGGGTGAGATGTCGGTGCGTACCTTGCATTCGGTACGGATATAGGACTCGTCGAAGTTGATATCGAACTTTTCAGCCACGGGATGATAGGTGATGGCACCAAACTTGACGCTGTCGAGCTTCAGGTCGTTGGCAGTGATGGATGTGCCCGCTGCATCCAGGGTGAAGTTGGCTTCGGTGGTGCCTTCGAAGATGAACGGCAATGCCGCCAGCAGTTGGTACTTGACGAAGATCTCCCGGCTGATGAGGAAGTTGGCATTATTGTCCGCAGCCAGCATCACGGCAGGCAACTGGTTCGGCAACCCGGTGGAGTCACGCTCGTTGGTCATGGCCAGCACCCCGAAGATGCTGCTTTCCTCACTGTTCTTGTCGGTATAGGCATAGCTCATGGAGGTGGCCCGCAGCCATTTGAATTCCTCGCTTTCCTTGCCCATGTTGTTGATCAGTACGGTACTGAACAGGGTGTCGAACTTCTTCAGGTTCTCGGGCTGGTTCAGCCAGTCTTCGAGTACGCCGCGCATCACGCTCTGGTCAATGCCGCTCAAGACGTTGTTCGGGTCCCTCAGGGCAATCACCGCAGCGATCGGGTCATCCGGGTCCGTCGCCTGGGTGTTGACTTGCAGTTCGTACGTGCCGTCTGAAGCTGATACTGGATTAGGCGCCGGGAAGTAACTGAGCTTGACATAGACATCCGCGGACATCCCCTGGACCTGGTAGGTTTTGCCATTCAGGCCTTTGTATGTGCCTGAGCCGAAGGGGATGCGTACCTTGACATTGCGTCCGTCGCCGCCGGTGGTAATCGACCAGGCGTCGAAGTCGGCCTTGAGCGAGAAGCTGTCGACCCCGGCGTCGATGTTGGCAGGGTAGGTTTTTTCCAGGGCGATGCGCTGGTTGAGCGCAGAGACCCGGCAGATGCTCACGGTATCCCAGCCATTGGTCGTGACCGTACTGGCCAGCGTTCCGGCATTGGTCAGTAACTGCGCGGAGCGCAAGGTGTCTTCGGAACTGTGTACAAGCGCCGCGTTGCGGTACAGCGGCGATTCGCGCAGGGTCTGGCGCGCGGTTTCATTGAGGTGATCGAGGCGCAGCGAGATGGGCTGGGCAAACCCGGCCAGCATGACCTTGCTTTCATTGCTCATGATACGGCTCCTTGTGGTGGTGGGGTCACACGTAGTTGATGACAAGGGCCTCGGCGAGGTAGCTCGACGAAGCGGTATGCGTGTCGTTGCTCCAGGACACGCAATCGATGGTGTCGGCCTTGACCGAACCGCCACGCGCGGCGATGGCATTGATCAGGTCGTCGGAGATCACAGCAGTGACGATGTGGGTGATCAGGCTGACGATGGGCGAGAGCCAGGCCAGGTACCAGGGAATATGCACTTCCTTTCTGAAGTCGGACGACTGCTTGACGAAGGTGATGGTGTTGCCATCGAGCACCAGCTTCATCCTCAGCCAGCCGTTCCACTTCATGTCGATGCCTGCGTGCAGGTCGCAGTCGCCCTGATAGTCGACGGTGATGAAGTCACCGAGCATTCGTGCAGGGTTGCAGCCGGCGAAGACAACGGGGGTGTACCAGATCGCCCCTGATTTGATGGCCTTCATGCGCAAGGTCGGTATGTTGACCATTTGCGTATTGTCGACGCGGTAGTCCTGCGCCGTGGCGCCCTGGTAAAGCTGAAGCAGCCCGGGCAGTACCAGGTGCTCCAGTACCAGGCGTGGAGACAGCACGTAGCTCGACTGCCCACCCTGGCTGATGCCTGACACATCGATATCCAGTGGCAGCTCACTGATGTCGCGCTCGGTACATACGGCCATGATCGCCAGGAAACCCGAATCGAGGTAGGCATAGGTGCATTTGCGTGGTCTGGCCCATTCCGGGGCGGTGGCTTTGCTGAAGTTGATGGTCGCGAAGGTGTGGGTGAACTGTAGGGGATGCTCGACCAGGTAGTTGCAGATACAGTCCAGCACCACGGTGGCGAAAGGGCCTAGCGAGCCGTCGGGGTCTTGCAGGGTGATGCCGCGTAGCCAGCCACCTTCGTTGTCCTGCAGGGGTTGAGTGGCTCCGGCCTTGCGCAGGAAGGCCGACTTCAACTGCATCTGGCCGTCGCCTTGTGGCAACAGCGACAGGGTGACCTCGATGATGGCAACCGCGCTAGCCAGCGAGCGGCTGGTGCCACTGGCCTCGAAAAAGCCTGAGCGTATAGGCATGCGCAGGCGCAGCAAGCGACCGCCGCCACCGTTGACGACCGACCAGCAGTCGAACACCCCGTGGCAGGCGTAGCCTTCATCCGAGGTATAGGAAAATTCGTGGTCGAGGCTGTTCCAGCTGGCTGCCAGGTCACTGTTCACGCTCTCTTGGCGAACGATGCTGATGGTGTCCCATCCTTTTGTCAGCATGAGCGAACCCTCCGGGCGCACTGAGTAGGCGCCACGTTCCATGGGTGGATGATCAAACGTGCTTGAAGAGTCTGGCAGAGCCGCGTTGTCTGGCAAATGCGCGGGGAGACTGTTTGGCGATCAAGCCAGGCGAACCTTATAGCGCTGAAGATCTGGAGCCTTCCCGACAGGTGCTGACTCTGCTGTTCATAATGATCATTAACTTGTCATTTTTGATCATTGAGGCAATTCAAACGGCTGTTTAATGTCGCAGGCAGACAAACGACGGGGCCCGCCACCCAGTGAGGTGCCCGCATTCCGTGATCACGCCATCAGGGGACCTTTCCATGGCCGCCGACCGCTACCCGCACCTGCTTGCCCCGCTGGACCTGGGCTTTACCACCTTGCGCAACCGCACCCTGATGGGCTCGATGCACACCGGCCTCGAAGAACGCCCCGGCGGCTTCGAGCGCATGGCAGCTTACTTTGCCGAGCGCGCCCGCGGTGGTGTTGGCCTGATGGTCACTGGCGGCATTGCGCCCAATGATGAAGGCGGGGTGTATTCCGGTGCGGCAAAGCTCAGCACCGAGGAAGAGGCCGACAAGCACCGCATCGTCACCGAGGCGGTGCACGCCGCTGGTGGCAAGATCTGCCTGCAGATCCTGCATGCCGGGCGCTACGCCTACAGCCCACGACAGGTGGCTCCTAGCGCGATCCAGGCGCCGATCAACCCGTTCAAGCCCAAGGCGCTGGACGAGGAGGGAATCGAGAAGCAAATTGCCGATTTCGTCAATTGTGCCGTGCTGGCCCAGCGTGCCGGTTACGACGGTGTCGAGATCATGGGGTCGGAAGGTTACTTCATCAACCAGTTCCTGGCCGCGCACACCAACCATCGCACCGACCGCTGGGGTGGCAGTTATGAAAACCGCATGCGCCTGGCAGTGGAAATCGTCAGCCGGGTGCGTGACGCGGTTGGTCCGAATTTCATCATCATCTTCCGCCTGTCGATGCTCGACCTGGTCGAGGGTGGCAGCACCTGGGACGAGATCGAGCTGCTGGCCAAGGCCATCGAGCAGGCCGGCGCTACCTTGATCAACACCGGAATCGGTTGGCACGAGGCGCGCATTCCGACCATCGCAACCAAAGTGCCGCGTGCGGCCTTCAGCAAAGTCACCGCCAAGTTGCGGGGCGTGGTGAGCATTCCTTTGATCACCACCAACCGCATCAACACCCCGGAAGTGGCCGAGGCGGTGCTGGCCGAGGGCGATGCCGACATGGTCTCGATGGCCCGACCGTTTCTCGCCGACCCTGACTTCGTCAACAAGGCCGCTGCCGGTCGCGCGGATGAAATCAATACCTGCATCGGCTGCAACCAGGCCTGCCTGGACCACACCTTCGGCGGCAAACTGACCAGTTGCCTGGTCAACCCGCGGGCCTGCCACGAGACCGAACTCAACTACCTGCCTGTACGTGCGGTGAAGCGCATTGCCGTGGTCGGCGCCGGCCCGGCTGGCCTGGCGGCGGCCACCGTGGCGGCTGAGCGGGGCCACGCGGTGACCCTGTTTGACGCCGCCAGCGAAATCGGTGGCCAGTTCAACGTGGCCAAGCGGGTGCCGGGCAAGGAAGAATTCTTTGAAACGCTGCGTTACTTCCGCAACAAGGTCAACAGCACAGGTGTCGACCTGCGGCTGAATACCCGCGTCGATGTGCAGGCACTGGTGGATGGCGGCTTTGATGAAATCATCCTGGCTACCGGCATCGCCCCGCGTACCCCGGCCATTGCGGGCGTGGAGCATGCCAAGGTGCTCAGCTACCTGGACGTGCTGCTCGAGCGCAAGCCGGTGGGCAAGTCGGTGGCAGTGATTGGCGCGGGAGGTATCGGCTTCGATGTGTCCGAGTACCTGGTGCATCAGGGCGTGGCCACCAGTCAGGACCGAGGGGCATTCTGGAAAGAGTGGGGCATCGATACCCAGCTTCAGGCGCGAGGTGGCGTGGCCGGGATCAAGGCCGAGCCGCATGCTCCGGCGCGGCAGGTGTACCTGTTGCAGCGCAAGAAGTCCAAGGTGGGTGACGGGCTCGGCAAGACGACTGGCTGGATTCACCGCACCGGGTTGAAAAACAAAGGGGTGCAGATGCTCAACAGCGTCGAGTACCTGAGTATCGACGATGCTGGCTTGCACATTCGTGTGGACGGCGGCGAGCCGCAGGTGCTGGCAGTGGATAACGTGGTGATCTGTGCCGGGCAAGATCCGCTGCGCGAGCTGCAGGAAGGGCTGGCGGTGGCGGGGCAGTCGGTGCACCTGATCGGCGGCGCGGATGTGGCGGCCGAGCTGGATGCCAAACGGGCGATCAACCAAGGCTCGCGCTTGGCGGCCGAACTCTGAGGGCGTCGGGGCTGCGTGAGCCCGATACCTGCACGGTAAACGGAGGGAGCGGGCATGCCCGCGAATTCGATGGCGGTGGCAACGGTGAACGGCGAGTGGAGATTGGCCAGCAGGCCCGGCCCTTTCGCGGGTGAACCCGCTCCAACGACGGTCTGTACCGGGCCGTCGATGCCTGCGTCGAACCACTGATGCGCGTCCACCCTGGCACTGTAATGCCCTGGCGGGGCGAGTTCATCGATTACAAGCGCTTGCGGGATTACCCTGTAAACTGCGATCCATGCATGTATTCGACCTCCCCCAAGCCCCGCTGCAATTTCTGGACTTACCCTGGCTGAATCAAGCCCAGGTCCAGGCCGCCATTCTGCGCCTGGACCTGATCGACCCGCTGATCAGCGGCAACAAGTGGTTCAAACTACGCCACCACCTGCAACAGGCTGGCGCCAGCAATGCCCCAGGCCTGATCAGCCTCGGCGGCAACCATTCCAACCACCTGCACGCCTTGGCCGCTGCCGGCAAGCGTTTCGGCTTCGCCACCGTCGGCCTGTTACGCGGCCATGCCCAGGACACGCCAACCGTGCGTGACCTGCAGGCGCTGGGCATGGAACTGCATTGGCTAGGCTACGGCGGCTACCGTGCACGCAACGAACCCGGCTTCTGGGAACCTTGGCAAGCGCGCTATCCAGGCTGGCACTGCATCCCCGAAGGGGGCGGCGGGCTGGCCGGTGCGCAGGGTTGCGCACTGATCATGCAGCAGGCGCGCGCGCAGATCGCGGGATTGGGCTGGTCAGACCATGACGCCTGGTGGCTGGCTGCCGGAACGGGGACTACCTTGGCCGGCCTTGTACTGGCCGAGGCGGGTGCACATGCCGTACATGGTGCGCTGGCAGTGCCCAGGGATCATGGGGTGCCAGAGACGGTGGCAGCACTGGCCGGCACGCACGGCTACCAGCTACACGACGCCTGCCGTGGCGGTTTCGGAAAATTCGACGATGAGCTACTGACCTTCATCGCCGATTGCGAGCGGCGCACTGGCGTGCCGCTCGAAGCCCTCTATACCGGCAAGGCTCTGCTGGCCTTGCGTGATCAGGTTGCTGCCGGGCTGTTCAAGCCCGGCAGCCGCCTGATCTTCGTACACACAGGTGGCCTGCAGGGCCGACGTGGTTACTTGTAGGGCAGCATGCGCAACAGCGTGTTGTCGCGCTGCACATAGTGGTGGTAAAGCCCGGCCAGTGCATGCAGGCCAATCAGCCAGTAGCCCCAGCTGCCAATACGCTCATGCCAGCCTTTGATGAACTTGGCCTGGTCCGGATTCGGGCCGATCAGATGTGGCAGCTCCAGGCCGAAGAATGGTACCGGTTTGTCAGCGGCGCTGAGAATCAGCCAGCCGGCCAGCGGCAAGCCGATCATCAGCAGGTAAAGCGCCAGGTGCATCAGGTGCGCCAGGCCGGTCTGCCAGGCTGGTGGTTTTGGCACGATGGGCGGAGTCGGGCGGCTCAGGCGCATGGCCAGACGCAGCCAGACCAGCACGAACACGCTCAGCCCCAGCATGAAGTGCAGGTCCTTCATCAGGTTGCGTTCGACGCTGTCCTTGGGGAACAGGCCACGCAGTTCGATAAGGGCATAGACAGCGGCCAGCAACACCAGCATCAGCCAATGCAGGGCGATGGACAGGCGCGCGTAATGGGTCGCGGGGTTGGATGAAACCATGATCGGTCCTCGTCATCAGGTCGGAATGGCGCTCTTGCTGGCGCTCAGGAACCATTGTAATGGTTACCAGAAACGAATCTTTGCGCTGGGTCTGTGAAAATTGTGTTGCCAGCCACCGGCCCCTTCGCGGGCA
>NZ_JBICMK010000113.1:0-45899 GCF_043106315.1 Pseudomonas sp. FYR_5 | reverse complement strand
AAGGCTCAAGCGCTGGCCAAGACCCGGCGGCGCCTCACCACCAAACTATCCACCCCCCACATCACCACCATCGACACCCCCACCAGCGGGAACATCACCCCCAGCACCAGCATCACTGCCACCGCCGCCTTCCAGCGTGGCAGGTCATGACGCAAAGGCGGTACGCCCAGGCCGCCTTCAGGCCGGCGCTTCCACCACATCACCAGCCCGCTCACCGAACCCAGCAGGATCATCAGGCACACCAGCAGGATGATGATCTGGTTCAGCGCCCCGAACATCTTGCCTTCGTGCAGCATCACGCCCAGCTCGGTGGCGCGGGCAACCGGGCTGTAGTCTTGCCAGCGCACATCGGCCAGAACCTTGCCGGTGTATTGGTCGACATGCAGGGTGGCGTCGTTGCGCGGGTCGTCGGCGAACACGGCAATGGTGAACACTCCGTCGGCAGTGGTGGGCAGGGTAATGCTGTAGCCCGGCTCGACTTGACGCGAAGTGGCAATGTCTTCGACTTGCTGCAAGCTCACCAGGGGCGCCGCGGGCATGTCCGACATCATGTGGTGCCCGGCGTGCTCGGCGTGTGCACCGGACTGCGGCATCGGCGTGTTTTCCATGGCCCAGGGCACGGTCTGGCGGTGCGCGCTGTTCAGCTCACGCGCCTGCTGGTCCGACTTGGGCACGTCGTTCCACATGGCTGCCGGGAAGCGGTTCCACAAATCAGCGTACTGCTTGCCCCACAGGCCGGTCCAGGTCATGCCGCTGAGCAGCATCAACAACAGCAAGGCCGAACCCCAGAAGCCGGTTACCGCGTGCAGGTCACGCCACAGCAGCCGGCCGCGTGCCGACAGCCGCGGCCAAAGCACGCCGGCGCCATTGCGCCCGCGCGGCCACCACAGGTACAGGCCTGATACCACCAGCACGATGCCCCAGCCCGCCGCCAGTTCCACCAGCCGGTCGCCGACCGTGCCGACCATCAGTTCGCCATGCAGGGCGCGGGCGATGGCCTGCAGGTTCTGCTTGCCGTCCTGTTCACCGAGGACCTTGCCGCTGTATGGGTCGACGAACACGTTCAGTTCACGCCCGCTGTTTTGCACCACGAACTGCGCACTACGCTCTGCGTTCAGTGGCGGCAGGTACTGGCTGATGTGGCCCTTGGGGTAGGCCTGGCGCACTTCAGCCAGCATCATGTCTGCGCCCTGGCGGTGGTGACCGGCCTCGACCACCATCAGGTCGCGGTACAGCAGCGGGTCGAGCTGGGGCTTGAACAGGTAGATGATCCCGGTGATCGCCAGCAGGATCATGAACGGGGCCACGAACAGCCCCGCATAGAAATGCCAACGCCAGGCCAGGTTATAGAACGAGACGCGTGTTCCTCTCATGGGAACCTCCTTTTTGACCAGCTGAAGGGCGCAACCGAAGCTGCGCCCGTTGTTGTCAGAAGCTGAAGTCGACCTTGGTCCAGAAGGTCCTGCCTGGCTCGTTGACCGGCTGTGGATCTGTAGCCGGGTAGCCAAACCCGGCGTTCCCGGCCAGGTTCAGGTGCTCGGCGTAGGTTTTGTCGAACAGGTTGTCGACCCCTGCGCTGAGCTTGAGGTTGTTGTTCACCTTGTAGGCGCCGTTCAGGGAGAACACGCCGAAGCCGGCGCTCTTGTCGTAGTCCTTGCCAACGACGTTCCCTTGGTTTTCGGCAATGCGGTTTTGCGCCGCCACCAGCCGCCACAGTGCGCCGACGCTCCACACATCGCGGCTGTACGTCAGGCCCATGCGGCTTTCCAGGGGAGGCATTTGAGGTAGCGCTTTGCCATCGCTGCTGTTCTTGCCCCAAGCGTAGGCAAGCGTGGCGTCGGCCTTCCAGTTTTCAGTCAGCTGGTAGGCGGCGCCCAGTTCGCCACCCATGATGCGGGCGTCGATGTTCTGCGCCTGCGAGGTGCTCATGCCCATCATGCCTGTGCGGTAGTCGAACAGGATGTAGTCGCGAATCTGCCCGACATAGCCCGAAGCCCAGGCCTCCAGGCGTTCAGTGCGGTACTGGATGCCGAAGTCGAGCTGGGTGGTTTTCTCTGGCTTGATGCCGTCGAAGGCATTGGCCGAGCCGGGTGGTGCCAGCTTGGGTGAGAACAGCTCCCAGTAGTCGGGGAAGCGCTGGGCATGGCCGAGGCCGATGTAGGTGGTGGCCGGGATGGCTGCCAGGTCGTGCTCGTAACGGATGAAGCCGCTTGGCAGGGTATCGGCGCGGGTGTCGCCTTCGGTGGCGCTGGTTTTGCGGAAATCGCGCGCCGAGGCGCGGTCCAGACGGGCGCCGGTAATCAAGCGGTCCTCTCCGCTGACGTACCAGGTCAGTTCGCTGAAGGCGCCGTAGTTGTGGAAGTCGGCGTCCTTGGTCCAGGCCTGGCCCCTGTGTGCGTCCACACCCATACCGCCACGCTGGCGATGTTCGTTGGTTTGCGCGTCGATCCCGCTGATCAACTGCACGTCGGCCCAGCGCCAGGTGGCTTTGATGCGTGCGCCCATGGTGCGGCGGTCGACGTTGCTGACCATCGGCATGCCCATCATGCCGCTACCCGACGGCGTGCGCAGGCTGTAGTTGTCCATCACATGGTCGGCGTAGTTGTAGTAGACCTGCGCCTCGACCTTGTCGAGCACCTCGCCGAGGTTGGACTTTTCAAAGCGCAGGCCCAGGCTTTCGCGCTTGAACTGCGAGCCGTCCATACCGCGCCCGGCGTAGCGGGCTTCGCCGTCACCCTTGCCGGCAGTCAGCTCCAGCAAGGTGTCCTGGTCGGGTGTCCAGCCGAGGGCGACATCGCCGTTCCACTTGTCCCAGCGCGACGGCACGGTGTCGTTGTTGCCGTCGTGGTAGTCATCCGAACGTGACTGGTTGCCGACGAAGCGGGCATAGCCCTGACTGTTGCCGGCCGCGGCATCCAGCACCTTGTCGAAGCGGCCGTTGGAGCCGGCCAGCAGGCTTGCGTTGACGCGGCTGCCGAGGGTGCCGAATTTCTCCGGTTCGCGCTCGAAGAGGATGGTGCCTGCCGAGCCGCCGGGGCCCCAGATAACGCTCTGCGGGCCTTTGATCACGGTCAGGCGGTCGTAGGTTTCTGGCGAAATATAGGACGTGGGCGCGTCCATGCGATTGGGGCAGGCCCCAAGCATCATGCCTCCGTTGGTGAGGATGTTCAGACGCGAGCCGAACATGCCGCGCAGTACCGGGTCGCCGTTGGTACCGCCGGCACGGATTGCCGAGAAGCCGGGGATGGTCTTCAGGTAGTCGGCCCCGTCGCTGGCCGGCACTGGCTGGCGCGGGTCTTTCGGGTTGGTGACCACGGTCAGCGGCGAACTCGGGGCCACGGCGGTGATCACCGTCGGGCTCAGTTCGGGAGCATCGTGCACATGGCCTTCATGGCCAGGGTCGGCGGCCAGGGCCATGGGTGCGAGTAGCGAGCCGCACAGGGCGGCGATGGTCCCGCGCAGGGACAAGGCAAAAACAGGGGTGCAGCCGGACATAGTGATTCCAGTCGATCAGTCATGAGTTAGCGCGAAGCCTCCTGGCTTCGTGCGCAAAATGTGGTTTCAGACGTTGATCGAAGAAGGCGGGGCGCGGCTGCGCGCACCAGGGAATACAGCCTGCCGGGCATGGCCCTGGTGCGTTGGCGCAAGCAGGTGGCTGGTGGGGACGATGCTGCCGGCGCTGAGCGGGCTGAGGGCCTGGGGCAGGGCCGGGCAGTTGAACAACAGGCTGCAGTAACCGCACTTTTCCCACATCACATGCAGCTGGCCATCGCCACCGTGGCCGTGATGGGTGTCACCGCCATGCTGATGGGCAGCCGCCATCGGCATGTCCATCGGCATGTTCATGCCCGCGTGGTGGTCCATCGGCATCGACTGGGAAATCAGCGGTCCGATGAAGATCATCCACATGGCGAACAGGCTCAGCCATCCGCCACCGGCGCGCCTGAATTCAGGGCGGGTGGTACGGCTGATGCGGCTGCGCGGCAGACTCATGGCGAGTGCCTGTCAGCAGGTGTCAGTGTGCGTGTTCGTGGGCTTGCGACTGGTCCGCTGGCGCCTGCTTCTGCACGGCCACTTCGACGGTGATATCGCCGGCCTTTTCGAAGTGCAGGGTCAACGGGAAGCGCTTGCCGTCGCTGAGCAGGCTGCGGTCCTTGGGCTGCATCAGCATCACGTGGTACGCGCCGGGGGCAAAGGTCAGGTCCTTGCCGGCAGGCACTACCACGCTGGGCACCTGTTGCATCTTCATGGCGCCGCTGGCGCTCATGGCATGCTCATGCAGTTGCGCGTCATCGCTGATGGGGCTGTCGACGCTGAGCAGGCGGTCGTCGGCCTGGCCATTGTTGTGCACCACGAAATATGCGGCGACGTTGGGCGCGTTGGGTGGCAGTTGCAGCGACCACGGGTGGGCAATATGCAGGTTACCCACGCTGTATTCGTGGGCGTTGGCAAAGGCGCCAGGCAGCAGCAGGGCGGCCATGACGAGGGCGTGCTTGAGCATGGTGAATCTCCGTTTCCGTTCTGGTTCAGGCAGACAGCGTGATGAACTCAGGCTAGCGGAGAGGCACGAGGGTTTAGCCCAGGCCAGAGCTGGCGCGGCGTAGGCTGGTACTTGGCAGGTGGCGGCAGCAGCCCGCCGAGCAGTGTCGGCGGGTTGTGCAACTGTGGCGGGTAGCCGGGCAGGGCCAGCAGCGGCACGGCACCGGAGCAGCACCAGCAGTTCATCATGCCGACGCTGTCGTCGCTTTGTGGGCCGAGGTCGATCTTGGCCAGGGCCTGTACGTCGACGTTGCCCTTGTTGGCCATGCTGGAACAGAAAGCCCCCCACAGCAGCTGCTCGGCCAGGCCCTTGGGCGCAGCAGAGGACAGCGGCATGGCCAGCAGGTTGAACAGCACTGCAAGGCAGGCTATCCAGGCAATGTGCCGACGTGGGGGCATGGAGAGATCCGGTCAGGAATCGTGGTGGCTATTGTACGGCGGAGTATAGGTAAAAATGCCGGGGTGCGGTGAAGTGACGCAGGTGGTCTCGTAATGGGGCTGCTGTGCAGCCCATCGCGACACAAGGCCGCTCCCACAGAATTGCGGCAGCCTCGAATACTGCGCTGTCCTGTGGGGCCTTGTGTCGCGATAGGGGCGCAAAGCGCCCCCGACACTCTCAAACCTTGTTGCGGCCCATCAACCCGCGCACGGTCTCTTGCAGGTCAGCCGGCAACACCACCACCTTGGCATTGCTGCTGCCCGCCAGGTTCTCCATCGCGCCCACATAGCGTTCGCCCAACAGGTACATGGCCGGTACGGTCTCGTTGCCCACTGCTTCTTTCACCAGCGAAATCGCCCGCGCCGAGGCCTCGGCCAGGCTGATCTGTGCCTCGGCATCCAGCCTGGCCGCCTGCAGGCGCGCTTCTGCTTCGAGGATTGCCGCCTGCTTGGCCCCTTCGGCACGGGTGACGTCGGCCTTGCGCTCACGCTCGGCCGCAGCCTGGCGTTCCATGGCCAGTTGCATGTTTTCCGACGGTTTGATGTCTTGAATTTCCACCGAGCGCACGGTCACGCCCCAGTCTTCGGTCTGCTCGGACATTGCATCGCGCAGGCGGGCCTTGATCTGCTCGCGGCTGGACAGCGCCTCGTCGAGGTCCATTGCACCGACGATGGCGCGCAGCGAGGTCATGGTCAGGCTGGTGACGGCGAAGGAGAAGTCCTGCACGCCATACGAGGCTTTCTGCGGGTCGACTACCTTGGCGAAACACAGGGCGTTGGCGACGATTACCGCGTTGTCCTTGGTGATGATTTCCTGCTGCTGCACATCGAGGATGATGTCCTTGGTCGGCAGGCGGTAGGCGACCACGTCCATGTAGGGGATGACAATGTTGAGGCCCGGCTTGAGGGTGCTGTTGTAGCGGCCCAGGCGTTCGACGATCCACTCCTCGCCCTGGGGCACGATGCGCACCCCCTTGAACACGGTGATCAGGACGAACAGGGCGATGGCGCCGACGACGATGAGGCTGGTCATGCTGCAAAATTCCTTTTAATGCGGATTCAGGCCCGGATAACGCGGGCGGTGTTCCCCTCGATGGCGGTCAGGCGTACGCGCTCACCGACGGCGATCTGGCTATCGGCGATACAGGTCCACTCTTCGTTGCCGAGGATCGGCTTCTGGAAGCGTACGCGGCCCTTCTGAAACTCCGACACGGCAGCGGTCAGCAGGCCCACTTCGCCGATCACGCTGTCGGCGGTCCAGCGCACATCCGGCTGCTTGCGCCGGAACACTCTGAACCACAGCACGGTGGTGGCCGACGACAGCAGCACCCACAGCAGGATTTGCATGTCCAGTTGCAGGCTGGGTGCGGCGAGTGAGATGAGCGAGACCAGCACGGCGCCGATGCCGAACCAGAGTACGAAGAACGTTGGCAGGACCAGTTCAAGCAGGATCAGCGCGATGCCGAAGACCAGCCAGATCCACCATTGCATTTCCATATGGGTGAAACCTTCCGGGGGAGGGGCGTTGAGTTTAAGGCAGCAGGGCAGCAACGGGCCACTTGGTAAGTTGGAAGAAAAGTCTGAAATCTTTGTAGGAGCGCCTTGGGGCGCGAAAGGTCAGCGCCTAGACAGCGAGCGCTGTTGCCAGATCTGCCAGTGAGTCGAATATCCGGTCCACCTCCGGCAGCGCCGGACGTTTCAGGACAAGCACCGGCACGCCAAGCTCCCGCGCCACTTCCAGCTTCGGCTCGGTCGCCACACTGCCGCTGTTCTTGCTGATCAGCACATCGATGTGGCGGCGTTGGAACAACGCCCGCTCATCCTCGATATGGAACGGCCCACGTGCGCCAATCACTTCACAGCGCTCGTTGCCAGGGCACGCCTCAAGCGCTCGAAGGGTCCAGAACTGCTCCGGCGGAATCTCGTCCAGGTGCTGTAGCGGCTCACGGCCCAGCGTGAACAGCGGCCTGCGGAACGGCTTCAGTGCTTCGATCAACCCTGCCCAATCGTCGACTTCTCGCCAGTCGTCCCCTGCTTGCGCCTGCCAGGCCGGACGACGCAAGGCCCAGCACGGGATGCCGGCGTTGCGTGCGGCGCTGGCGGCATTGCGGCTGATTTGCGCGGCATAGGGATGGGTGGCGTCGATCAGCAGGGTGATACCCGCTTCGCGCAGGTAGCGGGTCAGGCCCTCGACACCGCCATAGCCCCCGACCCGCACCTGGCATTGCAGGCCCTGCGGCACGCGGCCTATGCCAGCCAGGCTGTAGACATGTCGAGGCCCGAGCCGGCGGGCCATAGCCAGGGCTTCAGTGACCCCCCCCAGCAACAGGATGCGCGCGGTCATTGCACACCCGCCTGGCCGACGATGCCGCCTTGGCGGTCGATGGCGAACACTTCCACTTGCACCTGCGCCGGCACGACGCTACGGGCAAAGGCCAGGGCGTGGGCACACACCGCGTCACCCAAGGCAATGCCGGCCGCATGAGCCAGGGCGAGCGCTTGCTGGCTGGTGTTGGCAGCAATGATGGCGGCCTGTAACGCTTCGTCAGCGCCAATGTCTGCGGCCCAACCGGCCAGTTGCGGCAAGTCGATGCTGGAGTGACGACTGTGCAGGTCCATGTGCCCGGCGGCCAGTTTGCTGATCTTGCCGAAGCCGCCGCACAGGGTCAGGCGCGGCACCGGTACCTTGCGCAGGTGCTTGAGCACCGCGCCGACGAAATCGCCCATTTCGATCAGGGCGATTTCCGGCAGACCGTAGACGCGGCGCATGGTGTCTTCGCTGGCATTGCCGGTGCACGCGGCGATGTGCG
Organism: Pseudomonas sp. FYR_5; assembly: GCF_043106315.1. Classification (NCBI taxonomy): domain Bacteria; kingdom Pseudomonadati; phylum Pseudomonadota; class Gammaproteobacteria; order Pseudomonadales; family Pseudomonadaceae; genus Pseudomonas; species Pseudomonas sp. FYR_5. The sequence goes on along the minus strand of NZ_JBICMK010000113.1, from coordinate 38,112 downwards.
TGTAGCCGTTGGTGTGGGCCACGTCGATGCCTTGGTGGATCGACGCAATGTAGGCTGCGCAGGAGAACGGCCGGACGATTCCGCTGGTGCCGAGGATCGACAGCCCGCCGAGGATGCCCAGGCGCGGGTTCATGGTTTTCAGGGCCAGTTGCTCGCCACCTTGCACATTGACCGTGACTTCGAAGCCGCCAAGGTAGCCGCACGCGTCGGCCAGGCGTTGCAGGTGTTCACTGATCATGCGCCGAGGCACCGGGTTGATGGCCGGTTCACCCACCGCCAGCACCAGCCCTGGCCGGGTCACCGTGCCCACGCCGCTGCCGGCGACAAAACCAATGCCAGGTTCCGCCAGCAGGCGCACCTGGGTATAGAGCAGGGCGCCGTGGGTCACGTCCGGGTCGTCACCCGCATCCTTGAGCGTGCCGGCTTCGGCGCACTCGCCGATCAGGCGGCAGAACTCCAGGCGCATCTGCACGACCTTGCCTTTGGGCAGGGTGATGTCCACCGCATCGTCACGCTGCCCGGTGAGCAGCAGCTTGGCCGCTGCCAGGCTGGTAGCGGTGGCGCAGCTGCCGGTGGTAAGGCCGCTGCGCAGAGGCGCGGGTTGTTCGCGGGTTTCTTCACGCATCGGCGGGTTTCAATACTTCCAGGAGGGTGATCGGCAGTGCCTGGCGCCAGGTGTCGAACGCACCCAAGGGCTGGGCATGCGCGACATGGATGCGGGTCAGCTCACCGCCGTGCTGTTCGCGAAAGTGCGCCAGGGCCAGTTCGCTTTGCAGGGTGACGGCATTGGCCACCAGGCGGCCGCCGGGGCGCAGGCTTGCCCAGCACAGGTCCAGTACACCTTCGCGGGTAACGCCACCTCCGATGAAGATCGCATCCGGTTGCTCCAGGCCTTGCAGCGCCGCTGGCGCCTTGCCGCGAACCAGTTGCAGGCCAGGTACACCCAGTGCATCGCGGTTATGCTCGATCAAACCCTGGCGACCTTCGTCGGCCTCGATGGCCAGGGCCCGGCATGCCGGATGGGCGCGCATCCATTCGATGCCGATCGAGCCACAGCCCGCGCCCACATCCCACAACAGTTCGCCAGGCTGCGGTGCCAGGCGCGCCAGAGTGATGGCGCGGACATCACGCTTGGTCAACTGGCCATCGTGCCGGAATGCGGCGTCTGGCAACCCGGCCAGCCGGTGCAGGCGGGGTGCATCGGGCGTAGCCAGGCATTCGATGGCTACCAGGTTGAGCGCCGCGATACCGGTGTGCGGCCAGTCCTGGGCGGTGCCGGCCAGTGCACGTTCGTTCACGCCCCCCAGGTGCTCGAACACCTGCAGGCGGCTTGGGCCGAAGCCTTGCTCGCGCAACTGCGCGGCAATTGCCGCCGGGCTATCGCCATCGTTGCTCAGCACCAGCAGGCGCATGCCGCTGTGCAAGTGGGCATTGAGCGCTGCCAGGGGGCGGGCCACCAGCGACACCACCTGCAGGTCCTGCAGTGGCCAGCCCAGGCGGGCAGCAGCCAGGGCGCAGGAAGAGGGCATCGACAGCACGCGCATTTCTGCAGCGGGCACCTGGCGTGCCAGGCTGGCGCCGACCCCATAGAACATAGGGTCGCCGCTGGCCAGCACGCACACCGGCTCGCCGCGCAGGGCCAACACCGGGGCCAGCGAGAACGGGCTGGGCCAGGCCAGTTGTTCAGCGGTCACGCAACGTGGCAGCAAGGCCAGCTGGCGCGGACTGCCGAAGACCCGCCCAGCGCCAAGCAGTGCGCGCCGGGCCTGTTTGCCCAGGCCGCTGAAGCCGTCTTCGCCGATGCCTACTACCGTCAGCCAGGGTGTCATGTATTTCAATCCGCCATTTTTGGGGCCGCTTCGCGCCGCTTCGCGGGCAAGCCCGTTCCTACAGATACAGTGCAGCATGTGCGGCCTGCAGTGATCCTGTGGGAGCGGGCGAGCCCGCGAAGAAGGCGACGCGGTCCTGAATTTCTACTTGATCGCCGAGGGTGCTCGACCACCGGCTTTTCATGCCGCCGGACAAAGCAGGCATAATACCGCGCCTTCTACACTCAAGCGCACTTTCACAGATTGCCGGACACCCCATTGACCCAGGCCGAAGCCCCCGCTGTCATCCCTCGCCCCTCGGCCTGCCCGGGGTTGTGGCGCATCGTCAGTGCCCGTGATGGCGGCATCTGCCGTATCAAGCTACCAGGCGGCCTGTTGCTGGCCGATCAGGCCGAAGTCGTGGCGACGGCGGCCGAGCGCTTTGCTGGCGGTGTGATCGAGGCTACCAACCGTGGCAACCTGCAGATTCGCGGCATCGGTAACGAGCACCGTGCCCTGGTCGACACCTTGCTCGCTGCTGGCCTGGGCCCACGCGAGGCGGCCGGTGACGATGTGCGCAACCTGATGCTCAGCCCGCTGGTCGGGCATGACCCGGCGATGCTGCTGGACGCCAGGCCGCTGGCCGGGCAGATCCTCGACCTGTTGGAAGGCACCCCGCGCTTTCACCAGCTGTCGGCCAAGTTCGCCGTGCAGCTGGATGCAGGCGAGCGCCTGGCGATGCTCGAACACCCCCATGACCTGTGGCTGTCGCCCCTGCACCTGGAGCAGCAGACCTGGCTGGCGTTTGGCCTGGCAGGTTGCCCGGCAGAGGGCCAGGTGCTCGGTGCGGTGCCGCTGGCGCAGGGCCTGATGCTGGTGCGCGCCGTGCTGGAGCGCTTCCTCGATCTGGCATCCCCGACGCAGACGCGCATGCGCCAGCTGCTTGAGGTGTACCCGACAGCTGATTTTGTTGCTGGGCTCGGTCTGGACATCCGCCGCGATGCCGCCGTGCTCACATGGCGGCGTGAACAGCACCGCACCTCGTGGTTGGGCAGGCTGCCCCAGGCGCAGGGTATTGCCCTTGGCGTCGCCCCGCCGCAAGTCCGCCTGACCCCCGCGATGCTGCGCGGTGCCGCACGTATTGCCCGTGAACTGGGCGATGCCAGCATGCGCCTTAGCCCTTGGCAAAGCCTGGTGCTGACCAACCTGCAAGAACAACACCTCGATCAGGCCCTGGCCGAACTGTCTGCGCTGGGGTTGCTGTGCCACGACCATGAACCCCTGGCGCGTATCAGCGCCTGCACCGGTGCCAGCGGCTGCGCCAAGGCCCTTGCCGAGACCAAGGCCGACGCGGTTGTCCTGGCCGCGCTGCTGGGCCCTGGCGTGCCGGCCAGCGTGCACCTGTCCGGCTGCCCCCGTTCCTGTGCTGTGGCCCATGTTGCCCCGGCCACCTTGCTGGCCCGTTCCCCGGGCCGTTACGACCTGTACCTGCGTGATGCGCGCCAGCCGGGTTTCGGTGCCCTGCGCGCCACCGACCTTACCTTGAATGAAGCAGGCGCAATGCTCGACCTGCCGACGGAGCACCTTGATGATTGACTACATCCGCGATGGTCAGGAGATCTATCGCAACTCCTTCCGGATCATCCGCGAGGAAGCCCGACTCGAGCGGATCCCCGCAGACCTTGAAAAGCTTGCCGTGCGCGTGATCCATGCCTGCGGCATGGTTGATGCCATCGATGGCCTGCAATTCTCCGAAGGTGCCGGCCGGGCCGGTCGCGAGGCGCTGCTCAACGGCGCGCCGATCCTGTGCGATGCGCATATGGTGGCCGAAGGCATCACCCGGGCCCGCCTACCAGCCGACAACAAAGTCATCTGCACCCTGCGTGACCCGAGCGTGCCGGGCATGGCCAAAGACGCCGGCAACACCCGCTCCGCTGTAGCCCTGGAACTGTGGCGCCCGCACCTGGAAGGCAGTGTGGTGGTCATCGGCAATGCCCCTACCGCGCTGTTCTACCTGTTGGAAATGCTTGATGCCGGCGCGCCCAAACCGGCGCTCATCCTCGGTTTCCCGGTCGGTTTCGTCGGCGCTGCCGAGTCCAAGGCCATGCTCGCCGCCGACAGCCGTGGCGTGCCGTTCGTGATCATGCAAGGCCGCCTGGGCGGCAGCGCGATGGCCGCTGCGGCGGTCAACGCCCTGGCTACGGAGGTGGAATGATGGCCCCGCGTGGACGGCTGCTTGGCCTGGGTGTGGGCCCTGGCGATCCTGAACTGATTACCCTCAAGGCCCTGCGCCTGTTGCGTGAGGCGCCGGTGGTCGGCTACTTCGTGGCCAAGGGCAAGCGTGGCAATGCCTTCGGCATTATCGAGGCGCACCTGCAGCCCGAGCAGACCTTGCTGCCGCTGGTCTACCCGGTCACCACCGAAGTGCTGCCGGCGCCGCTGTCCTATGAGCAAGTGATCAGCGACTTCTACGACGAAGCCAGCGTACAGGTGGCCGAGCACCTGGATGCCGGCCGCGACGTGGCGGTGATTTGCGAAGGCGACCCGTTCTTCTATGGCTCCTACATGTACTTGCATGACCGCCTGGCGCAGCGCTATGAGGCCGAAGTGATTCCCGGTGTCTGCTCGATGCTCGGTGGCGCTTCGGTGCTGGGGGCGCCGCTGGTGTACCGCAACCAGAGCCTGTCGGTGTTGTCTGGCGTGTTGCCCGCCGAAGAGCTCAAGCGCCGTCTGGCCGACGCCGATGCAGCGGTGATCATGAAACTTGGACGCAACTTCCCCAAGGTGCGCGAAGTGCTGGCCGAACTGGGCCTGGATCGGCGTGCGCTGTATGTGGAGCGGGCGACCATGGCCAACCAGAAGATCGTGCCGCTGGACCAGGTCGACCCGCAGTCGTCGCCCTACTTCTCGCTGATCATCGTGCCGGGGGAAAAATGGCAGGGCTGAACATGCACAAGGCACCGGCCATCGTCATTCTTGGCCCGGGCAGCCTTGCGACAGCGCAGCGTATCCAGGCATGTTATCCACAGGCCACGATCCATGGCCTCGAAGGGCGTGTCGAGGGTGCGGACCAGTCGTACGCGTCGTTTGGCGATACCCTGCGTGGGTTGTACCAGCAAGACACGCCGATCATCGCGTTGTGTGCCGCGGGCATTGTCATCCGCAGCCTGGCCAGTCTGCTCAGCGAGAAGGGCAGCGAGCCGCCAGTACTGGCCGTGGCCGAGGATGGTAGCGCGGTAGTGCCGTTGCTCGGAGGCCTCGGTGGGGTGAACGTGATGGCGCGCGAAATCGCTGACGCACTGGGCGTTTCCGCGGCCATCACCACCAGTGGCGAGCTGCGCTTCGGTACTTGCCTGCTGAACCCGCCGCAGGGCTATGCATTGGCCGACATCGAGCAAGGCAAGCGCTTTGTATCCGACTTGCTGGCGGGTGAGTCTGTGCGCATCGAAGGTAACGCCCCGTGGCTGCAGCTGGCGCAGTTGCCCGCCAGCGAAGCGGCGCAGCGCACCATCCATGTGGGGCATCAGGCGCGCCCGGCCAACCGCGACGAGCTGCTGATCTACCCGCGCCTGGTGGTGGTGGGCGTTGCAGGTGGCAATCTGCACAGTATTCGCGCAGCACTGCAGCAGGCCGGCATCGCCGAGCCCTCGGTAGCCTGCGTGCTGGCAGACGAGCGAACCATGGCCGACAGCGCGTTGCACGAAGCTGCGCAGGCTCTGGGTGTCCCCTTGCGCTTCGCCACCAGCGCAGGCGATGTGGCCAGCATGGTCGCTGCGGCGGTGCCCGATGCCGAGTTGATAGCGATTGAAGAAGTCGTGGTCGCGGTGGCGCCTGCCCCGGTCAACGTAGCGCAGGTCGGCCGCCGTCGCGGTCGCCTGGCGGTCATCGGCCTTGGCCCAGGTGCGGCGGAACTGATGGTGCCGGCAGTCAAGGCCGAACTTGCGCAGGCCGAAGATGTGCTCGGTTACGAAACTTACGTGCGCATGGCTGGCCCGTTCCGCAGCGACCAGGTGCTGCACTGCACCGACAACCGCGAAGAGATGCAGCGCGCCCGACATGCTTTCGAACTGGCAGCCCAAGGCCGTTCGGTGGTGGTGGTGTCGTCGGGTGACCCGGGCGTTTTCGCCATGGCTGCTGCGGTGCTCGAAGCGCTGCACGAATCCAGTGACCCCGCCTGGCATCGCGTCGACCTGCAGATCCTGCCGGGGGTTTCTGCCTCGCTGGCAACCGCCGCCCAGGCGGGAGCACCGCTGGGGCATGACTTCTGCGTCATGTCGCTGTCGGACAACCTCAAGCCCTGGTCGATCATTGAAAAACGCCTGGACCTGGCTGCCCAGGCCGACCTGGTGCTGGCCTTCTACAACCCGATCTCCAAGGCCAGGCCGCACCAGCTCGGTGTGGCCCTGGAGGTTGTGCGCCGACACCGTGACGGGAACACGCCTGTAGTCCTTGGCCGTGACATCGGTAGGCCGGGGCAGACGCTGAAGGTCGTCACCTTGGCCGAGCTGCTGCCAGAAATGGTCGACATGCGCACCATGGTACTGGTTGGATCTTCCACTACCTGCACGTTCGACCGCGCAGCTGGCGGGCTCTGGGTGTATACCCCGCGCTGGTATGGCGTAAAGCCGTAAGCGGCGGAAGCCCGGGCAGATGAGGAACTGCTTCGTGGCAGATTGATGCAAAGGGCACAGGTAGGTTTGCGGCTGGAGCCATTTGGCTTCAACCGTACCCTTCCTGGAGACCTTTCCCATGACGACCGATAAAGAGAAGCTGCAGCTTCAGGTTCTGCCGGACAAGAATCTGTTCGTGTTCCCCGACCAAATGGGTGAGCAAAACCGCGATGCTGCAAAAGCTTGTCATGCCCTGGCAACGCAAGGTGCCAACAGGCAGCATGATCCTGTCCGTGAGACGCAGCTCTGGTTCAAGCACTACATCTACCTGATGTCCAAGATGGGCTGGGCGTCAACCAATGTCGACGTACAGCAGCTCACTGAACGCAATATGCACCTTGAGATCAGCAACCTGCTGGGCAAGGGCTTGCAGGCGGCATATGGCGTTTTCACTGGCGATGTGGCAACCGCCCTGGACAATCTCGGCAAAACAGTTGTTTCAGCCTTGGCCGCCAGCACCAAAAACGTCGAGTTGCTCGACCGCAAGTCGGTGGAAGATGACCGAACCGAGCTGAGCCTGGTCAAGTGCGAGCAAACCGGCGAAGGGCAGGTGGCGATGCTTGTCAGTGCAATCCAGACCGACGCCAAGCCTGACAAGGCTGCCAACTATCTTCTGGCCAAGTGGGAAAGCAGCGGCACCTCCAATTTTGCCTGTGGTGCAGTGTTGAATTTCGATAGCCGCCGATACGACAAAATTCGCGCCATTGTAGAAACCAAACTTGACGACAATGCCCTGCAGGTTCTGCTGGCACTGGAACTCTGACTATGAAGTTGGCCTGTCGACACGGCGTCGACGGGCCTGGAGGGCATACTGATGCACGCCAATTACACTTTGTGGTTGAACGGCAATAGCCTGGTATTGATCGACAACTCCGTCAGTGCTTCACGAGCAGAAGCGTTGTTGGATGTTCAGCTGGCAGCCTACCTGACTGCTAACAAGGTTCACGCCATTCAGGACGCTGTGTGGCACAAGGAATATCTGCGAATTCAGGGTAACTTCGGCTGCACTGTCGCGACCTTGCATTCCGGCGCCGCGCCTGCTGTATCCGCAGTGGCCTGTGAACCGTGGAGGATGCTGCGGACCAATCTCTTGGCAGCTCTGCCAAGCGCCCTTCAGGGGCCGGTAGGCAAATGCCTCGACGCTTACGCCGCCCAGCCAGACGGCGCTATTGAACAGTTGTTATGGGTGGAGTGTGTTCGGCCCCCGGATGATAAAGGCGTGAGCCATGTACGTATGGAGTTGCGCCTGATACTGGCTGATTCAGGCGTTATCAGTACCGAGTTGGGCTTTAGCACAGCAGAGCATGTGGCGATGGATTGGCTGTGGCAGCCGCTGGAACTTGCAAGTGCCCATCCCGCTCAGCAGTTCGACGCCAATTATTTCACCCATGGAAAAGTGATCAGTTCGATAAGTGCAGGCTTGCATGACTCCATCAAGGTCAAGCAATTGCAGTATCGCAGCCAGGTCAAACTTGCGACAACATCAGGAGTCGACAATGAGTGAGTTCAATCAAGATGCCGCCAGTGGCAAACTCGTCCACAGCAGCCTGCTGTCATTCTTGCCAGGTGTTAGCCGCGAAGCCCGTGACGACATCCTGTTGGCCAATGCGTTTGCCCAGCAAGTAGCCTGGGGGGACTTTAATGAAGGCCTGGAGCCGGACTGGTTCAGGAACTACTGGCGTAACCTTGCGTTTCTGGGCTTTGATGGCAAGCTCGCGCCCACGGCGACTCGACCGGGGCCGGACAGGGCCAGCCTTGCCGAGCAGGCGCTAGCCCAGGTTCGTCAGAAAGGCTCCGCCGGTCATCATCAATCTGCCCAGTCGTCGCTTCAGGCACTGCGCAATGACAGCCAGGCATTGACCGCGTTTGAATCCAGGGCAGTCTCCAAAGCGGTCGGACGCTTTCAGTTGCTGCCTTGCTCCCAGCAGTCGAGCGGCTTCATCGACATGGTGTTGGTTCACATGGAAATGTCGATGAAAAAGACTTCCAAGGGCTTCTTGTTCATGCAGTTGAACAGTGAAGTCAAAATCCTGGACATGCGTGTCGAAGTGATCCACTTCAACTTGCAGGGGTTTCGCGAAGACTACCGCAAGCGGGCCCAGGCCAGCGTCGACAAGCAAAATGGCAAGGCTATCCTTGAGCTGCAGTTGTAGGCCTCCGGCCTACCGGTCTGGACAGCTTTGGCTCTGTACCCTAGGGCAGCAGGTAGCCGCGAATCCCGGTAAAGATGATCTGTGCTGCCAGGGCGCAGACGAAGAGCCCCATCAGGCGGCTGACAATTTGCAAACCCTGGTCACCGAGCAGGCGCTCGATACCGTGCGATAGATACAGCACCAGGCCTACGGTAAAGCTGGCCAGGGCAATGCTGACGATGGCCAGCAGTTTTTCATCCCAGTGCGGCTGGCTCACCCCCATTACCAACAGGGCACCGATGGTGCCTGGGCCAACCGTCAGCGGAATGGTCAGCGGTACGATGGTCACATCCTGCTGTACGTTGTCGGCCTGTACCGCCGGCTTGCCCTGGGCCATGCCCAGGGCCGAAATGAACAGCACGCTGCCGGCACCGATGCGGAAGGCATCGGCGGTGATGCCGAAAATACCGAAGATCGCCCGCCCGAACAGGTACAGCATCACGCTGGCGACCAAGGCTGCGAACGCGACCTTCCAGGCCAGTTGCTTGCGCTCCTTGCTGGAGTGGCCACGGGTCAGGCTGATGAAACACGACAGCACGAAGAACGGGCTGTAGAGCACGAGCATTTTCAGGTAGACGCTGAACAACTCATGGAGCATGAGCACTGTTCCTTGGGGGTTATGCCGGGGCGGCCTTGTTTCGCGAGGCCGCTCCTGCAAGAGCATTGGCTATCGGTCAGGACGTATGTGCCGGGTCCACCTTGACTTCCCGGTGATTGGCCCAGTATTGAATCAGCTCGCGTAACTGCGACAACTCCACCGGCTTGGCCATGTGTCCGTCCATGCCCGCCAGCCGCGCGCGTTCCTTGTGTTCGGCCAGTATGTGCGCAGTCAGTGCCACCACCGGCGTGCGCTGGCGCTGGTTTTCAGCCTCCCAGGCCCGTAACTGCTGGGTGGCCGAAAAACCGTCCAATATCGGCATCTCGCAGTCCATCAACACCAAGTCATAATGCTGCGTTTTCATTGCCTGCAAGGCCTCTTCGCCATTGCAGGCGGTATCGGGCTTGAGGTTGAGCTTGCCGAGCATACTGCGGATCACCTTGGTCGAGATGCTGTTGTCTTCGGCGACCAGCACGCGGAAGTCGCCTGGCAGGTCCAGCGCCTGCGGGACGCCAGGCAGGCTGGCAGGCATCGCTTGTTCGCGGCCGCGCTGGGCCAGTTCCTCGGCCAGGGTGGTCTTCAACGTATACCCGGCCACCGGCTTGGCCAGTATTCGCTTGACCCCGGCGTTGCGCGCGATGACTTTGCTCGGCGCATTGCTGATGCCGGTGAGCATCACCACCAGGATGTCGTGGTTCAGGCTCGGGTCTTCCTTGATCTTGGCGGCCAGTTGCATGCCGGTCATGCCGGGCATGTTCTGGTCCAGCAGCACCGCGTCAAAGTAGTCGCGCAGGTGCGCCTTGGTGCGCAAAAGGGCCAGGGCCTCCTTGCCCGACGGTACCGCGCTGACATTCATGCCCCAGGCGCTGCACTGCTGTACAAGCACCTTGCGGCACGTGTCGTTGTCGTCCACCACCAGCACGCGGGCATCGCGCAGCGGGCTGTCGAGGTCCGCCGGTGGCTGTTCCAGGCGCGAAGGGTCCAGCGGTAAGGTCAGCCACAGGGTATTGCCCATGCCGGTGCTGCTCTTGATGCCGAACTCGCCCTGCATCAGACCGATCAACTGTTTGGCGATGACCAACCCCAGATGGCCGCCCAGCTTGTTGCTGGAAAGGAAGTGGTGGCTGTGCAACTCGGCCTGCAGCAAGGCTTCACGGTCGGCAGCGGGCAACGGCTCGCCGCTGTCCTGCACGGCGATACGCAGGCGTGGCACCTCGCCGCGTTGATCCAGCGCTACCACCAGCAGGATCTCGCCTTGGTCGGTGTTTTTCAGGGCGTTTTCCAGCAGGCTCGACAAGGCCTGGCGCAGGCGCGTCGGGTCTCCGCTGATGACCCGCGGTACTTGTGGCTGGGTGAAGCTGATCAACTCGATGTTCTGTTGCTCGGCCTTGGCGCGGAAGATGTTCAGGCAATCCTCGATCAGCGCGTTAAGGTCGAACTGCACATCATCCAGCTCGATCTGCCGGGATTCCAGCTTGGAAATGTCCAGAATTTCGTTGATCAGTGTCAGCAGCTCGTTGCCGGCGCTGTGGATGGTCTGCACATAATCACGTTGCTTCACCGACAGCGGTGTGCCCAGCAGCAGTTCAGTCATGCCTAGCACGCCGTTCATTGGGGTGCGGATTTCGTGGCTGATCTTGGCCAGGAACTCGGCTTTGGCGTTGATTTCCGCATCGCTGGCGGCAAGTGCACGGCTGGCGCTGAAACGCTCCTCGCTTATGCGCCGCAGCCGTTCACTGACTGCCAGGTTGAGCAGCAGGCCACTGACCACGGTCAGGCCCAGTAGGATGCACAGCAGCCAGGGTGTCGAGGTGCGTGTCAGGCCCAGCAGGGCTGGCAGCAGTACCAGGCCTCCGAGGTTGAACACCACCATGGCCAGGCTGAACAAGCGCCCGGGAGCATAGCCCTTGTACCAGTGGTAGCTGCTGACCAGCAGCATGCTCACGCTGCCCAGCGCCATCAGGGCGTAGGTCATCAGGTTCAGTGGCAGGGTATCGACGAACAGCAGCACCAGGCCACTGAGCCCGACAATCAGCATCTCACCCTGCAGCAGGCGATTCAGCCGTGGCGAATTGCACGGCGAAAAGAAATGTTGGGTGAAATACAGCCCGGACAGGCCGGCCAGGACCAGTGTCAGGTAGGCAGCAGGCGTTTGCGCACTGTGCCACACATGCCACCAGGGGCCGCTGAGGTTCAGCAGGATCAGACCGCTGAGCAGCATCAGGCCGTGGTATAGCGCCAGGATCAGGGTAGTGCTGGAGCGGGTGTAGAGGAAGCGGATCAGGTTGTGCATGATCAGCATGATCAGGCCGCCGAACAGCATGCCGAACAGCAGCGGCTGGCGTTGGTCCGAGGCCGCTTGGGCCGCAGACTCCAGGCTGATGGCCGGCCGCAGCTGGTGCTCTGAAACCAAGCGCAGATAGATGTCCAGCGGTTGCCTGCTGTTGGGCAGGGGCAATACATGGTCGCTGCCGCGCAGGGTCGGGCTGGCATTGCCGGCCTGGCGCCCGTGGTGCAGCTGACGCAGAAGTTGCTCGCCTTCAAGGGCGTAGAGGTCCAGGCCAGAAAGGTCCGGGGCAAATACCCGCAGCAGTTGCTCCTGGTCACCTGGAGCCAGACGATAGTGCAACCACAAGGCCTGTCCAGCCGGGGCAGCATCAAGGTCGGCGAGAGGCAGTGGGCTGAACTGGTTGCGATAGCGCTCGGAGCGCACATCGCTCAGTTGCAGGTTGGCCTGTTCGTCGAGCAGAACGGTCCAGCCACCGTCATGTTCGGCCGCAGCCGGAAACATGCAGAGCAGGGTCAGCAAGCTGACGATCAGAGCTGAGGCAATCCGAAGCCGACGCACTACGAAATCCCTTCTTGGCCGATGTGCCGGGTACTCACTATGCGCGGCGCGCCAAGTCGAAGGCAAGGCCCATGCAGGGCCCTGTCGACGAGCCGGATGCCGCAAGCTGAATCAGCTACGGCAAACCGGTAGTACTTACTGCTGGTGCTCACCGCGCTCGCGGGCGATGGCCCGATAGCCAATGTCGGAACGGTAGAAGCTGCCGTTCCAGCTGACTTCCTTGGCCAGGCGATAAGCCTGCTGCTGCGCGTCGGCAACGGTGCTGCCCATGGCGGTGGCACACAGCACACGCCCGCCGTTGGTGGTTACCTTGCCATCCTTGAGCGCAGTACCGGCATGGAATACCTTGCCTTCGATCTTGGCGGCAGCATCCAGGCCGTTGATCACGTCGCCCTTGGCGTAGTCGCCCGGGTAACCGCCCGCTGCCAGGACCACGCCCAGGCTCGGGCGCGGGTCCCACTGTGCTTCGACCTTGTCCAGGGCCTTGGCGAATGCAGCTTCCACCAGCAGTACCAGGCTCGACTCCAGGCGCAGCATGACCGGCTGGGTTTCCGGGTCGCCGAAGCGGCAGTTGAACTCGATGACCTTGGGGTTGCCCGCCTTGTCGATCATCAGGCCTGCGTAGAGGAAGCCGGTGTAGACGTTACCTTCTTCGGCCATGCCGCGCACGGTTGGCCAGATCACCTGGTCCATCACGCGCTGGTGCACGTCGGCGGTGACGACCGGGGCAGGGGAGTAGGCGCCCATGCCGCCCGTGTTCGGGCCGGTGTCCTGGTCGCCGACGCGCTTGTGGTCCTGGCTGGTGGCCATGGGCAGCACATTATGGCCGTCGACCATGACGATGAAGCTGGCTTCCTCGCCGTCGAGAAACTCTTCGATCACGACGCGCGAACCGGCTTCACCGAAGGCGTTGCCAGCCAGCATGTCACGCACGGCTGCTTCGGCTTCTTCCAGCGTCATCGCGACGATCACGCCTTTGCCTGCCGCCAGGCCGTCCGCCTTGATCACGATTGGCGCGCCTTTTTCCTGCAGGTAGGCCAGCGCTGGCTCGATCTCGGTGAAATTCTGGTAGTCGGCGGTCGGGATCTTGTGACGCGCCAGGAAGTCCTTGGTGAAGGCCTTGGAGCCTTCCAGCTGGGCCGCGCCCTTGGTTGGGCCGAAGCAGTCGAGGCCGCGGCTGCGGAACAGGTCGACCACGCCGATAACCAGCGGTGCTTCCGGGCCGACGATGGTCAGGTCGACGTTTTTCTCGGCGAAGTCGGCCAATTGTTCCAGGGCGCACACGTCGATGGCGACGTTCTCGCACTTGGCTTCAATGGCGGTACCGGCGTTGCCCGGTGCAACGAAGACTTTCTCGACGCGTGGGTCCTGGGCGACTTTCCAGGCCAGGGCGTGCTCACGGCCGCCGCTGCCGATGATCAAAACTTTCATGTCAAAACCTCGATTCAAGTGATCCCGTGGCTTGCGCCGAACACTGTGGGAGCGGGCTTGCCCGCGAATGCGGCGGTGAATCCACCATCGTATTCGCGGGCAAGCCCGCTCCCACAGGATCTCGACTCGCCTCGGGATCCGCGTAATTAGTGGCGGAAGTGGCGCATGCCAGTGAACACCATCGCGATGCCGGCCTCGTCGGCAGCAGCGATGACTTCAGCATCACGCATCGAACCACCCGGCTGGATCACGGCGCTGATACCCACTTTAGCTGCATTGTCGATGCCGTCACGGAACGGGAAGAATGCATCCGACGCCATGACCGCGCCCTGCACCTGCAGGCCAGCGTGCTCGGCCTTGATTGCAGCGATGCGGGCGGAGTTGACGCGGCTCATCTGGCCGGCGCCGACGCCGATGGTCTGGCGCTGCTTGGCGTAGACAATGGCGTTGGACTTGACGAACTTGGCCACTTTCCAGGCGAATACCAGGTCGTGGATCTCTTGCTCGGTCGGGGCACGCTTGGTGACGATCTTCAGGTCATCGGCGGTGATCATGCCGATATCGCGGCTTTGCACCAGCAGGCCACCGTTGACGCGCTTGAAGTCCCAACCGGCAGCGCGCTCGGCTGGCCACTCGCCGCACTCCAGCAGGCGCACGTTCTGTTTGGCAGCCACCACGTCGCGGGCGGCCTGGGAGATTTTCGGGGCGATGATCACTTCGACGAACTGGCGGTCGACAATGGCCTTGGCGGTTTCGCCGTCCAGTTCACGGTTGAATGCGATGATGCCGCCGAACGCCGATTCGGTGTCGGTAGCGTAGGCCAGGTCGTAGGCCTTGCGAATGCCGCCCTCGTCTTCCGGAACGACCGCCACGCCGCACGGGTTGGCGTGCTTGACGATGACGCAGGCCGGCTTGACGAAGCTCTTCACGCATTCCAGCGCGGCGTCAGTGTCGGCCACGTTGTTGAATGACAGTTCCTTGCCTTGCAGCTGGACAGCGGTGGAAATGCTGGCTTCGCCTTTCTTGGCTTCTACATAGAACGCCGCGCTCTGGTGCGGGTTCTCGCCATAGCGCATTTCCTGTGCCTTGACGAACTGGCTGTTGAAGGTGCGCGGGAATTCGCTGCGCGCCTCGGTGCTCAGGGTGTCCTTGGCCTGGTCGATGGTGCCCATGTAGTTGGCGATCATGCCGTCGTAGGCGGCAGTGTGCTCGAACGCCTTGAGCATCAGGTCGAAGCGCTGGGCATAGGTCAGGCCACCGGCCTTGAGGCCTTCGACGATGCCGGCGTAGTCGCTGGCGTTGACCACGATGGCCACGTCCTTGTGGTTCTTGGCTGCCGAACGGACCATGGTCGGGCCGCCGATGTCGATGTTCTCGATAGCGGTCGGCAGGTCGCAGCCAGGCTTGGAAATGGTGGCTTCGAACGGGTACAGGTTGACCGCAACCAGGTCGATCGGCTTGATACCGTGCTCGTTCATGATGGCGTCGTCGGTACCGCGACGGCCGAGGATACCGCCGTGGATCTTCGGGTGCAGGGTCTTGACCCGGCCATCCATCATTTCGGCGAAGCCGGTGTAGTCAGCCACTTCCACCGCGTTTACGCCGTTGTCCTTGAGCAGCTTGTAGGTGCCGCCGGTGGACAGGATCTCGACACCGAGCTGCTGCAGCTCACGGGCGAATTCGAGGATACCGGTCTTGTCGGAGACGCTGATCAGGGCGCGGCGGACTGGCAGGCGGGTAGTCTGGTCGGTCATTTCGGATTCCAATAACGCGGTGGAGTCAGCAAAAAAGGCGCCTCTGTTCAGGGAGTCGCCTTTTCTGGATGGGATTCTGGCTTACAACAAGTCGTACTGCTTGAGCTTCTTGCGCAGGGTGCCTCGGTTCAGCCCGAGCATCTCGCTGGCCTTGGTCTGGTTGCCCTTCACGTAGTTCATCACGCTTTCGAGCAGGGGCGCCTCGACTTCGGAGAGCACCAGGTTGTACACGTCCGTCACGGTCGCGCCTTCCAGGTGGGCGAAGTAGTTGTGCAGCGCCTTCTCGACGCTGTCGCGAAGGGTCTGGCCCTCTTCGCTCGGCGTGTTGAGGTGCTGTTTCAGGTTGGCGTTGTCGCTCACGGGCGTTGTTCCACTCACAAATGTCTCGGTCATCATCGTCATGCGGCCACCCCTTGTCCGTCCTCTGTCTCAAGGCTCTGTCGACGTTCGCTGAAAAACGCGCGAACGTTGGCGCACTGCGCTTGTGTGTCTTCCAAAGCGTTGAACCGGGCGCGAAACTCCTTGCCGCCGGGTCGTGTTGCCAGGTACCAGCCAACGTGCTTGCGGGCGATACGTACGCCCATCACATCGCCATAGAAGGCATGCAGCGCGGCCAGATGCTCCAGCAGGATGCGTTCCACTTCTTCCAGTTGCGGCGCTGGCAGGTGTTCGCCAGTGCGCAGGTAATGCTCGATCTCGCGAAAGATCCATGGCCGCCCCTGGGCAGCCCGGCCGATCAACAGGCCATCGACCCCGGTGGTTTCCAGCACCGCCCGGGCCTTTTCTGGCGAGGTGATATCGCCGTTGGCAAAAACCGGGATTGACACCGCCTGCTTGATGGCAGCGATGGTGTCGTATTCGGCTTCGCCGGTATACAGGTCGGCACGTGTGCGGCCATGCACCGCCAGCGCCTGGATGCCGGCCTGTTCGGCGATCTTCGCCACGTTCAGGCCGTTCTTGTTCGCCCGGTCCCAGCCGGTGCGGATTTTCAGGGTCACCGGTACATCCACGGCGCTGACAACGGCGTGGAGGATCTCGCTGACCAAGGCTTCATCTCTCAATAAAGCAGAGCCTGCGGCTTTGTTGCAGACTTTTTTTGCCGGGCAGCCCATGTTGATATCGATGATCTGGGCACCCGCGTCGACGTTGGCCTTTGCCGCCGCTGCCATCATCTGCGCATCACCGCCGGCGATCTGCACCGAGCGTGGCTCGGGATCACCTTCATGGATGCGGCGCAGGCTCGACTTGCGGCTGTTCCACAGGCTCATGTTGCTGCTTACCATTTCCGACACCACCATACCGGCGCCCAGGCGCTGGCAAAGTGTACGGAAAGGCTGATCCGTCACCCCGGCCATGGGCGCGAGGATCAGGTTGTTACGTAGTGTGTATTGGCCGATGCGTACCGCCGACATAGGTGATCCCTGTTGTGGGGCCGAATCTTGGAGTTCGAAAAAGGGTTGGCATGATACCCGCTCTCGATGACTGGATAAAGATGGATTTGGATAAAATCTGAACAGTTGCCGGCTTATGCCTTTGCGCTTCAAGCAGCAAGCGACACGCCAAAAGCGGCCACGTTTTGGGCCTCTTGTCTTGTGGCTTGCTGCTGGCCGCTTGTCGCTTATTCCGGCGAACGGAAGCTCAGGCTGTAATTCACGGCCTTCGGCCCCGGGTCGAGGATGTCCAAGGCAATGTGGATCGGCGTCTGGCTGGGCATTTCGCCACGCCCTGCCAGTTCGCCCGACAGGTACTCGCTGGGCTTGAAGCGACGGCTGGCGATCAGTTGGCCATTGAGGTCGGCGAAGCGCAGCTCCAGCAACGGGAACGGCTGGGCGAACGGCGCGCGGTTGTAGATGATCGCGTCGACAATCAGGGCGCCCGTGAAGTCAGGGTGGCTACGCACCACCAGATTGCTGCTCTTTATCCGTGCAATATCGACGCGGGTAGGTACCTGGCAACCGACCATCGGGCAGATCTGCTGGAAAATCGGCCGATACTGATCCTGGCGGGCCATCTCGTCGAAGTGGAACCACACGTACTGGAACGCCAGCAGGCCGGCAGCCAGCAGGGTCAGAAAGCCCCACAGCAGGCGCTTGCCCCAGTGGGGTGCGGGTTTTTCCCAGCCCAGCTGCAGCGGGTCGTCGACCACATCGACCAGCGGCTCCTTGCGCGAGGGGCGCTCAGGTTTGCCGGCAAGGCCTGGTTCCAGGCGCTCTCCGGGCAACGGCTCGACTGGCTCGTCATCATGCGCCGAGAGGCGCAGCGCCAAGGGCTCGTCGTCACGGGCACTCAGGCCCTTTTCCGGGGTTTCGTCATCGCTGATGCGCAGCGGTTCGCTGAGCGCGGGCTGGTCATCGCGTTCGGCTGCACGGTGCGCGGGCGGCTCGCCATCGATGTCCAGGTCAAGGTTGCTGCCCAGGGTCGGCTCGGTGCGCTCGCCGGGTGCAGGCTCCAGGTCCAGTTCCAAAGGCTCTGGCTCCAGCCGTACTGGACCAGGCTCTGCCGGTTCCTGCGGCGCGTAGGGCTCATCGGTAGCCGTGCCGAAAAGGTCTTCTGCGTGCTCGTCCGGGTGAAGTTCGTCGCGCCGTGCCTGCAACTGGTCACCTTGGCTGGCCGGGCGGGTCGGGGCCGGTTGGCCGCGACGCTCCAGGCGCTCCAGTTCCTTGTCGAGGTCAAGCTCGTCCAGCGCTTGGGCGGTAAGCGCCCAGTCCTGGTCAGGGGAGCTGCCGCGTACACTGATGGCAGGCTCTGGCGCCGGTTCGGCAGGCGCTGCAGGTGCCGACGCCGGTACCCCGGGGGCGCTGGTGGGCGCGGCGCGGTTCTGCTCCAGCAACTGCTTGGCGGCATTGAATACCTGCAGGCAATGCCCGCAGCGCACCACACCGCGGGCCACGCTCAACTGGTGGTGGGTGACGCGAAAGCTGGTCTGGCAATGCGGGCACTGGGTGACGAAACTGTCGGTCATGCGGCGATCCGGGAGCTGTGCAGAAATGTATTCTAGGCCCGCTTAGCGACGCCGACCACTGATGCGCACCCAGCCGTCGCGCACGACGATCGGGTCCAGTTCAAAATCGGCGGCGTAAGCGGCGGCCACTTCTTCACCTTGCTCGGCGAGGATGCCCGACAGCGCCAGCAGGCCACCTGGGCGAACCAGGCCGGACAATTGTGGCGCCAGCGACACCAGTGGGCCGGCGAGAATGTTGGCAACCAGCACGTCGGCCTGCATCGCCGGCATGTGCTCGGGCAAGTACAGCGCCAGTTTCTCGTCGGCAATACCGTTGCGTTGGGCGTTGTCGCGCGAAGCCTCGATGGCCTGCACGTCGATGTCGGTACCTACCGCTTCGCGGGCGCCCAGCAGCAATGCAGCGATAGCCAGGATGCCCGAACCGCAGCCAAAGTCCAGCACCTGGGTGCCTTCAAGCTGCTGGCCGTCGAGCCATTCCAGGCACAGGGCCGTGGTGGGGTGGGTGCCGGTGCCAAAGGCCAGGCCCGGGTCGAGCAGCAGGTTCACGGCGTCCTTTTCCGGAGCATCGTGCCAGCTGGGCACGATCCACAGGCGGCGACCGAAGCGCATCGGCTGGAAGTTGTCCATCCAGCTGCGTTCCCAGTCCTGGTCCTCGATCAGCTCGGCCTGGTGTTCGGGCAGCTCGGCGCCGGTCAGCAGGCGTAAATGGGCGAACACCTGTTCAGGGTCGGCATCGGCTTCGAACAGCGCCAGCAGGTGGGTGTGCGACCACAGCGGGGTGGTGTTGAGGTCTGGCTCGAAGATCGGTTGATCTTCGGCATCCATGAACGTGACCGAGACGGCGCCTACTTCAAGTAGCGCGTCTTCATAGGTTTCGGCTTGTTCCGGGCTGATGGCCAGGCGTACTTGCAGCCAGGGCATGGCGGGCACCTTTGATAAATCGACAGGGGCAGCCCTAGGCTGCGCGAAGGCTGGCAGTTTACGCGAGTGCGGGGGATTTGTGGATCGGGGGCTGCATAGCAGCCCCCGGGGCATGTATCAGACAAAACAGAGCGACAGCGACTCGGCTATATAAGCAGGCTTCTCTTCACCTTCGATCTCCAGCGTGGCAATCGCCTTGAGTAGCCACTGCCCCGGTTTTTTCTCCACCACCTCGGCCAGCGTTACCTTCAGCCGAACGCGGCTGTCGACCTTGACCGGCTGAATGAAGCGCACGCTGTCCAGCCCGTAGTTCACCACCATCTTCAGCCCTTGCGGCAGGACGAGGATGTCCTCGATCAGCTTGGGGATCAGCGACAAGGTCAGGAAACCATGGGCGATCGTGCTGCCAAACGGGGTTTTTGCTGCCTTCTCAGGGTCGACATGGATGAACTGGAAGTCGCCGGTCGCCTCGGCGAACAGGTTGATGCGCTGCTGGTCGATCTTCACCCACTCAGAGTGGCCCAGCTCCTTGCCAGCGTACTGCGAAAGCTCTGTAACCGGTACATGGGGCATCGCGGACTCTCCGGGTTGTCAGTTGGTACGAAAGTACAAGATCAGCACGGCGAACCGTTTCAGTCAAGTTGCCCGCTTTTCGGCGAATATCGGTCTGAAGCTGTGCGTGCTTATAATGGCGGCCATGCCGGAGGGAGATGCTTATGCTGTTGCGTGGTTTGACCTGGCTGGTACTGTTCCAGCTGCTGGGGACGGCGATCAATCACCTGTTCGTGCCGTTTTTGCCCGGGCCGATCATAGGCCTGTTGTTGTTGCTGCTCTTCCTCATGGCCCGCGGTGAGGTCGGCAAGCCGCTGAACGAGGCCGCCAGCAGCTTGCTGCGCTATCTCCCGCTGCTGCTGGTGCCGCCGGCAGTTGGGGTGATGGTGTATGCCAAGGACATTGCCGCCGACTTCTGGGCGATTGTCGGGGCCTTGCTGATCTCCTGCCTGGTGACCCTCGTGTTCGTCGGTGTGCTGATGCAGAAGCTCATCCAGCGCCAGGGCAAGCGTGAGGAACAGCCATGATGTTCGACTGGCAGGGCGCGCTCGATGCGGTCATACATCACCCATTGTTCGGTATCGGCATTACGCTGGGAGCCTATCAGGTAGTGCTGGCAGCCTACGAGAGAACCCGCTGGATCTTCCTGCAACCGGTACTGGTGTCGATGCTGCTGGTGATCGGCGTGTTGCTGCTGAGCGGTATCGATTACAGCGAGTACCGCAAAAGCACCGAAATCATGAACATTCTGCTGGGGCCCGCCACTGTGGCCCTGGCCGTGCCGCTCTATCTCAACCTGCGGCGTATCCGCCAGCTGTTCTGGCCTACATTTACTACGCTAGTAGTCGGAGGCCTGTTCGCCACGCTCTTCTGCCTGGTGCTGGGCTGGTGGTTCGGTGCCGAGCACATGATCCTGATGACCATGGCGCCGAAGTCCGTCACCTCGCCGATCGCCATGCTGGTGGCCGAGCAGATTGGCGGCGTGGCGGCCCTGGCGGCAGTGTTCGTATTGATTACCGGGGTGATCGGGGCGATCTTCGGCCCGGCGTTGCTGAGCCGCTTCGGCGTGCACAGCCCTGAGGCGCGCGGCATGTCGCTGGGCGTGACCGCACACGCAGTGGGCACTTCGGTGGCCCTGCAGGAAAGTGACGAATGCGGCGCGTTTGCCGCGCTGGCGATGAGCCTGATGGGAGTGGCTACAGCGGTGTTCCTGCCGCTGGCGGTCAGCCTGGTGGCTTGAGGAATTGTGATGACGCTACCGCTGTTTCCGCTCAATACCGTGCTGTTTCCTGGCTGCTTTCTCGATTTGCAGATTTTCGAGGCGCGCTACCTGGACATGATCGGGCGCTGCATGAAGCAGGGCGAAGGGTTTGGTGTGGTATGCATCCTTGATGGCGAACAAGTCGGCAAGGCGCCGCCGGTGGTCGCCTCGATCGGCTGTGAAGCGGTGATCCGCGACTTCGTGCAGCAGGATAACGGCTTGCTGGGTATTCGCGTCGAGGGCGTGCGGCGCTTCAATCTGGAAAGCTCCGAGGTGCAGAAGGACCAGTTGCTGGTGGGGCAGGTGCAATGGCTGCCGGAGCAGGCAGACAGCCCGTTGCTCGAGGCCGATGACGACCTGCTGGCGCTGCTGGTGGCCCTGGGTGAGCATCCCATGGTCGAAGCGCTGGGCATGCCGCGCCCGGTGGACGGGCGTCAGGCGCTGGCCAATCAGCTGGCGTACCTGTTGCCGTTCATGGAAGAGGACAAGCTGGACCTGCTGACTCTCGATTCGCCGCAGCAGCGGCTGGGGGAAATCCAGAAACTGCTGGAACGGATTCAGGGTGAGCTGTTCGCCTGATGGTTCTGTATTGCCTGTGCCGGCCCCTTCGCGGGTAAACCCGCGCCTACGACAAGCGCGATCTCCGCGAATAGGCCGGCACAGGCGACATCAATATTGATACCTGGCCAACGCCTGAGGCAGCGCATGCATGGCAAAGAACGCCAGCAGCGCCACGCATGCCGGCAACACCAGCCACCACACCCGAAGCGGCAGGGCCGGCAGGGCCTGCTGGCGTTGCACCAATGTCAGGCTGAGTGCACACACGCAACAGGCCAGAAGGGCCCCGGCCAGGATGTCGGTTGGCCAGTGCGCCCCCAGGTACACCCGCGACAGGGCAATCGCCAGCGCCGGAATGCACCCCAGCATCACCCAGGTCAGACGCATCCGTGGTGGCTGCCCACGCCCTGCCAGCACGGCCATTACCAGAAAGAACGCGAACGATGCCGAGCTGTGCCCGCTGGGCATGCTGTAGCTGGTCAGTGGGTCGGTCAATACTTCCGGCCGTGCCCGGGCAAATAGCCATTTCAGGGTGCCGTTGGCGATCGCCGTACCCATCAGCGCACCAGCGGCGAAAAATGCATGTCGCCACTGGCGGGCAAGCAGCAGCAGGCCGGTCAGCAGGCCGCCGAGGAAGAACTGGGTGCGGAAATCGCCTAGTCGTGTCACCAGTACCACGGTGCTGTCGATGGCCTGGCTGCGATGCTCCTGGACCAGTGTCATCACGCCTTGGTCGAACTCATGGAAGTAGGGCCAGCCAAGGAATACACCGGCCAGGGCGATAAAGCTGAGAGCGGCAACCAGCCGCGTGCCGTGGCGCTGGTCACGCAGGCTGGTATTCAGGCTCAGGCCGATCAGCACTGCGAGGGCGCCGGCAATGATCCCGGCGTCCAGCCAGAAGCCTTCCGGCAGGGGCAGGCGCATGGCGGCGCCGGTGGCCCAGCCGGGTAGCAGGTAGGCTACCGACCAGCCGGCACCCGCCAACAGGCTGACAGCGATGAAACGCGGCAGGGGCATGTCGAACATGCCGGCGACCATTGGCAGCATCGGCCGCAGCGGGCCGATGAAACGGCCTACCAGCAGGCTGGCGATGCCATAACGCTGGAAGTAGCTTTCGGCGCTGCCGATCCATTCTGGATGGTGGCGGAGCAGCGGCAGGCGGCGGATGTTCTGGTGAAAGTACTTGCCCACTGCGTAAGACAGGGCGTCGCCCAGCAGGCCGCCGAGAAAGCCGAGGAGCAGCGTTTCGCCCAGGCTGAACGCGCCGTTGCCGGCCAGTACCGCAACGGCGAACAGCAGTATGGTGCCCGGCACGATAATGCCGGCGATGGCCAGGCATTCGATGCAGGCCACCAGGAAAATCGCCAGGCCAAGCCACTGCGGGTTGGCGCTGAGCCAGCCGGTCAGGCTGTCGAGCCATTGGCCCATGTTCAGCTTCCTTGTTCGAGAATGAAGAAATCACGGCCTTCGACTTGGCCGCGGCGTAACGGGTTCCGCGTGCAGAAACGGGCGTACTCGGCGTCGACGAAGCGGTACGGCAGGTGCTCGTCGCGCCCGTGCGGGATGCCCAGGCGAGCGGCCTGGACCACTCGGGGCACGGCGTTGCCGCAGTCCTCGACGTACAGGCGTTCGGCGTCAAAACGCTGGGCGTCCCAGTGCGGCACTTTCAGGCCCAGGGCCCGGCATAGCAGGGTCTGGCCGGCGCACAGGCGTTCTTCCGGGCGTAGGTTGCCGCTCGCATCGGGGTTGTTCAGTTGCATCTGCGCCAGGCTGTCGGGCCCCGAGAGGGTGTCCTGCCAAGGATAGGCAGACTTGATCAGCACGGCGTTGCCCGGCCCTTGGGCGCTGAAGTTCAGCGAGTCGCCGCCGCGGGCGTAGTACATGTAGATGTGCCCACCATCCAGGAACAGCGCCTTGCGTTTTTCGGTGTAGCCGAGCGAGGCGTGGCTACCTTTGTCGGCAAGGTAGTAGGCCTCGGTCTCGATGATGCGCGCGGCCAGCCACAGGTCGCCGTGGCGGTGGCGGATGACCTTGCCCAGCAGGGCCTTGGCCAGGGTCTGGGCGTCGCGGTCGAAAAAGCTGTCGGGCAGGGCTGGCATGCGGGCAGTTCGTGGCTGGAGGGGCAGGGATGATAGCAATGAATGGCTTAATCGAGGCTGAATTGGATGGTGATGTTGGCAGTGCCGGCTCTTTCGCAGGCATGCCCGCTCCCACTGGTGGTGCATAGGTCCAGGCCTTGTGAAAGCCCTGTGGGAGCTGGCGCGCCCGCGAAAGGGTCGCAACAGGAGGTGCCAATCTCGATAACCCCGGTTACATCTTTCCTGCGCATTGCCCCATCCATTTTCTACCATCCGCCACCCGCCGCTGGGCGTACACCTGCGCGGCAGTTATAATCAGCCGATTTCCCCTTCGCCAAGACACCGAACCCATGACTGAGTCCGTTCTTGACTATATGA
This sequence comes from Pseudomonas sp. FYR_5, assembly GCF_043106315.1. Classification (NCBI taxonomy): domain Bacteria; kingdom Pseudomonadati; phylum Pseudomonadota; class Gammaproteobacteria; order Pseudomonadales; family Pseudomonadaceae; genus Pseudomonas; species Pseudomonas sp. FYR_5. Next base: position 14,101 of record NZ_JBICMK010000113.1, on the reverse strand, counting down.
CCCGCTTGGGTCGCGCTGCCCGTGAGGCTTCCCGGGTGATTGGCCGTGCCAGCACCGCGCAGAAGAACCGCGCCCTGCAAGCCGCCGCCGACGCGCTGGACGCTGCCCGTGCCGAACTCACTGCTGCCAACGAGCTGGACCTGGCCGCCGGCCGCGCCAGTGGTCTGGAGCCCGCACTGCTCGACCGCCTGGCGCTGACCCCTGCGCGCATCGACGGCATGATCACCGGCTTGCGCCAGGTGGCCAGCCTGCCGGACCCGGTCGGTGCCATTCGCGACATGAGCTACCGTCCATCGGGCATTCAGGTAGGCAAGATGCGTACCCCGCTGGGGGTGATCGGGATCATCTATGAATCGCGCCCGAACGTGACCATTGATGCTGCCAGCCTGTGCCTCAAGTCGGGGAACGCAACCATCCTGCGTGGCGGTTCCGAAGCCATCCATTCCAACCGCGCCATTGCCACCTGCATCCAGCGCGGCCTGGCCGAAGCCGGCTTGCCGGCAGCGGTGGTGCAGGTGGTCGAAACCACCGACCGCGAAGCCGTGGGCGCGCTGATCAGCATGCCGGAATTCGTCGATGTCATCGTGCCGCGCGGAGGCCGTGGCCTGATCGAGCGCATCAGCCGCGATGCCCGCGTACCGGTGATCAAGCACCTGGACGGTATCTGCCACATCTATGTCAGCCAGCATGCCGACCTGGACAAGGCCTGGAATGTGGCCTTCAACGCCAAGACCTACCGCTACGGCATTTGCGGGGCCATGGAAACGCTGCTGGTCGACCAACAAGTGGCTGAGCGCTTCCTGCCAGAAATGGCCCGCCGCTTCGTGGAGAAGGGCGTGGAGCTGCGCGGTTGCGAGCGTACCCAGGCTATCATCAGCGCCAAACCGGCCACCGAAGCCGACTGGCACGCGGAATACCTCGATGCGATCCTGTCGATTCGCGTGGTCGACGGCCTGAACCAGGCCATCGAGCACATCAACCACTACGGCTCGCACCACACCGACTCGATCATCAGCGAACACCAGGGTGAAGCCCGTCAGTTCATGGCTGAGGTCGATTCGGCGTCGGTCATGCTCAACACCCCGACCTGCTTTGCCGACGGCTTCGAGTACGGCCTGGGGGCGGAAATCGGTATTTCCACCGACAAGCTCCATGCCCGCGGCCCTGTCGGCCTGGAAGGCCTGACCTGCGAGAAGTATGTGGTGATCGGCGATGGCCAGTTGCGCGGCCAGGGGTCCTGCTGAGTTGAGCAAGGCCCAGGCAGTCCGACGCATCGGCATTCTAGGTGGTACCTTCGACCCCGTGCATATAGGCCACCTGCGCAGCGCGCTGGAAGTGGCCGAGTTCATGGGGCTGGATGAGCTACGCCTGTTGCCCAATGCCCGGCCGCCGCACCGCGACACGCCACAGGTGGCCGCGCAGGATCGCCTGGCCATGGTCCGTGAAGCGGTGCAGGGCGTCGTTTGCCTGAGCGTCGATGCCCGCGAGCTGGAACGTGACAAGCCGTCGTACACCATCGATACGCTGGAATCGATCCGCGCCGAACTGTCCGGCGACGACCAGCTGTTCCTGGTGCTGGGTTGGGATGCCTTCTGTGGCCTGCCCGCCTGGCATCGCTGGGAAGAATTGCTGCAACACTGTCACATCCTGGTACTGCAACGTCCGGATGCCGACGTAGAACCCCCTGACGAGTTGCGCAACCTGTTGGCTGCGCGCTCGGAGAGCGATCCCACCGCCATGTCCGGCCCGGCGGGAAATATTTCGTTCGTCTGGCAGACGCCGCTTGCGGTGTCGGCTACACAGATCCGACAGCTGCTGGCCAGCGGCAAATCGGTGAGGTTCCTGGTGCCGGACGCCGTACTGGCCTATATCGAGGCGCACGAACTGTATCGTGCGCCCAACTGACGGTGCCTCTGGCGCCTCATCCAACGAGTTGAACGAGTTTTATATGACCAAGCAGAAAATTTACGGCGAAGAACTGGTCGCAGTGACCAAGGCCGCGCTGGAAGACGTCAAGGCCCAGGACATCCAGGTCATCGACGTGCGCGAGAAGCACAGCCTGACCGACTACATGATCATTGCCACCGGTACCTCCAACCGCCAGATCAACGCGATGGCCGAAAAGGTCCGTGAAGCGGTCAAGGCCAAGGGCGCCCAGCCACTGGGTGAAGAAGGCAAGGGCGATAGCGACTGGGTGCTGCTGGACCTGAACGACGTCATCGTGCATATGATGACCGCCGCTGCCCGCCAGTTCTATGACCTTGAGCGTCTGTGGCAGGGTGCCGAGCAAAGCCGTGCCGCCGATGGCAAGCACCACAGCCCGGACCATGCCCACGAGTACTCCGACAAGCTCAAAGACCGCGAATAAGGAAAGCGCTGTGCGTCTGCGCCTGATTGCAGTCGGCTCGCGTATGCCAAAGTGGGTCGAGGAAGGCTGGCATGAATATGCCAAGCGCCTGCCCGCTGAGCTGTCGCTGGAGCTGGTGGAAATCCCGCTGAACACCCGTGGCAAGAATGCGGACGTCGCTCGCCTGATCCGTCAGGAGGGCGAAGCCATGCTGAGCAAGGTGCAACCTGGGGAACGCATTGTCACCCTCGAGGTCCATGGCAAGCCCTGGAGTACCGAGCAGTTGGCCACCGAGCTGGACCGCTGGCGCCTGGATGCGCGCACGGTGAATTTGATGGTGGGGGGGCCGGAGGGCCTGGCGCCTGAGGTTTGCGCACGCGCCGAGCAACGTTGGTCGCTGTCGCCGCTGACTTTGCCGCACCCGTTGGTAAGGATACTCATCGGCGAGCAGATCTATCGCGCCTGGACCGTGTTGTCCGGGCACCCTTACCACAAATGAGCCTGTAAGCAGTCCGATGTCGCAGCCGATCCGTCTCAAGGACCACGAGAAAGACGCCCGCCTGGTGCGCAAGCGCGTCGTGGTCGGCGCAGTGGCGATCATGCTGCTTGTTTGCGTGTTGATCGCGCGGCTGTACTACCTGCAGATCATCCAGTACGACTACCACTCCACGCTGTCGGAGAACAACCGGGTGCATGTGCAGCCGATCCCGCCGACGCGCGGGCTGATCTTCGACCGCAACGGGGTGATCGTTGCCGACAACCGGCCCAGCTTCAGCCTGTCGATGACCCGCGAACGTGCAGGTAACTGGCAGGAAGTGCTGGATACGATCGTCGAAGTGCTGGATCTCACCGCTGACGACCGCGCCCTGTTCGAAAAGCGCATGCGCCAAGGCCGCCGGCCATTCGAGCCGGTGCCGATCCTGTTCGAGCTCAATGAAGAGCAGATCGCCCGTGTGGCGGTAAACCAGTTCCGCCTGCCAGGTGTGGAAGTGGTGGCCCAGTTGGTGCGGCATTACCCGCAGGGTGCGCATTTCGCCCACTCGGTGGGTTATGTAGGGCGGATCAACGAGAAAGAGCTGAAAACGCTCGACCCGGTGAACTACAGCGGTACCCACCATATTGGCAAGACCGGCATCGAGCGCTTCTACGAGGATGCCCTGCACGGCCAGGTGGGTTACGAGGAAGTCGAGACCAACGCCCGTGGCCGCGTGCTGCGGGTGCTCAAACGCACCGACCCGAAGCCGGGCAAAGACATTGTGCTGAGCCTGGACATCAAGCTGCAGGAGGCCGCCGAAGCCGCCCTGGGAGGCCGGCGTGGTGCAGTGGTTGCGCTCGATCCGCGAACCGGCGAAGTCCTGGCGATGGTGAGTCAGCCTAGCTTCGACCCCAACCTGTTCGTCACCGGCATCAGCTTCAAGGCCTATGGTGAATTGCGCGACTCGATCGATCGGCCGCTATTCAACCGCGTGCTGCGTGGCCTGTACCCGCCGGGTTCGACCATCAAGCCGGCGGTGGCTATTGCCGGACTGGACAGTGGCGTTGTCAATGCCAGCAGCAGGGTGTTTGACCCAGGCTACTACCAGCTGCCCAACTACGACCATAAATACCGTAACTGGAACCGCTCCGGTGATGGCTGGGTGGATCTGGATACCGCCATCATGCGCTCGAACGACACCTACTTCTATGACCTTGCGCACAAGATGGGTATCGATCGGTTGTCCATCTACATGAACAAGTTCGGTATCGGCCAGCGGGTTTCCCTCGACATGTTCGAGGAGTCTGCCGGGTTGATGCCGTCGCGCGAATGGAAGCGAGCCACCCGTCGCCAGGCCTGGTTCCCCGGCGAAACCCTGATTCTCGGCATCGGCCAGGGCTACATGCAGGCAACGCCGCTGCAACTGGCCCAGGCCACTGCACTGATCGCCAACAAAGGCGTGTGGAACCGCCCGCACCTGGCCAAGACCATCGAAGGCCAGCCGCCGGTGGACAACAACCCGATGGAAAACATCGTGCTGCGTGACAAGTCCGATTGGGCCAAGGTCACCCATGGCATGGAGCAGGTGATGCACAACGCCCGCGGTACCGCGCGCAAAGCAGCTGCCGGTGCCCAGTACCGTATTGCAGGCAAGAGCGGTACCGCTCAGGTGGTGGCGATCAAGCAGGGCGAGAGGTACGACCGCAACAAACTTCAGGAGCGCCACCGCGACCATGCCCTGTTCGTCGCTTTTGCCCCAGCCGAAGCCCCGAAAATCGTGGTCTCGGTGATGGTCGAGAACGGTGAGTCCGGCTCGGGTGTCGCCGCACCGGTGGTACGCCAGATCATGGACGCCTGGTTGCTCGACGAAAATGGCCAGCTCAAACCCGAGTTCGCGCCAGCCACCGTTACCCAGGAATCGGCCCTGTGATGAACAATTTCGATCGCATGCTCTCCAGCGAGGATGTGATGCGTCGGCGTGCCAGCTTTCTGCAGCGCATCCATATCGACGGCCCCTTGCTGATCATTCTGCTGACCCTTGCAGCCGGCAGCCTGTTCGTACTGTATTCGGCCAGTGGCAAGAACTGGGACCTGCTGCTCAAGCAAGCCACCTCGTTTGGCATCGGTCTGGTGTCGATGTTCGTCATCGCCCAGCTGGAGCCGCGCTTCATGGCGCGCTGGGTGCCGCTGGCCTACCTGACCGGAGTGCTGCTGCTGGTGGTGGTGGACGTGATGGGCCACAACGCCATGGGTGCCACGCGCTGGATCAACATCCCAGGGGTGATCCGCTTCCAGCCCTCGGAATTCATGAAGATCATCATGCCGGCGACCATCGCCTGGTACCTGTCCAAGCGCACCTTGCCGCCCCATTTGAAGCACGTGGCGATCAGCCTGGTGCTGATCGGTGTGCCGTTCATGCTGATCGTGCGTCAGCCCGACCTGGGGACCGCGCTGCTGATCCTGGCCTCCGGTGCGTTCGTGCTGTTCATGGGCGGCTTGCGCTGGCGCTGGATTCTCAGCGTGCTGGCGGCAGCAGTGCCAGTCGCAGTGGCAATGTGGTTCTTCGTCATGCACGACTACCAGAAGCAGCGGGTATTGACCTTCCTCGACCCTGAAAGCGACCCGTTGGGCACCGGTTGGAACATCATCCAGTCCAAGGCGGCGATCGGCTCGGGCGGGGTGTTTGGCAAAGGCTGGCTGCTTGGCACACAGTCGCACCTGGACTTTCTGCCGGAAAGCCACACCGACTTCATCATCGCCGTGCTCGGCGAGGAGTTCGGCCTGGTCGGCATCTGCCTGCTGCTGATTGTCTACCTGCTGCTGATCGGCCGTGGCCTGGTGATCACGGCCCAGGCGCAGACCCTGTTTGGCAAGCTGCTTGCGGGCAGCCTGACCATGACCTTTTTTGTATACGTATTCGTCAATATCGGAATGGTAAGTGGCCTTCTGCCCGTGGTGGGCGTGCCGCTACCGTTCATCAGCTATGGCGGAACATCGTTGGTGACGCTGCTGTCAGCGTTTGGCGTTTTGATGTCGATCCATACGCACCGCAAATGGATCGCGCAGGTTTGAATAAGGTGAACAATTTCATGCAAGCAGTGCGTAACTGGGCTGCCCGTTGTGCGCCTTGGATCGGAGCGATGGGCCTGTTCGGCGCTGTACAGCTGGCCCATGCCGGCGAATACGACGGCTCGCCCCAGGTAGCCGCGTTCGTTGGCGAACTGAGCCGCGACTATGGTTTTGCGCCTGAGCAACTGATGGGTGTGTTTCGTGAGGTGCAGCGCAAGCAGTCGATCCTCGACGCCATATCGCGCCCGGCCGAACGGGTCAAACCGTGGAAGGACTACCGGCCGATGTTCATCACCGATGCGCGTATCGCTCGCGGTGTGGACTTCTGGCGCCAGCACGAGGCCGTATTGACGCGGGCCGAGCAGGAGTACGGCGTACCTGCGCAGTACATTGTCGCGATCATTGGCGTGGAAACCTTTTTTGGCCGCAATACCGGCAACTACCGGGTGATCGACGCCCTGTCGACGCTGGGCTTCGACTATCCGCCACGGGCCGAATTCTTCCGCAAGGAGCTGCGTGAGTTCCTGCTGCTGGCCCGCGAGGAACAGCTCGACCCCTTGACGCTCAAGGGGTCATACGCCGGTGCCATGGGGCTGCCGCAGTTCATGCCAAGCAGCTTCCGCCACTACGCGGTGGACTTCGACGGGGACGGCCATATCAATATCTGGAACAACCCTGACGATGCCATCGGCAGCGTGGCCAGCTACTTCAAGCGCCACGGCTGGGTGGCCGGGCAGGGTGTGGTCAGTCGCGCCAGGGTGGCCGGCGAGCGCGTCGACGAAGGCCTGACGACCGGCATCGAGCCGGTGAAAACGGTTGGAGAGTTGCGTACGCTTGGCTGGTCGGTTCATGATTCCCTGCGCGATGATCTGCCGGTTACCGCCTTCCGTCTCGAAGGCCAGAACGGTCCCGAGTACTGGATGGGCCTGAAGAACTTCTACGCGATCACTCGCTACAACCGCAGCGTGATGTATGCCATGGCGGTACATCAGCTTGCGGAACAGCTGGTTCAAGTACGGGGCATCAAGTAATGCGCGCAATCATCTCTGCCAACTCTTTCAAGCTGCTCACCTGCCTCGCCGTCGGTGTGGCGCTGGTCAGCTGCTCTTCCAACCGCCCGGCCCCGCAAAGCAGTGGTAATGTCGTGCGCAGCCAGCCGGGCCTTGACATCAACCGGGCGCACAAGGACGGCGCACCGTGGTGGGACGTGGATGTGAACAAGATCCCCGATGCCACGCCGACCGTGCACACCGGTAACTACAAGGCCAACCCGTACACCGTGCTTGGCAAGACCTACTACCCGATACAGGACTCGCGCAACTACCGCGCCGAGGGTACGGCGTCATGGTACGGCACCAAATTCCACGGGCAGAACACTGCCAACGGTGAGCTGTACGACCTGTATGGCATGAGCGCAGCGCACAAGACCCTGCCACTGCCTGCCTATGTGCGGGTGACCAACCTGGCGAACGGCCGCAGCGTGATCCTTCGCGTGAACGACCGCGGCCCGTTCTACTCCGACCGTATCATCGACTTGTCCTATGCTGCGGCGAAAAAGCTCGGCTATGCCGAAATCGGCACTGCGCACGTGCGCGTCGAGGGTATCGATCCGAAACAGTGGTGGGCTCAGCGTGGCCAGACGCCGCCGATGGTGTTGAAGGAGCCGCAAGTGGCGCAAACCCAGGCAATACCGGCCAGCACCGGGCGTGTCGAGCAATGGAACCCGCCACCACAGCAACACGCAGCACCAGTGGTCCCGGTGCAGGTGGGTGGCAACAACGTGCCTGGCGGCAACGCTGGCAGTTTCTTGCAGGTAGGCGCTTTCGCCAACCCTGACGCTGCCGAGTTGCTGCGCGCCAAGCTCAGCACCATGGTCAGTGCACCCGTGTTCATCAGCTCGATCGTGCGTAACCAGCAGACCCTGCACCGCGTGCGCCTGGGGCCGATCGGCAGCCAGGGTGAGATCCGGCAAGCACAAGACAGCATTCGCTTGGCGAACTTGGGGCAGGCCAAGGTGGTCACAGCAGACTGACTGCGGTTTTGTCATGAATTGCCGGGCTCGGCCATGTACAATGACAGCTTTTGCCCGCAGCGACATAAAGCCGCACGTTCGCGGGCCAGGCCAACGGCCATAAAACTAGACTGACTGGCGCTGGGCACATGATCTTGCCCAGGGAACATCTCAGACCATTAGCGATTTTCGAGAGACGGATGAACATCACCAACCTTGCCAAACGACTTTGCCTGCCTGTACTGCTGCTGATCACGCCTGTCGCCTTCGCGGCCGAGCAGATGACGCCGGCGCCACCACAACTGGCAGCCAAGTCCTACGTACTCATGGACGCGTCCAGCGGCAACGTGCTGGTCGAGAACAACGGTGACGAGCGCCTGCCGCCAGCCAGCCTGACCAAGCTGATGACCGCCTACATCGCCACGCTGGACATCCGACGTGGCCAGATCGGTGAAAACGACCCGGTTACCGTCAGCGAAAACGCATGGCGTACCGGCGGTTCGCGCATGTTCATCAAGGTTGGCAGCCAGGTAACGGTCAGCGACCTGCTGCACGGCATCATCATCCAGTCCGGTAACGACGCCTCGGTCGCCTTGGCCGAGCATATCGCCGGCAGCGAAGACGCCTTCGCCGACATGATGAACAAGACGGCTGCCGACCTGGGCATGACCAACAGCCACTTCATGAACCCGACCGGCCTGCCTAACCCTGAGCACTACTCGTCGGCGCACGACATGGCGACCCTGGCCCGTGCGATCATCAGTGTCGATCCGGCCCACTACGCCATCTACTCGCAGAAAGAGTTCTTGTGGAACAACATCAAGCAGCCTAACCGCAACCTGCTGCTGTGGCGTGACAAGACCGTCGATGGCCTGAAAACCGGTCACACCGACGAAGCCGGCTACTGCATGGTGGCCTCTGCCGTACGTGACGGCCAGCGCCTGATCGCCGTGGTGTTCGGTACCAACAGCGAACAATCGCGTGCTGCCGAAACCCAGAAGCTGCTGACCTACGGTTTCCGCTTCTTCGAAACCCAGACCTTCTACCAGAAGGGCACCGAGCTGACCCAGGCACCGGTCTGGAAGGGTGCGACCAGCCAAGTCAAGGCTGGCCTGGCGGACGACCTGACCATGACCATGCCTAAAGGCCAATTGAAGCGCCTGCAGGCTTCGATGACCATGAACCCGCAGCTCACCGCACCGATCGCCAAAGGTGACGTGATCGGCAAAGTGGAAGTCAAACTGGACGAGAAAGTGGTTCACAGCGCCGACCTGATCGCCCTTGATGGCGTCGAGGAAGGTGGTTTCTTCCGCCGTATGTGGGATAGCATCCGTCTATTCTTCTACGGGTTGTTCAACTGATACGTGACCTGCATGCCCCCGCGCATACCGCGGGGGTGTTGTTGTTGCCACGGCTTACGAGGCCGTTTCCGCCATGAGCGAACCAGACGTCAAGTCGCACAAGATCGAATTCCCCTGCGACGATTACCCGATCAAGGTCATCGGTGACACCGTTGTCGGTTTCAAGGACACGGTCATCGAGATTCTCAGCAAGCACGCCAAAGTCGACCTTTCCACCCTGGCCGAACGCCAGAGCAAGGAAGGCAAGTACACCACCGTGCAATTGCACATCGTTGCCGAAAGCGAGAACCAGTTGCACGATATCAACAGCGCTCTGCGCGCTACTGGCATCGTGAAAATGGTGCTCTGATGTCCGCCTGCCTCGGTTTTCGCGAGCTTGGCCTGCAGCCCTATGAACCGGTGCTCGAGGCCATGCGTCGTTTTACCGAGCAGCGCAGCCCGGACAGCCAGGATGAAATCTGGCTGGTCGAGCACCCTGCGGTCTTCACTCAGGGGCAGGCCGGCAAGGCCGAACACCTGCTGGTGCCGGGCGACATCCCGGTGGTGCAGACCGACCGCGGCGGCCAGGTCACCTACCATGGCCCCGGCCAGCTGGTGGCCTACCTGCTGCTGGATGTGCGCCGGCTGGGCTTTGGCGTGCGTGAGTTGGTCAGCCGTATCGAGCAGGCCCTCATCGACCTGCTCGCCAGCTATGCTGTTCAGGCGTCTGCCAAGCCTGATGCCCCGGGTGTCTATGTCGACGGAGCGAAAATCGCCTCCCTCGGCCTGCGAATTCGCAACGGCCGTTCGTTTCACGGCCTTGCCCTGAACGTGGACATGGACCTTGCGCCATTCCGCCGAATCAACCCCTGCGGCTATGCGGGGCTGGCGATGACCCAGCTGCGCGACCTGGCAGGTCCGATCGAACTCGACGAGGTCAGGACAAGGCTGCGCGGACAGCTGGTCAAGCACCTCGACTACGCTGAGCAGACGACCCTCACGGGCGGAATCGACTGAATATGACAACTGTGCAAGAAGCCGTGCCGAACCTGATACCTACCCAGGATGCCACCCCGCGCCCAGCGCCGAAGAAGGTGGAAGCTGGGGTCAAGCTGCGTGGTGCCGACAAAGTCGCGCGCATCCCGGTGAAGATCATCCCTACCGATGAGCTGCCAAAGAAGCCCGACTGGATTCGCGTGCGTATCCCGGTGTCGCCCGAGGTAGACCGCATCAAGCAACTGCTGCGCAAGCACAAACTGCACAGCGTGTGCGAAGAAGCATCCTGCCCGAACCTGGGCGAGTGCTTCTCGGGTGGTACCGCCACCTTCATGATCATGGGTGACATCTGCACCCGTCGTTGCCCGTTCTGCGACGTTGGCCACGGCCGACCGAAGCCGCTGGATCTGGACGAGCCGAAAAACCTGGCGGTTGCCATTGCCGACCTGCGCCTGAAGTATGTGGTGATCACCTCGGTGGACCGCGACGACCTGCGTGACGGTGGTGCCCAGCACTTTGCTGACTGCATCCGCGAAATCCGCGCGCTGTCGCCGGGCGTGCAGTTGGAGACCTTGGTGCCGGACTACCGCGGCCGTATGGACGTTGCCCTGGAAATCACCGCGCAAGAGCCGCCGGATGTGTTCAACCACAACCTCGAGACCGTACCGCGCCTGTACAAGGCCGCGCGCCCGGGGTCGGACTATGACTGGTCGCTGGACCTGCTGCAGAAGTTCAAGCAGTTGGTGCCGCACGTACCGACCAAGTCGGGCCTGATGCTCGGCCTGGGTGAGACCGACGAGGAAGTGATCGAAGTGATGCACCGCATGCGCGAGCATGACATCGACATGCTTACCCTCGGCCAGTACCTGCAGCCGTCGCGCAGCCATTTGCCGGTGCAGCGGTTCGTTCACCCGGACACCTTTGCCTGGTTCGCCGAGGAGGGTTACAAGATGGGCTTCAAGAACGTTGCTTCTGGCCCGCTGGTGCGTTCTTCGTACCACGCCGACCAGCAGGCTCACGAAGCCAAGATCAAGCTCTGAGCTATGCTCTAGCCAAGAGCAGAGCCACAGATGCCGATGCGCGCCCAAGGGCGGCATCGGCATTTTTGTTTGTGTCCCATGCGCTGCAAGGAGCCGCGATGTATTGCGCCAAAACCTTCCAACCCACCCTGCCAGCCGCGTTGCCGGCCAACGCGTGCTTTGCCATTGTCGCCCCGGCGGGCGCGGCGCGGCTTGATGCGCACAACGTTAGCCAGTGGTTCGTCGACCGCGGCTACCGTTGCTGTATCTACCCGGGTGCCCTGCAGGCGCAGGGCTACCTGGCTGGGCCGGACCAGCAGCGCCTGCAGGACTTGCACGCAGCCTTTGCCGATCCGGCCATTGACGCCATTCTGTGCATGCGTGGGGGGTACGGCAGCATGCGCTTGCTTGATCAGCTCGACTTCGAACTGATCCGACGCAACCCCAAGCCGCTGATCGGCTACAGCGACATCACCGCGCTGCATACGGCGATCTACCGGCATGTCGGACTGGTGACCTTCCATGGGGGGATGCTCAATGCCGACCTGCTGGGCGCCAAGTTGCCACCTACCGAGTCGTCGTTGCTGGCGCAGCTGGGTGGGCTTGTGAAGGCAGGCGAGCAGGTCGCGCACCCGGAGGGCTTCGCTTTGGATAGCGTGCTGCCGGGGGTGGCCAGCGGGCCGCTGTTGGGTGGCAACCTGTCGATGCTGGGTGCGACCATGGGGACGCTTGCCGAGCTGGATACCCAAGGCTGCATCCTGTTCATCGAGGACGTCAACGAGCCGTTGTACCGGGTGGATCGGCTGCTGACCCAGTTACGCCTGGCAGGCAAGCTGGAGGGGATCAAAGGCGTGCTGGTGGGTGACTTTGCCGGGATTACCACAGCGGCGCTGACGCCGTTGCTGGAGGATACGTTTGCACCGCTGGGGGTGCCGGTGCTGGCGGGTTGGCGCAGCGGGCATTGTGACCCGAATGTATGCTTGCCGCTGGGGGCTCGGGTAAGGCTGGACAGTGTTCAGCAAACACTGGTGCTGGAGCAGGATCTGTTCAGGGCGTGAGATTGTCGGGGGCCGCGCAGCGGCCCCGAAATGCTTACTGCTGCCGCAGGCTCTCAAGCAGCTTATGGGTCGGGTAGCCATCCGCTGGCCATCCCAGCCCTTGCTGGGCATTGCGGATCGCCTTGCGGGTATTGGCCCCGATAATGCCATCGGCTTTACCCGCATCATGCCCGCGGCTGTTCAACAAGTGCTGCAGCTCCATGCGCTCGCTGCGACTGAGCGGCAGGTCCTCTTTCGGCCAGCTGCCGGCAATGAAGCCCCAGCCGCTGAAGCGATCCCCGAGCAGGCTCACTGCCAAGGCATAGGACGACGAGTTGTTGTACTTGAGGATGGCGCGGAAGTTGTCCAGCACCAGGAACGCCGGGCCGCGTGCACCGGCCGGCAGCAGAAGGGCGGCAGACAGTTGGTTGCTACCTGCTGGCAGGCGGGTACCTGCTGGCAGTTTTAAGCCCATCGCCAGCCATTCACTCACCGGTTTGCGCTGTGCGCCATCGGCCTGCCAGAAGTCGAAACCAGCCGGCACCTGTACCTCGAAGCCCCACGGTTGGCCGCGTTTCCAGCCCGAACTCTGCAGGTAGTGCGCTGTTGAGGCCAGGGCGTCTGGTGTGCTGTTCCAGATGTCGCGGCGGCCATCGCCGTCGAAGTCCACGGCATGGGTGTTGTAGGTGGTCGGGATGAACTGGGTCTGGCCCATGGCGCCGGCCCACGAGCCCCGCATGGCTTCAGGCTGGATGTCACCATGCTGGATGATCTGCAGCGCGGCAATCAGCTGGTCCTGGGCGAACTGTGGGCGGCGGCCCTCATAGGCCAAAGTGGCCAGCGAGCGGATCACCGACTTGCTGCCCTGGAACTGACCGAAGTTGCTTTCCATGCCCCACACCGCGACCAGCACCTGGCGGTCCACGCCATATTGTTGCTCGAGGCGAGTCAGCAGCTCAGCGTTCTGCACCAGCAGCTTCTTGCCGTTGCGCACACGCAGGGGCGACAGGGCGCCTTCGAGATATTCCCATACCGGGCGGGTGAACTCCGGCTGGCTGCGATCTGCCTTGATCACGTCCAGGTCAGGGGTGACACCGAGGAAGGCGCGGTCGAAGGTGCTCGGCGAAATGCCGGCTTGCAGGGCCTGCTCGCGGAAGCCCGCTTGCCATTGGGCGAAGGTTTGCAGAGGCTGGATTTCAGTGCTGACGTCGGGCGTTGCGCCGGGCACGGTCACCACTGGGTTGGGTTGGGCAGGGGCCAGCGGCAGCGCGTCGGCGGCGGTGGGCTTTTCCGCACAGGCCACGAGCAGGATGAAGCTGGAGGCCGCGATCAGCTGGCGGGTTTCCCAGCGGGGGATAATACGGAAGAGCATGCACAGATCCAGAGTTGCAGGTCAGGTGACGACCATATCATGCCTGCGCTTGCGATGCTTTCATGCAGCCAAAAAGTAGGAAGCCTCCCAATCTCTCGATTGGAAGGCTTCGCGGCGGTAGCTGCCTTTGCCCTTGTTCGGTTGTTCCTGGCGGCAGCGGAACAGTGGCTGGGCGATGATGGACTTGGCCTTGTTGGGGCCGTGCTTTTTCGGCTTTTTTCTCATGGTGGTCTCCCAGGGTTGGGTGGGTTTCGGGCGCACTGTAGGCCCCCCGAGGGGTGGGGGCCAATTGATTGTGTATATGATCGAGGCTCTGGTGCCTATGCAGGCGCGGGCCTGCGCCCAATCGCCAATGTGTGTCCGCCCCCGATCGGCGTAGGAGCGGGTTCACCCGCGAATACGGTAGCGGCGTCAACGGTGAACGGCGGGTGGAGA
>NZ_JBICMK010000112.1:0-70779 GCF_043106315.1 Pseudomonas sp. FYR_5 | reverse complement strand
CGGGTGGAAATTGGCCAGCAGGCCCGGCCTATTCGCGGGTAAACCCGCTCCTACGACCGACAAACCTGAGCTAGAACGCTATTACGGCAATTGCACCTGCGGCTTGGTCGCGGCAAAGATCGCCCAACTGGAGACGAACAGCGCCGCGATCAACGGGCCGATCACGAAGCCGTTGAGGCCGAACACCGCCAGCCCGCCAAGGGTCGACACCAGGATCAGGTAGTCCGGCATGCGGGTATCCTTGCCCACCAGGATGGGCCGCAACACATTATCCACCAGGCCGATCACCAGCACCCCGAACGCGGTAAGCACCACCCCTGGCAGTATCGCCCCGGTCAGCAGGAAATACGCCGCCACCGGCGCCCAGATGATGCCCGCGCCCACCGCCGGCAGCAGCGACAGAAATGCCATCAGCACCGCCCACACCAGCGCACTCGGGATGTCCAGCACCCAGAAAATAAAGCCACCCAACGCACCTTGGGTAATGGCCACCAGCACGTTGCCCTTCACCGTCGCCCTCACCACACGATTGAACTTCAACTGCAAACGACGCTTCTGGTGTTCGGGCAGCGGTACGGCCATGCGCACCCGGCGCGCGACGTCCGGGCCATCACGCAGGAAAAAGAACAGCAGGTACATCATGATGCCGAAACTGATCAGGAACTCGAACGTGCCCTGGCCAAAGCTGAACGCCTGGCTGGCCAATACCTGGCTACCCTGGGTTGCCCACTTGGTGATCTTGTCACGCAACCCGTCGAGGTTACCCATGCCCATGTTGTCCAGGCCACGCTGGGCGAATGCCGGGAGCATGTCCTTGCCGCGCTCGACGTAACCGGCGATGTCCAGTTGCCCGCTTTCGATGCGCTGGTAAAGCGTGGCGCCCTCTTGTACCAGCAGCGCGCTGGTGATGATCACCGGCAGGATCGCCACAAGCAGGCACACCAGCGTGGAGGTGATTGCGGCAAGGTTACGCCGACGCCCGCAGCGGATCAGCAAGTTACGCTGCAGCGGGGCGAACAGGATGCCGAGGATCACCGCCCAGAAGATTGCGCCGTAATACGGCAGCAGAATCCAGAAGAAGGCAATGGTCACCAGCGCCAAAAGTACTGCCAGGGCTTTGTTCTGTAGCGCGGTTTCGTTCATCGCAGTTCCTCGAATGGCGTATGAGTGATTAGTGCACGCCATCTGGACAAAAGTGCCGCGCTCACTTGACGCAAATCAATACGCACCCTGTCCATCCCCCCTAGCATCGCCGCCTTTTTGCCCCGGTGCGCACATGAACCCTACTGCCAAGCCCGAACTGCTGGCCCCCGCCGGCACCCTCAAGACCATGCGCTACGCGTTTGCCTACGGCGCCGATGCGGTCTACGCCGGCCAGCCACGTTACAGCTTGCGGGTGCGCAACAACGCGTTCGATCACGCCAACCTGGCGCTGGGGATCGAGGAGGCGCATGCCCTGGGCAAGCGCTTCTACGTGGTGGTCAACATCGCCCCGCACAATGCCAAGCTCAAGACCTTCCTCAAAGACCTGGCACCCGTGATCGAGATGGCGCCGGACGCGCTGATCATGTCCGACCCTGGCCTGATCATGCTGGTGCGCCAGCACTTCCCGCAGATGCCGGTGCACCTGTCGGTGCAGGCCAACACCGTCAACTGGGCGAGCGTGCAGTTTTGGCAGCAACTTGGGCTGAGCCGGGTGATCCTGTCGCGAGAGCTGTCGCTGGACGAAATCGAGGAAATCCGCCAGCAGGTGCCGGGCATGGAGCTGGAAGTGTTCGTGCACGGCGCCCTGTGCATGGCCTATTCCGGCCGTTGTCTGCTGTCGGGCTACCTCAACAAGCGTGACGCCAACCAGGGCACCTGCACCAATGCCTGCCGCTGGAAATACGACGCCACGCCGGCCACCGAGAACGCCACCGGTGACATCGTGCGCCAAGTGCAGCCCACCCTGGGCCTGGGTGCACCCACCGACCAAGTGT
Organism: Pseudomonas sp. FYR_5; assembly: GCF_043106315.1. Classification (NCBI taxonomy): domain Bacteria; kingdom Pseudomonadati; phylum Pseudomonadota; class Gammaproteobacteria; order Pseudomonadales; family Pseudomonadaceae; genus Pseudomonas; species Pseudomonas sp. FYR_5. The sequence continues at coordinate 68,800 of NZ_JBICMK010000112.1, read as the reverse complement.
TCCTGCTACAGGAAAGCAACCGCCCCGGCACTGAAATGCCAGCGTTCGAGGATGAACACGGCACCTACATCATGAACGCCAAGGACCTGCGCGCCATCCAGCACGTCGAGCGCCTGGCCTTGATGGGTGTGCATTCGCTGAAGATCGAGGGTCGCACCAAATCGCACTTCTACTGTGCCCGCGCGGTGCAGTCGTATCGCCAGGCGATCGACGACGCGGTGGCCGGGCGACCATTCGACCGCGCCCTGATGGGCAACCTCGAATCCCTGGCGCAACGCGGCTACACCGAAGGTTTCCTGCGTCGCCACGTACACGACGAGTACCAGAACTACCAGCGGGGCAACTCGGTGTCCGAACGCCAGCAATTCGTTGGCGAGCTGACCGGCGTGCGTATCGACGGCCTCGCCGAGGTCAAGGTGAAGAACCGCTTCGCCGTGGGCGACCATCTGGAGCTGATGACCCCGCGCGGTAACTACCACTTCGACCTGCACCGCCTGTGCAACCGCCAGCAGCACGCCATCGAGGTCGCACCGGGCGATGGCCATGTGGTGTACCTGCCGATCCCGGAACAGGTTGCCCTCGACTACGGCCTGCTGATGCGCGACCTCCGCATCGACGAAGCAACAAGCTGACAACACTGTAATGTGCACCTCAGCTACCTGACAGCCGGCGGCAGCGAACATCGTGGCTCTTCCGCATGAGGCCTCGCCATGTTGCGCAACCCCTCCCGCCGTACGTTTGTCAAAGGCCTGGGCGCCGCCAGCACGCTGGCGGGCCTGGGGCTGTGGCGCCCGCTGGCCCAGGCCGCCGAAGGCCGAGACCTGGCCGGCCAGCATTTCGAGCTGTTCATTGGCCAGACCCCGGTCAACATCACAGGCCGGCCGCGTACCGCACTGACCGTCAACAACAGCCTGCCCGGCCCGTTACTGCGCTGGCGCGAAGGTGATACTGTGACGTTGCGCGTGCGCAACCGACTGGCGCAGGACACCTCGATCCACTGGCACGGCATCATCCTGCCAGCCAACATGGACGGCGTGCCTGGCCTGAGCTTCGCTGGCATCGAACCCGGCGGCGACTACCTGTACCAGTTCACCCTGCGCCAGAGCGGCACCTACTGGTACCACAGCCATTCGGGGCTGCAGGAGCAAGCCGGGGTATACGGGGCGATCGTGATCGAGCCACGCGAGCCCGAAACGCACCGCTACCAGCGCGATCATGTGCTGCTGTTCAGCGACTGGTCAGACCAGGCGCCGGAACACCTGATGGCAACGCTGAAGAAGCAGTCCGACGCGTACAACTTCCACAAGCGCACGGTTGGCGATTTCATCGAGGACGTGGCCGAAAACGGCTGGAGCCCCACCGTCGCCGAACGCACGGCCTGGGCGCGCATGCGCATGAGCCCAACCGACCTCGCGGATATCAGCGCCGCCACCTACACCTACCTGCTCAACGGCCAACCACCGCAAGGCAACTTCACCTGCCTGTTCCAGCCAGGCGAAACCGTGCGCCTGCGGCTGATCAACGCCTCAGCCATGACCTATTTCGACTTCCGCATCCCTGGGCTGAAGCTGACGGTGATCGCCGCCGACGGTTTGCCGGTGACCCCCGTGAGCGTGGATGAACTGCGCATTGCCGTGGCAGAGACCTACGACGTGCTGGTAACCGTGGGCGACCAACCCGCCTACACCCTGTTCGCCCAGAGCATGGACCGCACCGGCTTCGCCCGCGGCACCTTGGCCCGTGCGGCCGGGCTGCAGGCACCGGTGCCAGCCCCCGACCCGCGCCCGGTGCTGAGCATGGACGACATGGGCCACGGCAGTATGGATGCCATGACGGGCATGGACCACGGCAACATGGCCGGCATGAGCCACGCCGCCATGCCGGCCATGCAGCAACACCCGGCCAGTGAAACCGGCAACCCGCTGGTGGACATGCAGACCATGGCACCGCGCCCCAACCTGGCCGACCCTGGCATAGGCCTGCGTGACAATGGTCGCCGCGTGCTGACCTACGCCGACCTGCGCAGCCCCTACCCCGACCCGGACGGCCGCCCGCCATCGCGTGACATCGAGCTGCACCTGACCGGCCATATGGAGCGCTTCGCCTGGTCGTTCGACGGCATCAAGTTCAGCGACGCCGAACCGCTGCGGCTGACGTACGGTGAGCGCGTGCGCATCACCCTGGTCAACGACACCATGATGACCCACCCCATCCACCTGCACGGCATGTGGAGCGACCTGGAAGACGAGCATGGCCAGTTCCTGGTGCGCAAGCACACCGTCGACATCCCGCCCGGCAGCCGACGCACCTACCGGGTGACCGCCGACGCGCTGGGCCGCTGGGCCTACCACTGCCACTTGCTCTACCACATGGAGAGCGGCATGCTCCGCGAGGTACGCGTCGATGAATGACACCCGCAACCGCAGCATCGTGGCAGGCGTGACGCTACTGACCTTGCTCGCCAGTGAACGGGCGATGGCCGCGGGTTTCGAACACACGAACCACGGCCAGATGGGCCATCAGGCCATGCCCATGAACCATGAAAGCATGGGCCATGGCCAGCCTTCCCTCAGCCAGCCTCGCACACCCCTGCCTGCCATCACCGACGCCGACCGCCGCGCCGCATTCCCGCTATTGCCAGGGCACCAGGCGCATGACCGGGCGCTGAACTGGGCAGTGATCGTGGACAAGCTCGAATACCAGAATTTCGAGAGCAGCAGCGCCCTGAACTGGAACGCCACCGCCTGGGTCGGCGGCGATATCGACCGCTTGTGGCTGCGCACCGAAGGCGAACGCGAACAGGGCAAGACCCACAAGGCCGAGCTGCAGGCGCTGTGGGGCCATGCCGTGAGCCCGTGGTGGGAACTGGTGGCCGGCGTACGCCAGGACTTCAAGCCTGCCAGTGGCCAAACCTGGGGCGCCCTCGGCATCCAGGGCACACCGTTGTATGGCCTGGAGCTGCAAGCCACCGCCTATGCAGGCGAACGGCAACAGACCGCGCTGCGTCTGGAAGCCGCTTACGCTATGCTGCTGACCAACCGCTGGATACTGGAGCCGACCCTGGAGGCCAACCTCTACGGGCGCAACGACGCCGGGCGCGAGCAAGGCGCGGGGCTGGCCGACAGCGAGGTGGGCCTGCGCTTGCGCTACGAGATCACGCGCGGCTTCGCCCCCTACGTAGGGCTCAGTTTCAACCGCCTGCACGGCTCGCGTGCCAGCCAGGCCCGAGAAGACGGCGAAGACCTGGGCCAGACCCGCCTGGTCGCCGGTATCCGCCTGCGTTTTTAGAGGAGTGCTTCACCATGCTGCGCAAACACCTGCTGACCCTGAGCCTGCTGGCCGTCACCGGCCTGGCCCAGGCCGCCGAGACCATCGACGTCTACCGCGATCCCAACTGCGGCTGCTGCAAGGCCTGGATCAGCCACCTGCGTGACAACGGTTTTATCGTCAATGACCACGTCGAGCCAAACATGAGCGCCGTCAAGCAACGCCTGGGCGTGGCGCCGCGCCTGGCGTCGTGCCACACCGGGATGATCGACGGCAAGTTTGTCGAAGGCCACGTGCCGGCCGAGCAGGTGCGCCTGCTGGCCAATCGCAACGACCTCAAGGGCCTGGCGGTACCGGGCATGCCCATGGGCTCGCCCGGCATGGAGATGGGTGACCACAAGGATGCCTACCAGGTCATCGGGGTGACCCAGAATGGCCAGGACACCGTGGTCGCCAACTACTGATGCTCAGCCTGGGGGCGCTGTTTCTCAGCGCCTTTGGTGCCGCCACCCTGCTACCGCTGCAATCAGAGGCCGTGCTGGTCGGTCTGTTGCTGCGCCAGCCCGAGGCATGGGCGATCCTGCTGCTGGTAGCCACCCTGGGCAACGTGCTCGGCTCGGTGGTCAACTGGCTGCTGGGCCGGGCCATCGAGCACCTGCGCGACAAACGCTGGTTCCCTTTCAGCGCTGCCCAGCTGGCGCGTGCGCAGCAGCGCTACCAACGCTGGGGGCAATGGTCGCTGCTGCTCAGCTGGATGCCGGTGATCGGCGACCCGCTGACGCTGATCGCCGGGATCATGCGTGAGCCGTTCTGGCGCTTCCTGTTGCTGGTGACCCTGGCCAAGGCTGGCCGCTATGCAGTGCTTGCGATGATTACCCTGGGCTGGTTTCACGCCTGGTAACACCTTTCAGGTTTCGCGTGGTCCACTGGCTGTTACAGTCGCCCCAATCAACCCGGCCCTACACGGAGTACCCCCATGCTGCGCGCATCCGCCCTTGCCCTGGCCTGCCTTGCCAGCAGTTCGGCCATCGCTGCCGAGTCGCCGACCTACGGCCCCCAGCTCGAAGGCTTCAGCTACCCGCACCCACTCAAGCATTTCGACTTCACCTCCCAGGGCCAGGCCCTGCAGATGGGCTACATGGACGTGCCCGCCCAAGGCCAGGCCAATGGCCACAGCGTGGTGCTGATGCACGGCAAGAACTTCTGCGCCGCCACCTGGGAAACCACCATCGACGCCCTGAGCAAGGCCGGCTACCGGGTCATCGCCCCCGACCAGGTCGGTTTCTGTACGTCGAGCAAGCCGGCGCATTACCAGTACAGCTTTCAGCAACTGGCCAACAACACCCATGCCCTGCTCGAACGGCTGGGTGTGAAGCAAACCATTGTGCTCGGTCACTCCACCGGCGGCATGCTCGCCACCCGCTATGCGCTGATGTACCCCCAGCAGGTGGAACGCCTGGCAATGGTCAACCCGATCGGTCTGGAAGACTGGAAAGCCCTCGGCGTGCCCTACCGCACCGTGGACCAGTGGTATGCCCGCGAGCTCAAGCTGGATGCCGAAGGCGTACGCGCCTATGAGCGCAAGACCTATTACGCCGGGCGCTGGAAGCCTGAATACGAACGCTGGGTGCAGATGCTGGTGGGCTTGAACAAAGGGCCAGGGCATGAAACGGTGGCGTGGAACTCGGCACTGATCTACGACATGATCTTTACCCAGCCGGTGTACCATGAGTTCAGGCACCTGCAGATGCCGACCCTGCTGCTGATCGGCGACAAGGACACCACGGCCATCGGCAGCGATATCGCGCCGCCGGAGTTGAAGGCCAAGCTGGGCAAGTATGCAGAGTTGGGGCCGCAGGTGGCCAAGCTGATACCCAAAGGTGAGCTGATCACCTTCGAAGGCATGGGGCATGCGCCGCAAATCGAGGAACCGGTGCGGTTCAATCGCACCCTGGTCGAATGGCTGGGCAAGTGAGCCAATGATTGGTCCCCCGTGGAAGCGCACAGGCTTTGGAATTTTGCGCAAGCCCGCTGCTGCCACAGGGTTCCTCTACACGTTCCAGACCAGCGCTTCTGTCCAGCCCAGCTCGGCAAAGTCGCCCGCCCGCAACTCGGCCTCTTCCTCGCAGAAAAACTCATCCAGCTGCGGCGGCCTGACCGCTGTATCACTGAGCATCGCGTGCACCTGCCCACGGTGATGCACCTGATGCTCGAACAGATGCGCCAGCAAACGCAGCCGCTGCTCGCGTTGCACCCGATCAGGCCGCACGACGCTCACATAGCGGCCCAGGTCGCCATCACTCAGCCCCCGGCAGTAGGCGATCAAACGGTGGTCAGCCTGGGCCTGCTCGGCATGCAGGTCGGTACAGGTGGCAAACGGCTGCTCCGGGTCGAAGAAGCGTTCGCCGTCGGCATCGGGCTGCTCGCCGCGCTGCTCGCACTCCAGCATATGCAGGTAGAACCAATCCACCGTCAGCAAATGGTTGAGGGTGGCCTTGATCGACGGGAAGAAGCTGCAACGCGGGGCGACGAACTCGTCCTGGGTCAGTTGCAGGCAGGCCTTGTACAGGCGGTGATTGGCCCAGCCATTGTTATAGGCCTGGGTCAGCAGATGATGCGATAACGGCTGCATGGTCGGCTCCTTTTCAGGCGAAGCGTTGCAGTTGCATCTCCCGCAGCCGGCTCAGGGTACGCTGGTACGGGAACGCCAGATAACCTTGAGTGTAGAGCGCATCGAGCGGCACCTGTGCCTCCAGGTACAACGCCACCCGGCGGTCATAGCATTCGTCGACCAGGGCGATGAAACGGCGAACCGCATCGTCCTTGGGCGACAGCGCAGGCAGTTCACGGTCGCCCGCCACTACCCTCGCCGCGCCATCTTCGGTGCCACGGGCAATACGCCCCGCCCGCTGCTCCCCGCCCAGCGCCGGAATGCCGGATACCAGAATCGAGGAAAAACGGTCACACAAGGCCATGAACTCCATGGCCGCCAGGGGTTGATCGCACAGATCGGTGAAACGACACCAGATAGCCTGCTCACTGCGCCGCACGACTTGAATGTGCCTTGAGCCAATAACCAAAGGCTGATCAGTGCCGGTATCTTCAGGGCTGAGCTGGCGAAACACCTTGCCCAACTGGCTGGCCTGCTCCGCCTCGGCTACCCAATAGCGCTGCCGCGCTTCACCGGGGTGCAGGCGGTGATCCTGCTCGCCCACTACTGGCAGTACCTGCATGTGACGACCAATGGCGGCGATGGCCGGCAGGAACCGCTCGCGGTTGAAGCCATCGCGGTAGAGCTGCTCGGGTGGCTGGTTGGAGGTGGCGACGATCACCACACCCTGATCGAACAATACCTGGAACAGGCGGCCGAGGATGATCGCATCACCGATGTCGTTGACGAACAGTTCGTCGAAGCACAGCACGCGGATTTGCCGCGCCAGCTCTGCCGCCAGGGCCAGCAGCGGGTCGGCCGTGCCGTTGAGCTGAAACAGGCGCTGATGCACCCAGGCCATGAAGTGGTGGAAGTGCTGGCGCCGGCTCGGTATGCGCAGACACTGGTGGAACTGATCCATCAGCCAGGTCTTGCCGCGCCCGACCGGGCCCCAGAGGTAGAGGCCCTGGGTGGGGCGGCCCTGCTCGAGGGACTGGAAGCAGCCTTGCAAGGCCTCGACGACGCGGGCCTGGGCGGGGTCAGCAACGTAGCCCTGAGTGCTCAGGGCTTGCTGGTAGAGGGTTTGGGGGTCGATGGCCATGGCCGCATTCTACCCGACTGCCACCCTCGGTGCAGGAGCGCGTCAGTCGGTCAGGCCGACCTTGAGTAGCGCGCCATCCTTGTCTTCCGTCAGTACATACAGGTACCCATCCGGCCCCAGCCGCACATCACGGATACGCGCCTTCAGGTCACCGAGCAACCGCTCTTCATGCACCACCTTGTCGCCGTCCAGTTGCAAGCGGATCAATTCCTGAGTGGCCAACGCACCGATGAACAGATTGTGGTCCCAGGCCTTGAACGTCGGGCTGTCGTAGAACGCCATGCCGCTGATACCCGGTGACTTGTCCCAGACATGGTGCGGGTCGACCATGCCGTCCACATGCTCGCCCTTGGCCTCGGGGATGGGCAGCAGCGAGTAGTTGATGCCGTGGGTCGCAATCGGCCAGCCATAGTTCTTGCCAGGCTTTGGAATGTTGATTTCATCCCCCCCGCGCGGGCCGTGTTCATGGGTCCACAGCTGGCCGGTCCAGGGGTTGAGCGCGGCACCTTGCTGATTACGGTGGCCGTATGACCAGATCTCCGGGCGCACGTTGTCCTTGCCGACGTAGGGGTTGTCTTTGGGCACTTCGCCGTCCGGCAGAATACGCACGACCTTGCCTTGCAACTTGTCCAGGTCCTGGGCAGTGGGGCGTTGGTTGTTCTCGCCCAGGGCGATGAACAGGTAGCCGTCGCGGTCGAACACCAGCCGCGAGCCGAAGTGGTTACCCACCGAGAGCTTGGGCTGCTGGCGAAAGATCACGGTGAAGTTCTCCAGCCGGGCGCGGTCTTCGGACAGCTGCCCGCGGCCGACCGCAGTTCCGGCCTTGCCGTCACTGCCCTCCTCGGCGTAGGACAGGTAGACGGTGCGGTCCTTGCCGAACTCCGGTGACAGCGCCACATCCAGCAAGCCGCCCTGGCCCTCGGCCCAGACCTTGGGTACACCGCTGATCGACGGGCCGACCTTGCCTTCGGCATTGACCAGCCGCAGGTTGCCGGCGCGCTCGGTCACCAGCATGTCCTTGCCGCCGGGCAGGAAGGCCAGTGCCCAGGGATTGCGCAGGCCATCGGCAAGCGTGCTGACGGTCAAGGTACCTTCTTCGCTGGGAAACCGCTGTTCGGACGCCGCATGCGCCCACAAGGGCAATAGCGCGGCGGCCGTCAGGCTGGCCAGCCAGGGTGTTCGTAGCATGCCGGATTCCTTTCAAGTGGGCTTAAGGCGCACGTGGGTTGTCGCGCGGTGGCCGGGTGGGTTCCAGGTTCGGGGTTTGCTGTTGGCGGCGCAGGTTGTCGCCATTGCCGATGCCACGATTGTCCAGGGTGGGTGGGCGCTGGTACGGGGCGGTGGACGGGCCACGTACCGGTGGCGCAGCCGGCATGCTGCCTTGACGGCTGTTGGGGTTGGCCCGCTGGATCGGGCTGTTGTAAGGGTTGTTGTTGCCGGCAGCACGTTGCACGGGCTGCTGCGCAGCCGCGTACGCGGGCAGGCACAAGGCCAGGCCGAGGGCCAGGATGGGCAATGTCGGGGTCATGCTTCACCTCCTGTACGAAAATGCCGCGCCTGGTGGATTTGATAGCCTAAGGCGCGAGGGGTTCGCGGCAAAAGTGTGAATGCGGGTGGAGATGATTCCTGATGTTTCAGTATGGGCCTCGGAGTGCTGCTTTGCAGCCATTCGCGGGCGCGCCCGCTCCCACGGTCACCCACAGATTTCTGGCCTGTGAGACACGTGTGGGAGCGGGCTTGCCCGCGAATGGCCGCAAAATCTACTGGCCGTTGTCCACCTTGTGCCGCGCCGCATACAGGCACAGCATCTCCATGGCCAGGGTTGCCCCGGCCAAAGCGGTGATATCGGCATGGTCATAGGCTGGCGCCACTTCCACCAAGTCCATGCCTACCAGGTTGATGCCACGCAGCCCCCCCAGAATCTCCAGCGCTTGCACCGTGCTCAGCCCGCCACACACCGGTGTTCCGGTACCGGGCGCGTAGGCCGGATCGAGGCAGTCGATGTCGAAGGTCAGGTACACCGGCCGCTCGCCCACCCGCTGGCGAATCGCCGCAATCACCGCCTCTGTGCCCTGGCGGTGCACCTGCCGAGCATCGAGAATGGCAAAACCCTGGCTGTCGTCATTGGTCGTGCGCAGGCCAATCTGCACCGAGTGGGCCGGGTCAACCAGGCCTTCGCGGGCGGCATGCCAGAACATGGTGCCGTGGTCGATGCGTTTGCCCGCCTCGTCTGGCCAGGTGTCACTGTGCGCATCGAAATGAATGAGCGCCAGCGGGCCATGGCGGCGGGCGTGAGCCTTGAGCAGCGGGTAGCTGATGAAGTGATCGCCACCGAGGGTGAGCATGGCGCAACCCGCCTGCAGAATATGCTCGGCATGGGCCTCGATGCTGCCCGGTACCGACTGCGGCGTGCCGCTGTCGAAGGGGCAGTCACCATAGTCGATCACCGCCAGGTGGTCGAACGGGTCGAACGCCCACGGCCAGTGGCGGGCCCAGGCCTGCTGGACCGAGGCAGTACGGATCGCCCGCGGGCCGAAGCGCGCGCCGGGGCGGTTACTGGTGGCCGTGTCGAACGGCACACCGCTGACCACCACATCCACACCGCGCAAGTCGCGGCTGTAGCGGCGGCGGGAAAAACTGACAACACCGGCGTAGGTGCTTTCTGCGGCGGTCCCATACAGGCTATCGCGGGTAATTGCCTGGTCGTTGCTTGCGGCTTGGTCCACGGTCGGGCTCCTTGATTGTCATGGGCTACTGCCGGCTGCGGAAGGCGGTCCACAGACGGTTGCGTTGGCGCAGGTCGGCCAGGGCCATGCTGCGGTCGGCATACAGGCGCTGACGCACCTCGGCCGACGGGTAAATATCCGGGTCGTTGCGCACCGCTTCGTCCACCAGCGGCGTGGCAGCCTGGTTGGCGTTGGCGAAGAACAGCGTGTTGGTCAGCGCTGCCACCGACTCTGGCTTGAGCATGAAGGCGATGAACGCCCGGGCGGCCTCGGGGTGCGGGGCGTCCTTGGGGATGACCAGGTTGTCCTGCCATACCAGCGTGCCTTCGCGGGGGATGCGGTAGATCACCTCGAACGGCTTGCCGGCACGGCGGGCCTGGTCGGCGGCCATCGCGGCATCACCGTTGTAGGTCAGCGCCAGGCACACGCTGCCATTGGCCAGGTCGTTGATCTGCCGACCGTTGGCGACGTAGCTGATCGACGGCTGCAACTGGCTGAGCAGGTTCTGCGCGGCGGCCAGATCACCCTTGTTCTGGCTGTAAGGGTCCTTGCCCAGGTAGTTCAGGGCTACGCCGATCACCTCCTGGGGCGAGTCAGGTATGGCGATGCCGCAACCCTTCAGGCGGGCGGCGTACTCGGGCTTGAACAACAGGTCGAGGCTGTCCAGCGGTACATCGCCAAGGCGCTGGCGTACCGCCTCCACATTCACCCCCAGGCCCAGCGTGCCCCAGGTGTACGGCACAGCATGGCGGTTGCCGGGGTCAACCTCGGCCAGTTTGCCCAGCAGGTCCTTGTCGAGGTTGTCGTAGCCAGGCATGGCCTGAGCATCCAGCGGTTGCAGGGCATTGGCCTTGAGCGCCCGGGCCAGCACGGTGGAGGACGGCACCACCACGTCGTAGCCGCTACCACCGGTCAGCAGCTTGGTTTCCAGCACCTCGGGGGTGTCAAAGGTGTCGTAACGCACCTTGTAGCCGGTTTCCCGTTCGAAGCGCTGCAGGGTTTGCGGGGCAACGTAATCGGCCCAACTGTAGAGGTTGACGACCTTTTCTTCGGCCTGCAGCGGCAGGGCCAGAACCAGAGACAAAAGGCACAACGATCGACGCATGGCGGACACCTCGGTAAATGGGTGGATGCCGCGAGCATGCCAGCCGGGTTACATTGCACCAATGGCAAGTTTGCAAAGCTGACATTCACCAGGAGCAATGTAATGCTGGGACAAGTGCACGATCCCGACCTGCACCTGCTGCGGCTGTTCGTCACTGTAGTCGAGGCGGGTGGCTTCAGCGCCGCTCAAGGCGTGCTGGGCCTGAGCCAGCCCACCATCAGCCAGCGCATGGCGCAACTGGAGGCACGCTTGGGTTACCGCCTGTGCAGCCGCGGCAAGGGTGGTTTTCGCCTGACGGAAAAAGGTGAACTGCTATTGGACGCGGCGCGTGGGCTGCTGCTGAACATCGAGCAGTTTCGCCAGCAGGCCAACGGCGTTGCCGGGCGGCTGCTGGGAACTGTGCGCATAGGCATGGCGGAAAATCAGGACAAGGCGGTGAGCCTGAAACTGGCGGCGGCCATTGCGGCATTTCGCAGGCGAGAGGAATCGGTGCAACTGGAGCTTGTCAGTGCACCGCCGGCAGAGCTGGAACGGCTGTTGCTGGAGCAGCGGCTGGACTATGCCATCAGCTACTTTTCCGGCAACCAGGCAGCCTTTGATTACCAGCCCTTGTTCGCGGAGCGGCAGCGGCTGTATTGCGGCAGGGGGCATGAGCTGTATGGGGAAACGGATGTTGGGCTTGAGCGGTTGCTGGACATGGACCAGGTGCGCCATCCGTACCGTTTTCTCAAAGGGGGCGAACCGTTCCAGAGCAGACGCAGTACGGCAGTGGCGGAGCAGATCGAAAGCGTGCTGACGTTCATTCTGTCGGGACGGCATATTGGCTACTTGCCATGCCACTGTGCACAGGGCTGGGAGGCCGAGGGGCTGTTATGGGCGCTGGACCCTGAGCTTGATTTTGGGGTGCCGTTCACCCTGGCCCGGCACCGGGCACAGGGGGTTGGCGAGGCAGCCCATGTATTTGCGCAGGATTTGCTGGCGGCGTTTGCCTGAATCGGCCCCTTCGCGGGTAAACCCGCTCCTACGCCGGATCGGGGGTGGACACCTGTCGGTGGCTGGGCACAGGCACCGTCGTGTAGGAGCGGGGGTGGACACCGGTCGGTGGCTGGGCACAGGCCGTCGTGTAGGAGCGGGTTTACCCGCGAACAGGCCGGCCCTGCTGGCCAATTTCAACCCGCCGTTCACCGTCGCCGCCACCACCGTATTCGCGGGTAAACCCGCTCCTACAGGGGCTCATAACGTCTGAAGACGGCGCTGTGGTAGGAGCAAGCGGGTTTACCCGCGAACAGGCCCGTTCAGGCGACCACAATCAGTAAGCCATGCTCCAGCTCAGCGTGTAGGTACGCCCGCGCCCCTGGTAGTCATACAGATACGCCGGCCCGTAGGTCGGCGAATAGAACAACGTCGCGCGCTGTCCCCATACCGTGCTGTACTGCTTGTCCAGCAGGTTCTGGATACCGGCACTGAAGGTGCCGAAACCGGTGTCCTGGCTGCCCAGCAGGTCGAAGGTGGTGTAGCCGTCAATCTCGTGATCAGCATCGTCCTTCAGGCTGAAGGCATGGTTGGCCTGCAACCGCGCACTGCGCCCATCGGCCTTCCAGCCGACGAACGCGGTGGCCTTGGATAACGAAGCGTATCGGGCATCGCGCTTGATCCAGCCGCCGTCGGCGGCCTCTTCCTCGGAGCGTGTCATGTGCAATGTGCCGCCAGCTTCCCAGCCGGTCTGGAAGTGCCGGGTCAGTGCCCCTTCAAAGCCGAAGTCGCGGCTTTTCTGATCTTCCACATCGATGGTCAGCGTTTGCGAATCGACGTTGATGATCTTGTCCGACCAGATGTAGTACAGCGCTGCCTGTGCATCCCAGTCCAGGTCGGCATAGCGCCAGCCCAATTCCACCTGGCGGCTCTTGATACCGGCCAACGGGTTATCGGCCACGCTCAGGCCCGGCTTGCCGTAGTACTTGGCCGGGTCAGGCAGGTCGAAGCCTTCGCCATAGTTGCTCCACACCTGGTGGCCGTTCTTGAAGTCGTAGATGGCACCGACGTTGAACAGGTTGACCTGATAGTCGTTACTGCCACCTGGCACACCCTTGAAGTCGCTGACATCAACGTCCATCTGCTGCCGCCGGGCACCACCGGACAATGTCAGGTTGTCGGTGGCATGCCAGTCCAGCTGGGCATACACCGACACACCATCCACCCGGTAGCTGGGGTAGCGTGCGGCCTTGCTGTCTTTTTCCAGCTCCAGGCCACCCGACTCGGACGAGGTCTGGGCGTTGAAGGTGGTCTGCTCCGCGTTGAAGCGCTCACGATCCAGATCAACGCCGTAGGTCAGCTTCAGCGTATCCCACTGTTTGGCAAACAGGCCCTTGAGGCTGGTGACCTCGAAGTTCTGCTGCGAGGCGGCAAAGTACACCCCGCGCGAGCCGGTGGGTGTGGCACGGTTGTAGTACGGGAACGGGTAGAAGTTGTCGTCTTCCTTGCGGTACGAGGCCTGCAGGTAGAAGTCCTGGCCCAGCACGTCGGTGTGGTGGTAATTGGCATTGAGCAGCAGGCGCCGCGTACGCGGCTCCAGGTCCGATGAATAACCGCTGCGCAGCTCGGCGTCTTCCAGGTCGGATGGCGCGTTGTAGTTCAGGTTGGGGAAGTAGATACCCGTGCTGCCGTGGTTGCCCGAGTCGTAGTACTGGGCCAACAGGTCGAGGCTCTGCTGGTCGTTCAGCTGCAGGCCCAAGGTACCGAGTACGTCGATGGTGCGGTTGTACTGCAGGTCGGTCTGGGTGTTGTCGATGAAGATCTGGTCGCCAGCACCATCGTAGAAGGCTTCGTTCTGCTCACCGGAAACCCCCAACCGGGCATTGACCCGCTCGTTGCCGCCGCTGACCGACTGGGCGAAACGCGTAGCCAGGTCGTCGCTGTTGTTGAAACCACTGCTGGCCCCCAACTGGGTCTCGAAGCGCGCCGGGCCGGGCTCGCCCTTCTTGGTCACGATGTTGATGATGCCGCCGGTGGCACCACCGCCGTAGATGGCGCTGGCGCCAGACAGCACTTCGACGCGCTCGACGTTGAACGGCGAAATGCTGTCGAACTGACGCGACAGGCCGCGTGAGCTGTTCTGGCTGACCCCGTCGATCATCACCAGCACGTTGCGCCCACGCATGTTCTGGCCGTAATTGGTGCGCCCTTCCGGCGCCAGGTCAAGGCCCGGCACCAGCTTGCCGATGGCTTCCTTCAGGCTGACGCCGCTGTCGATCTGCTCGCGCAATTGCTGCTGGTCGACCACCCAGACGGTCCCGGGGATTTCGCTGATGGCGGTGCTGGTGCGCGAGGCTACGCTGACCTCGATCGGCTTGAGGTTGACCGCCTGCGGCGCGGCCTCGGCCTTGCGCAGGGTGACGGTGCGAGCCTCGCTGAACTGCCAGCTCATGCCGCTGCCGGCCAGCAACTGCTGCAGGGCCTGCTCGACACTGTAGTTACCCTGCAACGCCGGGCTGACCTGGCCGGCGACATCGCCTGTGGTGTACAGCAGGTGCAGGCCGGCCTGGTCGGCGAAGGTGGTCAGCGCCTGGTCCAGTGGTTGGGCTGGCAGGTCGAGCTGGACCTGGCGAGCTTGCATCTGGGTCTGTTCGGCGGTCGTCGCGGCCCCTGCGTGCAGGGGACCGAACAACAAGGCCAAGGCACTGCAAGACATCAAGGCATGGTGAAAAGAACCGCGACGGCGGTGCAAGGGCTTGAGCATCAGAGGCACGAATGAGCTTCCTGACAAGTCGTAAATGAGAATGGGTTGCTGATCAGTCTCACTACGACGATCTGGCTTGCAGGAACTTGCAGTGCCAAATGAAAAATATTTTTATTTCTGTCCGGCCTCTTCGCGGGCAAGCCCGCTCCTACAACGACTGCGCCCGCCTGAATATCGTGCGACCTGTGCAGGAACGGGCTTGCCCGCCAAGAGGACGGTACAAGCTCATCAATGCACTACGGCCAACCACGGCAGGTAGGTCACCTTCAGGCCATACCGCTGCTCCAACGTCCGCAACAGGGCCTCAGGTTCATCCAGGTCGAACACCCCGCTCACCTCCATCGCAGCCAGCTTGCTGTCGGACAACACAATGCGCCCATGCCGGTAACGCTCAAGCTCCGTCAGCACCTGCCCCAGCGGCTTGCCGTTGAAGATCAGCTTGCCCCGCTGCCAGGCCATCTGCGTGACGGCATCGGCCGCCACCGCCAGTTGATGTTCACCCACCCTGGCTTCACCGCGAGCCAACACGACGTGGCCATCGCGCTGCACGCTGAAGGTGGCGGCATTGCCCTGCACCCGCGCACCGGCCGTATCGACCACAAACGGTCGTGAATCATCGGCGGTCTCGAACAGTGCCTCACCCGCATCGAGTACCACACGCCGCTCATGCTCGTTGAACGCCACGCTCAAGGCACTGGCGCTGTTCAGCGTCACCCGCGTGCCATCTGTCAGGGTAATGACCTGCCGCTCGCCCACGGCGGTGTGATAATCGGCCAGCAGCATCGGGGCTTGCTGCCAACCCGCCACCGCGGCGACCAGCAATACCACCGATGCCGCCACACCCGCCTGTTTCAGTCGGCCGCGGCAATGGCGCAGGGCCTGGCCGATGTACTTCGCCACCATGCTCTCGGAAACCCCCAGGCGTTGAGCAACCTGCTTCTGGGTCAGGCCCTCGACACGGTTGAGCAACAGCGCCTGGCGGGCATTGTCCGGTAACTGCAACAGCGCCTGGTCAAGAATCTGCAAGCGCTCACGGGCCAGCAACGCCGCCTCGGGTGCCGGCGCCGGGCAGGCCACCTCACAGGCTCCGTCGCTGTCGTCGTGGCTGGCGGCGATGCGTTGCTCACGGCGCAAGGCGTCAATCGCCAGGTTGCCCGCCACGCGGAAGATGAAGCTGCGCGCGTGCAGCACCGGCACCGCCTGCTCGTCGATGTTCACCAGCTTCAGGTAGGTTTCCTGGGCCACGTCGGCGGCACGCTGGCGGTCGCTCATGCGCCGCGTCAGAAACTGCAGCAGGTCGTCGTAGTGCTCCTGGAAACTTGCCAGCAGGCCCGACATGGGTGAAGTCAGCATGATTGGGGAACAGCCAGTAAGAGAGGTTAGCGGGCGTTAATGAGAAACAGTATCTTTCATATCAACCGATACTTTCAACGTCGACGCGCATTTGCCACACTGCCAGCTCCACTCCGGCAAGGTCACAGCCCATGACTGCCCGTCTGTACCGCAACACCCGCCTGTTCCTGGTCCTGCTGCTGACCTGCGGGCTGGCGGCCTGTGCGCTGTTCCAGCCACGCGACCCGGTGAACATCAGCGTGATCGGCATCGAACCACTGCCCGGGCAGGAGCTGGAACTGCGCATGGCGGTGAAAATGCGGGTGCAAAACCCCAACGAGGCGCCGATCGATTACAACGGCATCGCCTTGAACCTGGAAGTGAACGGCCAGCCGCTGGCCGCCGGGGTCAGCGACCAGCAGGGGCACATTGGCCGTTACGACGAAGCGGTGATCGTGGTGCCGGTCAGCATCACGGCGTTTTCCTTCCTTCGCCAGGCCTATGGGCTGGGCAAGCTGGATTCGCTGCAGGGGCTGCCCTACAAGCTGCGCGGCAAACTGGCCGGCGGGCCGCTGGGGACCGTGCGCTTTACCGATGAAGGCAGGCTGGACCTGCCCAAGGGCACCTACTGGTAAGCACCAAGCGGGAGTGCTCAGCGGTTGGCGCTGGCTGCGGCCATCAGCTTGTTGACTTCGCTGCGCACCATGCTGGCGTATTCAGGCGGCGTCATGCCGTCCAGTTCGGCGCGCACCCACTCGGCCCATTTGCCCTTGCGCCGTGGCTTTTCGGCAATCAGCCGGGCGGCTTCGCCCTTGGCTTTGCCCAGGTTGTTCTGCCACATCTCGAACAGCCGGGCCTTCTCTGCCTCGATCTGCGCCCGTTCCTCGAAGCTCATGTTGGCCAGATTGAAACTCATGAAGTTACCTGCAGGTTTGAAAATGGCCGCTATCTTACACCCAGGCAACCCATCATCGGAAAGCCGCCGCAACTTTCCCGACGTGGCGGCATCCATTGTTCACACTCCCATTGACGAGGACGAGTTCATGGCCCGGAAAAACGCCACGCTGACGGACAGCGATCAGATCAAGGACCAGGTATTCAGCGAACTGCAATCGCTGATAGAGGAATCGGAAAAACTGCTGAACGACAGTGCCGCCCTGGTCGGCGAAGAAGCAGAGACGCTGCGCGCCCAGGTAAGCCTGAAACTTCGTCAGGCTCGCCAGGCGGCCAGCAACGTGCGCAGCAAGGCGCAACCGGTGGTGGACGCCACCCAGGACTACATCGGCGGCCACCCCTGGCAAACCGTTGCCATTTCCGCCGGCCTCGGGCTGGTAGTGGGGCTGCTGCTGGGTCGGCGCCATTAAGGCCTGCGCCGCCTGGTGCACATCAGGCGGCCAAAGCCTGCGGGATGCCGCTGTGGAAGCGCAGTTCCTGGTCTGGTGACTGGATCAGCTCCATTTCCGCAGCGCGCACCAGCTCGACGCGGCGGGCGATGTCCGCCTCGTCTCCGTAGTTGTGCGCCAGTTTCAGGTAGCCCTGGTAGTGGCGCGCTTCGCTTTTCAGCAGCCCGTGGTAGAAGCGGCCCAGTTCTTCATCCAGATGCGGCACCAGCGCAGCAAAACGTTCACAGCTGCGCGCCTCGATGAACGCCCCCACCACCAGCGTATCCACCAGCTTGACCGGCTCGTGGGCGCGCACCAGCCGGCGCAACCCTGACGCATAACGCCCCGCCGACACCGGGCGCAACGGCACACCGCGACGCTTCATGAGGCGTAACACCTGTTCGTGATGCACCAGCTCCTCGCGGGCCAGGCGCGACATCATGTTGATCAGATCAAGGTGAGTGTTGTACTTGGCGATCAGGCTCAAGGCCGTGCTGGCGGCCTTGAACTCGCAGTTCTTGTGGTCGATCAGCAGGGTTTCCTGGTCGGCGAGCGCCGCTTCGATCCAGGCGTCTGGCGTCGGGCAGCCAAGAAAGGCGTCGATTTCGGGGATCAGGGACATAAGCGTGCAACCACACAGAACAGGCAGGGTCGGCGATTATACCGGCGGCGGCTGGCGACGCCAGTGACTATGCTTGATGTACATCAAGCGCTGGAGGGGAAAGCGCCGACTATAGTCAGGCACTGGTCGCCATCATCGAAGGGAGTTAACGCCCATGCAAGCCGTCCGCAGCATCCTCGTCGTCCTCGACCCCACACACGCCCATAGCCGGGCGCTTACGCGGGCCAAGCTGATCGCTGGCATCACCGGCGCACGCCTGCACTTGCTGATGTGCGACAAACGGCATGATCACAGTGCGCTGCTGAGCCTGCTGAGCAGCCAGTTGCATGATGACGGCTTCGACAATGTCACCCATGAAGAGGGCTGGCGCGACAACCTGCACGACACCATCATCCATGTACAGCAGGCCGAAGGCTGCGAACTGGTGATCAAGGATCACCGTCCGGACAACCCGCTGAAAAAGGCCCTGCTTACCCCCAGCGACTGGAAGCTGCTGCGCCAATGCCCGTGTGCCGTGCTGATGGTCAAGAGCGAGCGGCCGTGGACCGGGGGCAAGATCCTGGCGGCGGTGGACGTGGGCAACCAGGACGAAGACCACCGCCGCCTGCATGCCAGCATCATCGACCACGGCTTCGAGATTGCCAAACTGGCCAAGGGAGAACTGCATGTCATCAGCGCCCACCCCTCGCCGATGCTGTCAGCGGCGGACCCGACGTACCAGCTGAGCGATACGATCGAAAAGCGCTACCGTGAAGCGTGCAAGGCGTTCCAGGTCGAATACGGCATCAGCGAAGAGTGCCTGCATGTGGCCGAAGGGCCGGCGGATGTGTTGATTCCACATACCGAGCAGAAGCTCGATGCCGTGGTGACGGTGATGGGCACGGTGTGCCGCACGGGGATTTCCGGGGCGTTGATTGGTAATACCTCGGAGGTGGTGCTGGATGCGCTGCAGGGTGATGTGCTGGTGCTCAAGAGCGAGGAAGCCATCTCCCACCTGGCGGAGCTGGCCCGCGGCTGAGTAGGCAATATGCAGGCCCCTTGTAGGAGCGGGTTCACCCGCGAATGCGTCATTGATTTCAACGCCACATTCGCAGGGAAACCCGCCCCCAAGGTTCCGTTGCCGCCCGGGAATCTAGACCAACGCCTCCCGCACCTTCGGGTCAAGCCCCTCCCCCGCGTGGGCCTCGCTCCATTCCGCCAGCTGCCGGCGCATCGCCGGCGTCCAGAAGCTCTGCATATGCTGCCGCACCCCTTGCACCGCCAGCGCCCGGTCTGGCTCGCTGTCGAAGTAATGGGCAATCTGGTTGGCCATCTTGACCAGGTTTTCGCTGCTCATCGGCGAACCTCGGCTTTCTCCGCAGTACGGCGCTCTTTCAGCAGGCGCTGCTGTTCATCACTGAAGTCCTGGTAGCGCTTTTGCCATTGCGATGGCTGGAACACTTTCACCACTTCCACTGCCGTCACCTTGTACTCGGGGCAGTTGGTGGCCCAGTCGGAGTTGTCGGTGGTGATCACGTTGGCCCCCGACTCGGGGAAGTGGAAGGTGGTGTACACCACGCCCGGCGCCACCCGCGTACTGACCTTGGCACGCAGCACAGTCTGCCCGGCGCGGCTGCCGATGCCGACCCAGTCACCGTCGTGGATACCACGGCTTTCAGCGTCGGTCGGGTGGATTTCCAGGCGGTCGGCGTCATGCCAGGCGACGTTGCCGGTACGCCGGGTCTGGGCGCCGACGTTGTACTGGCTGAGAATGCGCCCGGTGGTCAACAGCAACGGGTAGCGGTTGTTGACCTTTTCGTCGGTGGGCACATAGCCGGTGAGCATGAAGCGGCCCTTGCCACGCACGAACTGGTCGATGTGCATGGTCGGCGTGCCGTCTGGCGCGGCGTCGTTGCACGGCCACTGCAGGCTGCCGTGGCGGTCGATTTCAGCGTAGCTGACACGACGGAAGGTCGGCGTCAGGCGGGCGATCTCGTCCATGATCTCGGAAGGGTGGCGGTAGTTCATCGGGTAGCCCAGGGCGTTGGCCAGGGCCACGGTAGCTTCCCAGTCGGCCTTGCCGGCCAGCGGCTCCATGACCTTGCGCACCCGCGAAATACGCCGCTCGGCGTTGGTGAAGGTGCCGTCCTTTTCCAGGAACGAACTGCCCGGCAGGAACACATGGGCGAACTTGGCAGTTTCGTTGAGGAAGATGTCCTGCACCACCACGCACTCCATGGCGAGCAAGGCCGCCGTGACGTGCTGGGTGTTGGGGTCGCTCTGGGCGATGTCCTCACCCTGGCAGTACAGCGCCTTGAAGCTGCCATCCAGCGCCGCTTCGAACATGTTGGGAATGCGCAGACCCGGGTCGGGCTGCAGGGTCACGCCCCAGGCCTGTTCGAACTCGGCGCGCACGCCCTCGTTGGAGACATGCCGGTAGCCGGGCAGCTCGTGGGGGAACGACCCCATGTCGCACGAGCCCTGCACGTTGTTCTGCCCGCGCAGCGGGTTCACCCCTACCCCTTCTCGGCCGATGTTGCCAGTGGCCATGGCCAGGTTGGCAATGCCCATCACTGCGGTACTGCCTTGGCTGTGCTCGGTCACGCCCAGGCCGTAGTAGATCGCCGCGTTGCCGCCGGTGGCATACAGCCGGGCCGCAGCGCGGATCTGCTCAGCGGGCACACCACAAACCGGGCCGAGCACCTCGGGGGCGTTTTCTGGCAGGCTGACGAAGTCGCGCCAACGGGCGAAGTCTTCGGTTTCGCAGCGGGCATCGATGAAGCGCTGGGCCAGCAGGCCCTCGGTGACGATCACGTGGGCCAGGGCGTTGAGCATGGCCACGTTGGTGCCCGGGCGCAGTTGCAGGTGCAGGTCGGCGCGGGCGTGCGGCGAGTCGACCAGGTCGATGCGCCGTGGGTCGATCACGATCAGCCGCGCCCCCTGGCGCAGGCGGCGCTTGAGTTGCGAGCCGAACACCGGGTGGGCGTCGGTGGGGTTGGCGCCGATCACCAGCACAACGTCGGCCTGCATCACCGAGTCGAAGCTTTGCGTGCCGGCTGACTCACCCAGGGTCTGCTTCAGGCCATAACCGGTGGGCGAATGGCATACTCGTGCGCAGGTGTCGACGTTGTTGTTACCGAACGCCGTGCGCACCAGTTTCTGCACCAGATAGGCTTCTTCGTTGGTACAACGGCTGGAGGTGATGCCGCCGATGGAGTCGCGCCCGTACTTGAGCTGAATGCGGCGGAACTCGCTGGCAGCATAGGTCACGGCCTCGTCCCAGCTGACTTCCTGCCACGGGTCTTCCAGGCGCTTGCGGATCATCGGTTTGGTGATGCGGTCCGGGTGGGTGGCGTAGCCCCAGGCAAAGCGGCCCTTGACGCAGGCGTGGCCGTGGTTGGCGCCACCGTTCTTGTCCGGGACCATGCGCACCAGCTGGTCACCCTTGATTTCGGCGCGGAACGAGCAGCCAACGCCGCAGTAGGCGCAGGTGGTAATGACCGAACGCTCAGGCTGGCCCAACTGCACCAGGCTCTTTTCCGTGAGGGTCGCGGTCGGACAGGCCTGCACGCAGGCGCCGCACGACACGCATTCGGAAGCAAGGAAGTTTTCGCCCCCCGCTGCCGCCACCCGCGATTCGAAACCACGCCCGGTAATGGTCAGGGCGAACGTACCCTGGATGTCCTCGCAGGCGCGCACACAGCGGCTGCAGACGATGCACTTGCTCGGCTCGTAGTCGAAATACGGGTTGGAAACGTCTTTTTTCTCGTCCAGGTGGTTGGCGCCGTCATAGCCGTAGCGCACCTCACGCAGGCCCACCTGGCCGGCGACGGTCTGCAGCTCGCAGTTGCCGTTGGCCGAACAGGTCAGGCAGTCCAGCGGGTGGTCGGAAATGTACAGCTCCATCACGTTGCGACGCAGGCCGGCCAGACGCGGGGTTTCGGTGCGCACCACCATGCCTTCGCTGACTGGCGTGGTGCAGGATGCCGGGTAGCCGCGCATGCCTTCGATCTCCACCATGCACATACGGCAGGAGCCGAAGGCTTCGAGGCTGTCGGTGGCGCACAGTTTGGGGATGCTGGTGCCCAGCATGGCGGCGGCGCGCATGACCGAGGTGCCAGCCGGCACGCTGATGGCGCGGCCGTCGATGCTCAGGCTGACCTGCACTTCGCTTTCGCGGGCCGGGGTGCCGAGGTCGCTGCTTTTATCAGAAGCGGGGTCGAAGAAATTGATCACTGTGCGGCCTCCGTGGTGGTCAGCCCAAAATCGGCGGGGAAGTACTTGAGCGCGCTGGCCACCGGATAGGCAGTCATACCGCCCATGGCGCACAGCGAACCGTACTGCAGGGTGTCGCACAGATCGCGCAGCAACAGCGCCTGGTCGTGGCGCTCGGTGATGTCGCTGCTGGCGATCAGCCGGTCAACCACTTCCATACCCCGGGTGGAGCCAATGCGGCACGGGGTGCACTTGCCGCAGGACTCCTCGGCACAGAACTGCAGGGCGAAACGCGCCATGCTGGCCATGTTCAGCGTATCGTCGGCCACCACCACACCGCCGTGGCCGAGCATCGCGCCCACGGCAGCAAACGCTTCATAGTCCAATGGGGTGTCGAAATGGCTGGGGGGTACCCAGGCACCAAGCGGGCCACCGACCTGCGCAGCCTTCAGCGGGCGGCCACTGGCCGTGCCACCGCCATAGCCTTCCACCAGCTCGCGCAGGGTCAGGCCGAACGCGCGCTCTACCAGGCCACCCTGGCGAATGTTGCCGGCCAGCTGGAACGGCATGGTGCCCAGCGATCGGCCCATGCCAAAATCGCGATAGAACGCTGCACCCTTGGCCAGAATGATGGGCACCGAGGCCAGGGTAAGCACGTTGTGCACCAGCGTTGGCAGGCCGAACAGCCCTTGCAGTGCAGGCAGCGGTGGCTTGGCGCGGACGATGCCACGCTTGCCTTCGATGGATTCAAGCAGCGCGGTTTCTTCGCCGCAAATATAGGCGCCGGCGCCCACCCGTACTTCCAGGTCGAACGCCTGGCCGCTGCCGGCTACGTCAGCCCCCAGGTAGCCAGCGTCACGCGCGATGGCGAAGGCCTGGTCGAGTACCCGGATGGCGTCGGGATACTCCGAGCGCACATAGATGTAGCCCTTGTCGGCACCCACGGCGAGGCCGGCAATGATCATGCCCTCGATCAGCAGGAAGGGGTCGCCCTCCATCAGCATGCGATCAGCGAACGTGCCCGAGTCACCCTCGTCGGCGTTGCACACCACGTACTTCTGCCCGGCACCAGCGTCACGCACGGTGCGCCACTTGATGCCGGCCGGGAACGCCGCGCCACCACGGCCACGCAGCCCGGAATCGAGTACTGCGGCAACCACTTCGGCACCGTCCAGCGCAACGGCAGCCTCGAGGCCCGCGAACCCGCCATTGGCACGATAGTCGTCCAGCGACAATGGCCGGGTAATGCCAGCGCGAGCGAACAGCAGGCGTTGCTGGGTCTTGAGATAGGGTATTTCTTCGACCGGCCCCAGTGCCAGCGAGTGGCCACCGGTTTCGCCCGCCAGGGCATCAAGCAGTGACGGCACATCGTGTGGCGTAACCGGACCGAAACCCAGGCGCCCTTGCGCACTGTCGCACTCGATCAGCGGCTCCAGCCAGTAAAGCCCGCGCGAGCTGGTGCGCTGGATGTCCAGCGGCAACTGGCGGCGCTCGGCCTCGCGCAGCAGGGCCTCGGCAACCTGATCGGCACCCACGGCGCGGGCAACCGAATCACAGGGAATATACAGCTTCAGCATGCTGAGTCCTCCTGGCAACCGTTGACCAAGTCCCGCAGGCGCTCAGGGGTGAGGCGCGCGTGCACCTGGCCGTCCAGCTCCAGCGCTGGCGAGCAGGCACAGGCACCCAGGCAGTACACCGGGCGCAGGCTGATGGCCCCGTCAGCGCTGGTGCCGTGGTCGTCCAGTGCCAACTGTTCACGCAACTGCGCGGCCAGGGCTTCAGCGCCACGGCTCTGGCACGACTCGGCACGGCACAGGCGCAGGGTGTGACGAGCGGGCGGCGCGGTGCGGAAGTCGTGATAAAAACTGATAACCCCACGCACTTCAGCCAGGCTGAGGTTGAGCGCATGGGCGATCTCGGGGACCGAGGCATCAGGGATGTAACCAATCTCGTGCTGGACGGCATGCAGGATCGGCAACAGGGCACCTGGGGTGTCCTTGTCGCGGTCCAGAATACGCTGGATCACAGGCAGGTGGAGCAATTCATCAGGCATACAGCGGACCTCGGCATCACGGACCCTGCCTGAATGTTTGAAAGGGCAGGTTTCCGGCGTGTTCTGCTGCGGCGCACCGTCCACGTCACAGTTGCGTGGTACTGGCGGCCTCCTCGCCCACGGCCGCACGTCTGCGCGCACTGACCCTTGGGCATCCTGCTAGCATGGCACTTGTGGCGCCGAGGGGTTGTATACGAGCGACCAGGCGCATTCTGAAACCGACGCACGTATTTGCGCCCCGGCATCCTGTGCCGCGGCTTGCCGGTCAGGTGTGTCTTGAAACCATCGTTGCATGCGCCAAGTCCTCGAAACCGGACTTGGCCCATTGCCGGGCCTGCCAGACGGCAGCCCCGGCAATGGGCTGCCATCCAGCGTGGCTACGGGACAGAACGCGACTGAATTCAGTCGGTGGACTGCACCGCCGCGGTGTCGGCGGCGGGTGCCGGAGCCTGGGCCTGGGCCTTTGACTTCGCGCGATTGCGTCGGTCCTGGCTGCGTTGCCGCGCAGCTTGCTGCTTGGCATGCAGCGCCTGAGCGGCGGTCACAGTACCCGCGGCCTGACCGTTCAAGTCAAGGCGCGGAGCATTCTCCACCATGCTCGCCCAGTATCGAGCGCCCCGGCACCACGTGGAAATGCCCAGCTTGAGCTGTTCGCGGGTCAACCCAAGCAGCTCCAGGTGTTGCTCGGCATCCTTGAAGATGCCCTCCTTGAGCGGCACCTTGGGGGCCGGGTTGACCGGGAAAGCCAAGGGAAAATGCTTCTGCAGGGGCCAGATCGCTGCCACCGCCGGGTCCATCTCACGCGGCTTCGCCTGCGGGGGCGACTTGCGCTTGGGCGGTTTCGCGCTATCGGCCTTTACCTGCCCTTTTTCCGCCCGCAGGCGGTCTCGTAGCTCAGCTAGTTGTTCAAAACCCATTGTTCATTCACTGCTTCGAAGTTGATTGCGTGGTGCAAGGATACCCCATGCAGCCTGCACATTGCTTGCAGGCCAACTTTCCCGGCTAGCCGAGGCACAACGTACATGCCAGTGCGAAGGCCCTCAGCTGAACACCCAAAGCACGCGTGTGGGCTTGTCGGTCAGGTTGGCGTAACGAAAACGGGCGTGGGGTTGCAGCTGAAAACTGTCATTGGCGTGCAGCGTGACCGGCTCAGCATCGCCCACCCACACGGTCAGTTCGCCCTCGAGCACAAAGCAGCCCTGCTCCGAGCTGTCGTCCAGGTACTCCTCGCCACTGCTGGCCCCCGGCTGCAAATGGCTATCGAGCATGGAGAACGCGCCCGTTATCGAGGGCGATGCCAGCACATCGGTGATGCCTCCCGCCAGGTGCAGCGTGCGACGCTCGTGCGGGCGGGTCACCCAGTCGAGCTCGCGGGGTTTGTCCAGCTTGTAGAAGTAGGCTGTCGATACACCCAGCTCTTCGCTGATGGCTGTGAGATCGGCCACGGTCGGGCGTGATACGCCGCGTTCGACCTGGGACAGAAAGCCCACCGAACGGCCAATGCGCTGTGCCAGTTCGCCCAGCGTCAGGCCCTTGAACTTGCGCAGGTCGCGAATCAGTACTGCCAGGCCTTCGATTTCTTCGTGCACTTTCATGGTTGAATCGCGACTTTCAGACGGGAAATGGATGCCCGGAAAAGTACAGGATTCATTTCACAAAGCAAAATGCTTTGCGGGAGATGCCTGACGTGAAATGTGCGATTGGGGCACCGATCGAGCACCGCGCGGGCGGCGCTCGATTTCACAGGCGCTGAGAATGGCTAAACAAGCCCTCTGCCCTTACCGAACAGCCTCATAGGTCAGGTCCAGGCACTTGCGGGCTTTCTCCACCAGCTCGTCGATCTCTTCGATACTGATCACCAGCGGTGGCGCGATGATCATGGTGTCGCCCACCGCGCGCATGATCAGGCCGTTGTCGAAGCAGTGCTGGCGACAGATCATGCCGACACCTTTGCCTTCATGACGGGCGCGGGTGGCCTTGTCTTTCACCAACTCGATCGCCCCGAGCATGCCCAGGCCGCGCACTTCGCCTACCAGCGGATGGTCGGCCAGTTCGCGCAGGCGTTGTTGCAGATAAGGCGCGGTTTTATCGTGCACCTGCTGGATGATCTGCTCGTCACGCAGGATCCGCAGGTTCTCCAGGCCTACCGCTGCCGCCACCGGGTGGCCGGAATAGGTAAAACCGTGATTGAAGTCGCCGCCTTCGCTGATGACCTTGGCCACCTCGTCACGCACGATCACCCCGCCCATGGGGATGTAACCGGAGGTCAGGCCCTTGGCGATGGTCATCAGGTCAGGCTTGAGGTCGTAGTAATCGGTGCCGAACCACTCACCGGTACGGCCGAACCCGCAGATCACTTCGTCGGCGACGAACAGGATGTCGTACCTGGCCAGGATTTCCTTGATCTTCGGCCAATAGGTCTGCGGCGGAATGATCACGCCACCGGCGCCCTGGATCGGCTCGGCGATGAAGGCGGCAACGTTGTCCACGCCAACTTCGAGGATCTTCTTCTCCAGTTGCTCGGCCGCCCACACGCCGAAGTCGGCCTCGGTCATGTCGCCGCCTTCGCCGAACCAGTATGGCTGCGGGATGTGCACGACATCCGGGATCACCCCGCCCTGCTGGTGCATGCCACTCATGCCGCCCAAGGCCGCGCCCGCCACGGTAGAGCCGTGGTAGCCGTTGATACGGCCAATGATAACCTTCTTGTTGTTCTGGCCCTTCAGTGCCCAGTAATGGCGGACCATGCGCAGCACGGTGTCGTTGCCTTCGGAGCCGGAGCCGGTGAAGAACACGTGGTTCATGCCTTGCGGGGCCACCTCGGCGATGGCCTTGGCCAGCTCCAGCGCGGGCGGGTGCGCGGTCTGGAAGAACAGGTTGTAGTAAGGCAACTGCTTCATCTGCTGGCTGGCGACCTCGGCCAGCTCATCGCGGCCATACCCGACTGCCACGCACCACAGGCCGGCCATGCCATCGAGAATCTTGTTGCCCTCGCTGTCCCACAGGTACACACCCTTGGCCGAGGTGATGATGCGCGGGCCTTTCTCGGCCAGTTGCCTGACATCGCTGAACGGGGCCAGGTGATGGTCGCGGCTCATTGTTTGCCAGGCGAGGGTCTGCGAATTCTGTTCACTCATTGACTTCACTCCATCAAGTTGCGCAGCCGTGCTGCGAGGGTACTTTTTACAGGTGGGAAAGGTCGCTGCTCAGGCAGACAGCAACAGCCTCTGACGCAGGACCGAGCGATGCCGGCAGGCCTTGCCAAAGGACTGGAAGATGGCCAGGTAATGTGGGTTATCCATGACCTGGAACTCGGGGTGCCATTGCACGGCCAGGGCAAAACCCTTGCTGTTCTCGACCGAAACCGCTTCCACCAGGCCATCGGGCGCCAGCGCTTCCACCCTCAGCCCGGGGGCCAATACGTCGATGCCTTGGCCGTGGATCGAATTGACGTCGAACATCGCCGGCAAACCCATGCGGTCGAGCATGCCGCCAGGCTCTACATGCAGGGTGTGGCGCGGCCCATATTGCTTGTCGAGAGGCTCATCCTTGCCTTCGCGGTGGTCCATGAACATGCCGGTCTCGTGGACCTTCTGGTGCAGGGTGCCACCCAGCGCCACGTTCATTTCCTGGAAGCCACGGCAAATGCCGAGTACCGGTACGCCGGCGGCGATGGCCGCGCGCATCAGCGGCAACGTGGTGGCATCGCGCAGAGGGTCGTGATGGGTACCCGCAGCACTGGCCGGGCCGTTGTAATGGTACGGCTCGATGTTGGACGGCGAACCGGTGAAGATCAGCCCATCCACCACGTCGAGAATATCGGCGCTGTCCATCAACTCACCGAGGCTGGGAATGACGATGGGCAGCCCACACGCTGCCTTGGCTGCCGCGCGCGCATATTTTTCGCTGATGGTCTGGGTTGCATGCAGCCCAATCATGCTGGTGCATGCGGTAATGCCAATCACGGGCACACGTGGCATATCTTCCTCCGGCAAATCCATATTGCGCGTTGTATTGAAACGGTAGAAAGGGAGCGTGCAGCGTCGCTGCACCTACAGGAACCAGCGGTATTCGCGAGCATCGATGTGGTGCATGAAGTCCAGTTGCTCCTGGTATTTGTTTTCGCAATAGACCATCACGAACTCACTGCCCAGGCCTTGGTTGACCACCGGGTGATGACGCATGGCGGCCAAGGCGCTGAGGGCATCCTTGGGGAAGTCGATGCCGCTCTGGCGGTTGTCGTTCAGCGGGGCGATGGGCTCCACGCCGCGGTCCAGGCCATGCTCCATCCCGGTCAAAATGGCCGCCAGTACCAGATACGGGTTGGCGTCGGCGCCAGCGAGGCGGTGCTCGATGCGCAGGTTGCGCGGGTCGGACTCGGGAATGCGGATGCACGCGTCACGGTCTTCGAACCCCCAGCTGGCCTTGCTCGCCGCGTTGACCATGGCGCCATAACGTCGGTAGGCATTGTGGTTGGGGGCAAAGATCGGCATGCAGTGCGGCAGCAGTTCCAGGCAGCCTGCCACCGCATGGCGCAGCTTGCGCTGTTCGCTTCCCGCCAGGATGTTATTGCCGGCGGCGTCGTACAGGCTGACGTGCACATGCATGCCGCTGCCTGGCGCGTCCAGGTACGGCTTGCTCATGAAGCTGGCACGGTAGCCATGCTTCATCGCTATACCGCGGGTACTGCGGCAGAACAGTGCCGACCAGTCCGCCGCACTTAGGGCATCGTCGCTGTGCGAGAAGTTGATCTCGAACTGGCCTGGGCCCAGCTCTGCGGTGATGACGTTCGCCGGTACGCCCTGCTCGTTGGCGCCGTCGACCATCTCGTGCAGGACCGACGAAAAGCGCGACAGCCGCTCGATGTGCATGTTCGGCTGATCGTCTTCATCCCCGGTTGCCGTGTCGCGTGGATACTGTGGCAGGCCGTTGTCAAGCTTGCGGTCGAACAGGTAGAACTCCAGTTCGAACGCTACCACCGGGCGGATGCCACGTTTGGCCAGACGCTGAAGCACACGCGCCAGCACTTCACGGGGCTCGAACTCGATCGGCTTTGCAGTGCCGTCGGACGTGATCAGCATCTGGGCGATCACTTCCTTTTCCCAGCGCACCGGCTTCAGTGTACCCGGCACCAGGCGCCGGGCGGCATCCGGGTCGCCGTCGGCGAAGCAATAGTCCCCAATCGGGTAAAGGCCACCCTGGGTACCCAGCAGCACGCAGTTCTGCGGCAGCTTCAGTGGCGCACCGGCTGCGACTTTCTCCAGCATCTCCATGGGGTAGCGCTTGCCGTAGAAGTGCCCGGGGATGTCCAGCGCAATCAGGTCGACATAGCGAATTGCCGGGTGTTCTGCTCGGAACGAGCGCACTTCAGCCAGCAGATCCGGAAAGATGACACTCATCTTCTTATCCTTGTGAGGTGAACGAATTCAATTGAAGACCCAGAGCACACGGGTGGCTTTATCCGTCAGGTTGGCGTAACGGAACGGCGCATGGGGTTGCAGCTGGAAGCAGTCGTTGGCCTGCAGGGTCACGGCATCGCCCTGGTCCAGCCACACCGTGAGTTCGCCCTCGAGCACGAAACAGCCCTGCTCGGAACGGTCGCTCAAGTACGCCTCCCCACTGGTGGCGCCCGGCTCGAGATGGCTGTCGAGCATGGCGAAGGCGCCTGTGATGGTCGGCGAAGCCAGCACGTCGGTGATGCCCGACTCCAGGTACAGCGTGCGCCGCTCGTGGGGACGCGTGACCCAACCAATGCTGCGGGGCTTGCTCAGGTTGTAGAAGTACGCGGTTGATACGCCGAGCGCTTCGCTGATAGCGGTGAGGTCTGCCACGGTCGGGCGCGAAACGCCGCGTTCGACCTGGGAGAGGAAGCCCACCGAACGGTTGATGCGCTCGGCCAGTTCACTCAAGGTCAGGTTCTTGAATTTGCGCAGGTCGTGAATAAGGATCGCGAGGGCTTCAACCTCTTCGTGCATCTTCATCGTTTCGGACTGCCGTGAAATTTTTAGACTTATTTTTCATGAAAATTTACATGAAAATTTTCACGCGTCAAGCCAAACGATGGAAATGTGCAGCCGCCAACAGAGGGCTTGCTGCGCCGCGTGGCGGATTGGCTGCGATGGCGCGGGTTTTTTTACAGGCGCTCGGCGAGTAGCCTCGTGGGTGAATTCCTCCAGCCCGACCACGTCCATCGCCATGCCAAACGGTTTCCCTGATTTGCCCTCGCTCAATGCGCTACGTGTGTTCGAAGTGGTTGCCCGTCACCTGAACTTCCGCCTGGCCGCCGAAGAGCTGGGGGTGACCCAGGCGGCAGTGGCACAGCAGATACGCGGGCTGGAAGCGAGCCTGGACCTTCGCTTGTTCGAGCGCCTGCCCCGGGGCCTGGCACTGACCGATGCGGGGCTGGGCTACAGCGGCAGCATTCGCAACGCCTTGGCGATGATCGATGAGGCAACCCGCCTGCTGCGGCCACAGGCGGCTCACCTGACGGTCAGCGTGACACCGACCTTTGCCTCCAAATGGCTAATTCCCCGGCTGGGCAACTTTGCGCAAAGCCATCCGGACATCGATTTACGTGTACTGGCCACAGATCGGCTGTCCCACTTCAATACTGACGGCGTGGATATCGCAGTCCGCTATGGCAAGCCCGACTTCGGTGCGGGTTTGAACAGCGAACTGTTGATGGACGACCGTATCGTCGCCGTGGCCAGCCCAACGTTGTTCGAAGCCGGCAAAGCCCCCGCCATCTTCGAGCAGCTTCAAGCGTTCACCCTGCTTCACGATGCCCATGATTTCTGGCCTCGGTACCTCGCACAACTGTTCCCGCAGCACGGGCAAGCGACTGCCAAAAACCTGCGCTTCAATCAGACCTCATTGGCCATCGATGCGGCCATCAGTGGTCAGGGTATTGCGTTGGCAAGCCTGGCGTTCGTCAGTGATGACATCGTCGCGGGCAGGTTGACCCAGGTCTTCGCTCAGCAGCTCAGGCTCGATAAGGCGTTCTATCTTGTGTGGTCACGAAAGATGCAGCAGCCGGAGTCGCTAGGCATTGTCCGGCACTGGTTCAAGCAACAAGCCAGCAATAGATAATCTACTGCATCAGTAAAGTTTAGCTGTCTCCCTCGCCGCCACTTCTGCTGCTAATTTTAGTGCTTACAGGCAATCATCCATTCGCGTTACGGAGGCAGAATGTCAGTAGAAAAAGTTGCGATCATCACGGCAGGTGGCAGTGGTATGGGTGCCGCAGCGGCACAGCGCCTGGCCGCTGACGGGTTCAAGGTTGGCATCCTTTCCTCCTCGGGCAAGGGCGAAGCACTGGCTGCCGAGCTTGGTGGTATTGGCGTAACAGGTAGCAACCAGTCGGTTGAGGACCTGAAACGCCTGGTCGATGCCGTGGTGGAAAAATGGGGGCGCATCGACCTGCTGGTCAATAGCGCCGGCCATGGTCCGCGCGCGCCAATCCTGGACATCAGCGACGAAGACTGGCACAAGGGCATGGACACCTATCTGCTCAATGTCATTCGCCCGACGCGCCTGGTAACGCCCTACATGCAGCGCCAGAAAGGGGGCGTGATCATCAACATTTCCACGGCCTGGGCGTTCGAGCCGATTGAGCTGTTCCCGACGTCTGCAGTGTTCCGCTCGGGCCTGGCCGCATTCACCAAAATCTTCGCCGACCAATTCGCCGGGGACAACGTGAGGATCAACAACGTCCTCCCCGGCTGGATCGACAGCCTGCCAGCCACCGAACAGCGCCGCGACAGCGTGCCACTCAAACGCTATGGCACCCGCGAGGAAATCGCCGCCACCATTGCGTTTCTCGCCAGCGAAGGCGCTGCCTACATCACCGGGCAGAACATCAAGGTCGATGGCGGCGTGACACGTAGCGTTTGATTGTCTGTCGGCCCGCAGGCCAGTCGACTGATCAGGCCAAGGCGTTTACGCTGGCGTTTTCCCACCTGCACGGAAGCGCCAATGACAGAGACATACCAAGGAAGCTGCTTGTGCGCAGCAGTCTCTTACCTGTTACTCACCCCACCCAAGGCAGTGAGCCACTGCCACTGCAGCCAGTGCCGCAAAAGTCACGGCGCCGCATTCGCTTCGTACGGCAGCATTCCGCGCAGCATGCTGCGCATACTGCGCGGCGCTGCCAGCATCAAGGCCTTCTCTTCATCACCGACGGTTACGCGCGAGTTCTGCACGGAGTGCGGCTCGACCTTGTTCTGGTCACGCGCCCAGGGTGAGTTTGCCGACTGGATTTCGATAGCGCTGGGAACGCTTGATACACCGTTCCTGCCCAGGAAGCAGAAACATGTTCACGTCGACGCTGCTGCCCCTTGGTACTCACCCTGCAACCCTGACTGATCACCCAGCGCAGGACCAATAGAGCAATCACGGCTAGGCACCTCAGTGCCTGAACAACGGATGCTAGCGCTCACCGCACCTTCCAGAGATTCCGTTCGTTGACTGACTCACAGCACAACCCAAGCTACATGAAACGGTTCGAAACCGTGCTTGCCTACATCGACAGCCACCTCGAAGGTGACCTGTCGGTGAACGCCTTGAGCCGCATCGCCAACTTCTCGACGTTTCACTTCCACCGGCAGTTCACGGCTTACATGGGTGTTCCGGTTTCACGGTATGTGCAACTGATGAGGCTTCGACGCGCAGCGCATCAACTGGTCGCCTCGCCCGCGACGCCCATACTGGAGGCCGCATTCGGCGCCGGCTTCGAAAGCCCCGAAGCCTTTGCCAGAGCGTTCAGGCGCGCCTTCGGCATGGCGCCGAGCGCGTTCGCCAAGGCGCCGAACTGGCAGGCCTGGAGTGCGGTATTCAATGTTCCTCACCGATCCAGGAGTATCACCATGCAGATCCGTATCGTGAATTTCGCCGAAACCCGCGTGGCCGCGCTCGAACACCAGGGGCCGCCCGGCCTGGTCAGCGAAAGCGTCGCGCGTTTTCGCCAATGGCGCATGCAAAGCGGCCAGTCGCCTGTGACCAGCAGCCGTACTTTCGGTATCCCCTACGACAACCCCGACACCACCCCGGCCCACGCCTTTCGCTTTGCCGTGTGCGGCGAGATAGAAGAGGCGGTGCAGCCCAACGATTTCGGCGTGCAAGAACGGGTTATACCGGCAGGGCGTTGTGCCGTGATTCGACATACCGGCTCGCCTGACTACATTGGCGAAACCATCTACCCGCTTTATCGTGACTGGCTGCCATCGAGCAACGAAGAACTGCGTGATCATCCGTTGTTCTTTCATTACCTGAGCGCCTACCCGGAAACACCACTGGAGCAATGGCAAACGGACATCTACGTGCCGCTGAAGTAGGCTGGGCCATGGGTAGCGGGCGTAGCCAACTTGGCCGGCCCAGGCGCATGGCCAGGCAACCGGGCCGGGGATCAGATACGTACCCTGGGTGCCTCGCCATGCGTCTGGAGGCGTGTTTGCTTGCGATAAAAGGCGTGAATAGCCCACACCACCCCTACGAACAACAAGGCTGTACCAAGCGCTTCCATAGGAGACGGCCAGCGTTGGTTGATGAGCAGGCCCATCGTAGTTGCATAAATGGTCCCGCTGGCGATCAATTGCCCGCTCAGCGCCAGCGGAAGACGCCGCGTTGCGATTGACCATGCCCAGGCACCTGCAAGGGTGGCCCCTAACCCCTGAATCAGCCCACAGAGGATCAGCGCCTGAGTACCTGCCAAACCGCTCGGATGGCTAGCGAAATGAGACAGTTTCAAGTACAGCCCAACCGGGATGAACGCCAGCATTTCGACGCTGCACATGAAGATCAACATGGCTGACCACAACATGGGAGACATGCTTGGCCGTCGAGCCAACGCACTTTCATTCAACAGGCCAAAACCGGTCCAGAATGCGATTGCCAGCAACGATGCAAGCAACCCAAGCAGTAACGACGCGGTCGGGAGCACTACCGACGCACGGCTAGCATCAAACACACTCAGATTGACCAGGCTGATGCCCAGGGCCGCCACCAGCAGTGGCCCGGCAATGGCACGCCAAGGCACGCTGGCGCTGCGCATGTTGCCGGCAATCGCGAGCACGATCGGTACTGAGCCCATCATCACCGGAGGGATCACCGGCCCGGCTGCCAAAACCGCAGTGGTGATCAGGAAGAAGTAGCCAATGTATCCCAAGAAGCCCAGCAGTGCGGCACTGGCCCAGTCACTCAGTCGCAATTGCCGCACTTCGCTGCGATAAACGAACAACACCAGCAGGCTACCTAACCCGGCAAAGGCATAGCTCACCACCGCCAGGTCAAAAAGGCTGTAGTCGCCGACCAACCCCGGAAAGATATAGAGTAGCGACCAGGAAAAGGTGGCGGCAATGGCCGCTAACAAACCCAGGGTCATACGCTCTGCTCCTGCCGCTGGATCCAGCAATGAGCTATTTGCCGGGCAGTGTCGAATACCCGCATGTCCTGGCCCATCGCACCGCTGACAAAACTGCCCTCCAGCAAGATAAACAACCCTTGGGCAACGGCGTCAGGATCGTTTATACCGGCGCTCATGGCCAAGGCAGCAAGGTTTTCGCGTATTCCTTGCTTATGCCGGCTCACCGCCAAATGCACGGGGTGGCTAAACTGGGGGAATTCAGCCGCACTGTTAACGAACAGGCACCCGCGCTCGCTATCTTTCAAAAGAAAGCGTTCATACAAATCGAAAAAGGCGAGCATGCCACTGACCGGATCAGGATGCCCAGCCAGGGTGCGCGCTACCTCTTCACGCCAGCGTCGGTCACGCTCCTCAAGGCACGCCACTATCAGCGCATCCTTGGAGGGAAAATGACTGTAGAGTGTCATTTTGGTAACGCCCGCCATCGCGGCAATGGCCGTTACCCCGGTGACGTACACGCCTTGCGACAGAAACAGCTTCAGCGCGGCATCAATCAAGCGCTCACGGGTGTTGTCCAATTCAAGGCACTCCGGCAAAGGCACGGCGTTGACTATACTGACCGGTAAGATTCAGGTGCATCCAGATACGACCTGAAGCATGGCCGCTACGACATAGACCGCAGCAGTAAAACGTAGGACTTCAGCATTTTTGGTAGCGCTGGGCTGATTCCACCGTCAGGATGGATGCTTCATCAGGCTTAAGGAGAGAGCTGTGTTTCCCATGAACGTGTGGTTCGCCTACACCGCCGCCTGCGTGCTGTTGGTGCTGGCACCGGGCCCTGACAACTTGTTGGCCATTGGTCGCGGTCTCAGCCAGGGTAAAGTCGCAGCGGCTGTATCCGGCATGGCGTCAGGCGCAGGCATTCTGTTTCACGTTGCAGCCGCTTCGTTAGGCTTGACCCTACTGATGCAAACCTCGGTGCTCGCATTTTGGGTGATCAAGCTCATTGGTGCCGGCTATCTGCTCTGGCTAGGGATCAAGGTTCTGCGCGCTCGTAGCCTGATAAGCTTCCAACCGGCGTCCAGGCAATCTCCGTCCAGCATTTTTCTGACCGGTCTGCTGTCGGCTGCGCTCAACCCCAAGCCAGGTTTGTTCGTGCTGGCGTTCATTCCCCAATTCGTCGACCCCGCACGCGGGTCGGTCAGTGTGCAGATGATGGTTTACGGCGTGTGGTTCGCTGCACTCACTGCATTGGGGTTTGCCTTGATGGGCATTTTTGCCACGGGGCTGTCTCGCTACCTGTACCGGCGGCCACGGCTGGTGAATGGGCTGAACGTGGGCGCAGGCCTCACCTTCGTCGCCTCTGGCGTTTCGATTGCGGCGTTGAGCCAGAGATAGCAAGCAGGAGAAAGCGGCGGGGCTGCGCATGAGCCCCGCACTTCATCACGATGCAGAAGCCTCGTCGGCCAGCTTCGCATGGGTGTTCAGTTCCTCAGCGATGAAGGCCGAAATCATCGCCCTGTAGACCTGCTCCACCACCTCAGCCGAGGCACCGGTTTCGTCAGCCATCTCACGAACCTTCTTGATCACTTGCTCGACCCGGGCAGGCGCACGCACATCATCGGTGGTTTTCTTGAAGCCCGCTGCTTGCGTCACGAGCCTTCCACGTTTGGCGAGAAGCGAAACGAGGCTGCGGTCGATTTCATCGATCCGTTGACGGACTTCGTCCAGAGAGGTGCAAGGTACATCCATTTGCTTGACTTCCTTTTCATGAGCCTGCGCTGAATTGAAGCTGGCTGTCGTGGGTGATCGGGTCGTGCAGTGTAGCTGCTATGCCAGGTCCGCTTCACACGCCTCAGAGGGTGTAACGCCGCAGGGATATCCCAATCCATTTCGAATAACCAGCTCACGCCTGCGTGGCGCAGATCGTGAAAATGCAGATCCTCCACACGAACCATCTTTCGCCCAGGCTCAAGCAGCCTGCTGGCGGGTGAATGTTTGGAGCTCTTGGTAGACCAGGACACCCTTTTTCTTGAGGTGGATCTGGACGGGATAGATAAACGTCCCATCGGCCTTTTTCCTTGCTCTGATCGTTGCCATGATTTCCGGTGCTACGAGCGTGATTGGCGGAGGCCATTCCGGCTATTTGTCCGGTCTGGGCTATTTCAGGGAGACTCTCGGTGCATCATCCCGGGAGCGTCGATGTTGACCTTGCCCCCTTGGCATAGGCGGTCAGCACTTCTTCACGGGCCGCCATTCGCTTCAGGTAGCCGGTCACATTGGGCAATGTCTGGATATCCACCTGCAATTGAGCGTGGATGCGCAGCCAGGGATAGATGGCCATGTCGGCAATCGAGTACATCCGAGCAATGAAATCGCTTCCGGCCAAAGCCTTTTCCACTGTGTTGAACAAATTGACGGTTTGTTCCTGATAGCGCGATATTGCGTACTGGTTGCCTTCGGCCTCTTGATGAATGAAGTGATAGCTCTGTCCGGCCATCGGCCCCAGGCTGCTGATTTGCCAGGCCAGCCAGTGGAGCACCGCATAGCGCTCAGGCCCTACGCACGGTAGGAATCGCAAGTGCTTTTCCGCCAGATATTGAAGGATAGCTCCGGACTCGGGCAGGATCAGCGCCTGATCGTGATCGACCAACAACGGGATCTTTCGGTGGATTGTCAGGCGCGCGAAGTCCGGCTGGTGTTGTTCACCCTGCGCCAGGTTTATCCGATGGATCCGGTAGGGCACGCCAAGCGCCTCTAGCATGATCAGGATCTTGTGACCATTGGCCGTCGGCGCGAAATAAAGTGTGTACATGGATACGGCTCGCAAAAACCAATCAGTGGCGGGAGGGGCAATCGGCGCGGTTGAGCCCGGCCCGTTCCACCAGGGCTCAGGCAATCGGATAACGCTTGAACAGATCAGTCTGTTCCAGGCGGGCCGCATGGGCATTGATGGCCGGGAAATCGCTGGCCTTGACTACGTCGGGCAGCATCAACTGCATGAACGACCAGGCCACCGCACAAGTGACCTCAACCTGGTCTGGGCGCACCCCGTGCGACGCTTGTGCCGCCAACCGCTTGTCCAACTCCGCGCACGCCGCCAGCAACTGCCGGGTGACGCGTTCGACCCAGGGCTGATGAAGCTTTTCCGCCGGTCGAAGATTGTGTTCATAGACGATCTGGACGGTCTTCTCGCATGCCGCCAGCGCCAGCCCCAATGTACTCAAAGCTCTGGCCAGCGCCTGCGGTTGACTTGGCAATAGCTTGCTCCCGGGTGAGCTGAGGGTCTCGAAATAATCGATGATCAGCGTCGAGTCCATCAGTACGGAGCCGTCATCGAGCAGCAGAGTCGGCGCTTTGACCACCGGATTGATCCTCGAAAACTCTTCGAATGTGCTGAACACCGACAGTGGGGCATGTTCGAACTCGATGCCTAGAAGGTCCAGGGATATAGCTACCCGGCGAACGTAAGGTGAATCCAGCATCCCAATGAGTTTCATCGATAGGCTCCTTGATTGATGTTGATCTCTAATGCCGTTGTCTGGCGTTTGAACAGCAGGGGAACGGATACGCCGGGTGCTGCTTCTGTGCCCTGACTGGCTCCAGTTGCAGAAGACCTTCCCCATCAATCAGCGCTAGCCCGGCAGACAATTTCACGCGCTCGCCGGGGCCAATCGCGAAGTCGACACCGTCCGCGCTGATCCAATGCTTGCCGCTCACCGCACGCGTGTAGATGTCGTGAGTAAACCGCACCGAAACCAATTGCGCGCTGGTCAATGAAATCTGCAACCACTGGTGGTCTTCACAGTCAGGATTACCCGTTGTCATTTGCCGTGCTCCCCACGCACCGTCTATGGCTCCATTCCTCTTGCCAGTCGAAGACTTTACCGTCACTTACATTAATGAGAGCCTTGCCACTTATAAATCAGTTTTTTTTTCCACTATTTGTAAGAAATACTTACATGTCGAAAATTCCTCCTATCACCTGCCTACGCTGCTTCGAATCGGTTGCAAGGCTGGGGAGCGTCACCGCAGCCGCCAAGGAACTGCATGTCACCCATTCGGCCATCAGCCAGCAGATCAAGGTGTTGGAAGAGATGATCGGCGTCACCCTGTTCGTCCGTGAGGGACGGGGTCTGCGGGTCAGTGAGGACGGACGACTGTATGCCTTGCAGATCCGCGAATGCTTGGGCGGAATCGCCGAAGCCACGCGACTGATCAAGACGCAACCCAAGTCAACGGAACTGGTGGTCGCCGTTCTCCCTTCGTTCGGATTCAGCTGGTTGTTGCCCCGCTTGCCACGTTTCCAGCAATTACAGCCGCATATCAGCGTCCGGCTGCAGGCCAATCTGGCGCTATCGGACCTGACGCGGGAATCTGTCGACGTAGGGATCCGCATGGGCAAGGGCGACTGGGACGGGGTGGAGCAGCATCTGCTCTTTCATGACGAGACGTTGGTGGTTGCCGCTCCGCACTTCAACGGCGGGGTGCTACCACAGACCCCTGAAGAGATCATCGGCAGCAACATTGTTTTCAACATGGAATCATGGCAACCGTGGTGTCAAGCGGCCGGGCTGGATAGGGAAGTCCCACGCATCGGCCTGTGCAGCAACGACTCCAACCTGGTACTTCAAGCCGTGCGCTTGGGCCAGGGGATCGCCCTGGAGCGCCGCAGCCTTGTGCACGATGCGATCCAACGAGGGGAGTTGGTGCAACTCTCCCCCGTGATCGCTCCCTATCCCTACCCGTATTGGCTGGTATTACCCAACCGCGAGCGTTCGGAAACAAAGCAGCAGGTGTTCTCAAGTTGGCTGACACATGAGGTCGCTGTATATCTGAACGAACTGGATCATGGCAGCAAGACGGTCCGATGATGGCCGATTGTTGCCCTTGCCAAGGGGCTGCTAACCGACCCGGAGCGGACGGTCATGGCATTGGGTTCGGTGGGGGCCTTGAGGTGTTCGTCATGAGGTTTTTGGTGGTTATCAGACCGAGCGCCGCCCGCGCGGCGCATCGCGAGCTGGCGCTCGCTCCTACGTTTTTTCGGGCCAATTGTTCCTGAGGATTTTGCGCGCGAACGCCTTGGCGCATGGCTCGGTATCGCGTCGTACAAACCAGGCGGGTCTGCCGCTTCGTCTTACCCAGCGGCCGGGCTTTCTCGGCTTCCACCAGGTAGCGATCAATCATGTCCTTGATTGCGTACCCTCCACGGTTGGCCCGCTCGATGGCACCATGCTCTGTCAACTCTGTCTCTCGTCGCTTCGCCCAAGCCTGCGCTGCCTGCTTACGGGCGAACGTCTGGGCTTCTTGGTAGACTAGGACACCTTTTTCTTGAGGCGGATCTGGACGGTATAGCTGACCGTTCCATCGGCCTTTTTCCTTGCTCTGATTGTTACCATGATTTCCGGGGGTACAAGCGTGAATGGCGGTGCTACCTCGCACCACTGTCTCACCAAAAAACCCGAAAAGTGGTACATAAATGCGTAGACCAGAATGCCCCTAGAACTAGCTTCAAAGCCACAAACCACGCGCCCTGAGCCGTCACGCCGCTTCAGCGTTGCACCGATGATGGACTGGACAGACAGACATTGCCGGTTCTTCCTGCGCCTGCTCTCCCGGCAAACCCTGCTCTACACCGAAATGGTCACCACCGGTGCCCTGCTGCACAACGACGCCCACCGTTTCCTGCGCCACGATGCCTCTGAGCACCCGCTGGCCCTGCAACTGGGTGGCAGTGTGCCGGCCGACCTGGCCGCGTGTGCGCGCCTGGCTGAAGAAGCGGGCTACGATGAGGTCAACCTCAACGTTGGCTGCCCGAGTGACCGGGTGCAGAACAACATGATCGGCGCGTGCCTGATGGCTCACCCGGCACTGGTGGCCGACTGCGTGAAGGCCATGCGTGACGCCGTATCGACGCCTGTGACGGTGAAGCACCGCATTGGTATCAACGGCCGTGACAGCTACGCCGAATTGAGCGATTTCGTCGGCCAGGTGCGTGAGGCCGGCTGCCGGAGTTTTACCGTGCATGCCCGCATCGCGATTCTGGAAGGGCTGTCGCCGAAAGAGAACCGCGAGATCCCGCCGCTGCGCTATGACATCGCAGCGCAGTTGAAGAGGGACTTCCCGGACCTGGAGATCGTGCTCAATGGCGGGATCAAGACCCTGGACGAGTGCCAGGCGCACCTTGAAACCTTCGATGGC
Source organism: Pseudomonas sp. FYR_5 (assembly GCF_043106315.1). Classification (NCBI taxonomy): domain Bacteria; kingdom Pseudomonadati; phylum Pseudomonadota; class Gammaproteobacteria; order Pseudomonadales; family Pseudomonadaceae; genus Pseudomonas; species Pseudomonas sp. FYR_5. Next base: position 28,070 of record NZ_JBICMK010000112.1, on the reverse strand, counting down.
GTGATGCTGGGGCGCGAGGCGTATCACAACCCTTATCTGCTGGCCGAGGTGGACCAGCAACTGTTTGGCAGCGATGCGCCGGTGGTCAGCCGTAGCGAGGCATTGGCGCAGCTGCGGCCTTACATCGTGGCGCATATGGAAAGTGGCGGTGCGATGCACCACGTTACCCGGCATATTCTGGGGCTGGCCCAAGGATTCAAAGGGGCGCGGCGCTTCCGCCAGTTGCTGTCGGCAGACATTCACAAGGCGGCTGAACCCTTGGCGGTGTTTGACCAGGCCGTGGAGTTGTTGCAGGGGCGGTGACCTCAGAAGGAGGGAACCTCGGGCTTGCTTGCGACTCGAATCTTCACCTTTCGCACAGCCCCGTGCGGACCAGCGGGTCCGCCGGGTTTCGGCGGCCCTTGAGCGGCTGCCGGGGCTCGGGTAATGTCGAGTAAATGCACAGGACAGAGCACGCCCATGACCTCCAAGCTGGAACAACTCAAGCAGTTCACCACCGTGGTCGCCGACACCGGGGACCTGGACGCCATCACCCGCCTGAAGCCGGTCGATGCCACCACCAACCCGTCGCTGCTGCTCAAGGCTGCTGCCATCCCAGGCTACGCCGACCTGCTGAAACAGGTGAAGGCCGACGCCAAGGGTAATGTCGACCTGGCCTGCGACAAGTTTGCAGTGGCGGTAGGCTCGGGCATTCTCAAGGTCATCCCGGGGCGTATCTCCACCGAGGTGGATGCACGCCTGTCGTTCGATGAGCCAGCCCTGCTGAACAAGGCTCGTCAGCTGATCGCCCTGTACGAGGCGGCCGGAGTGCCAAAAGAGCGTGTGCTGATCAAGCTGGCCTCCACCTGGGAAGGCATTCGCGCCGCCGAGAAGCTGGAGAAGGAAGGCATCCAGACCAACCTGACCCTGCTGTTCTCCTTCGCCCAGGCCCAGGCTTGCGCCGATGCCGGGGTGTTTTTGATTTCGCCGTTCGTGGGCCGTATCTACGACTGGTACAAGAAGAGCACCGGCCAGGAATACGTGGGCGCCGAGGACCCGGGCGTGCAGTCGGTCACGCGCATCTACAACTACTACAAGGCCAATGGTTACAACACCGTGGTCATGGGCGCCAGCTTCCGCAATATCGGCCAGATCGAACAACTGGCCGGCTGCGACCGCCTGACCATCAGCCCCGAGCTGCTGCAGCAGCTCAGCGATGACCAGGGTGAGTTGCCGCAGGTGCTGAAACCAGGCAACGCCGGTGAAGCCAAGCAGCACCTGAACGAAAGCCAGTTCCGCTGGGCGATGAACGAAGACGCCATGGGCACCGAGAAACTGGCCGAAGGTATCCGCCAGTTTGCGCGGGACCAGGAAAAGCTGGAGAAGTTGATGGCTGAAAAGGCCTGATACAGTTCGGGTTTGCCCGACGGGCGGGAAGTGTTCAGTATTTTCCGCCCGTTTTGTTTTGCCACGCCTTAGCTGTGTATTGAATTCTCGGGCCTGCTCGCGGACAAGCCCGCTCCTACACCGATCGATGTAAGGGCGGGCTTGCCCACGAACAGGCCGCCATAGCCACCCGAGCTGTCGATGACCTCCCCTAACCCGTTGCCCCTCGTACTCGCTGGCCCGGTACTGCGCCGCCTGGAACCCCAGCGTCTGGCCATCTGGCTGGTCACTACCCAACCGCTGCAGCCCGAATTCGTCTGCCTGGCAAGCGCGGCCCAAGTCGATTGCCAGGTGGTGCCGATAGGCCGGCACGCCCACGTTCACCTGCTGGACATCCGATTCGCCAGCCCCCTGCCCTGCAACCAGCTGCTCGACTACGACCTGCTGATCAACGGCCAGGGTATCGCCGACTGGGCCCCACACCTGCTCTACCCCGGCAACCCACGCCCGAGCCTGGTGCTGCGTGAGCGCCTCGACCATTTGCTGCACGGCTCCTGCCGCAAGCCGCACCACCCTGCTGCCGACGGCCTGCTGTGCGCCGACCGCCTGCTACAGGCCTCTACAAGACCAGAAGATCGCCCCGCCGTCCTGCTGATGACCGGCGACCAGGTATATGCCGACGACGTCGCCGGCCCGATGCTGCGTGCCATCCATGGCCTGATCGCGCGCCTGGGCCTGTTCGACGAGCAACTGGAGGGTGCGGTGGTAGCCGACAGTCAGGCGCTGTACCAGCACCCGGCCAGCTACTACCACCGCGCCGACCTGCTGCCGGCGCTGGAGCGCAACGACACCCTGCGCGAGCGTTTTTTCGGCGGCAAGCGCAAGCCGATCTTCTCGTCCAGCAACGCCGACAACCACTTGGTGACCTTGGCCGAAGTCATGGCCATGTACCTGTTGGTGTGGTCGCCGGTGCCTTGGCAGCTGGTGGACCTGGGCATCCCCAGCGGGCTCAGCGACGAGCATCAAGCCCGATACCGGCATGAGCTGCCGCTGATTCAGGGGTTTGCCGACAATCTCGGTCAGGTGGCGCGGGTGATGGCCCACCTGCCCTGCCTGATGATCTTCGACGACCACGACATCACCGACGACTGGAACCTCTCGGCGCAGTGGGAGGAAACGGCCTACGGCCACCCATTCTCGCGAAGGATCATCGGCAACGCCTTGCTCGGCTACCTGCTCTGCCAGGCCTGGGGCAACAGCCCGGACGATTGCAATCCGCTGATCAAGCAGTGCCAGGCGCTGACCCGCCAGAACCAGGATGAGCTGATTGGCGAGCTGCTGCGCTTCCAGGGCTGGCAGTTCAGCCTGCCTACCGAGCCACCGCTGCTGGTCCTGGACACTCGCACCCGCCGCTGGCGCAGTGAAAGCAGCCTGGCCAAGCCGTCCGGCCTGCTGGACTGGGAAGCGCTGAGTGAATTGCAGCAAGCACTGCTCGATCATCCCTCGGCGGTCATCGTCTCACCAGCGCCGATTTTCGGGGTGAAGCTGATTGAAACGGTGCAGAAGGTGTTCAGCTGGCTGGGCTACCCGCTGCTGGTGGATGCCGAGAACTGGATGGCCCACCGCGGCTCAGCACAGGTCATCCTCAATATTTTCCGCCACTCGCGCACACCGGGGCACTACGTGGTGCTGTCGGGGGATGTGCATTACTCGTTCGTGTATGAGGTGCTGATTCGCCACCGCCAGCGCAGCCCGCACTTGTGGCAGGTGACCAGCAGCGGAATCAAGAACGAGTTTCCCCGGCGCTTGCTGGATGTGCTCGACCGGCTTAACCGCTGGTTGTATGCGCCGCGCTCGCCACTCAACTGGTTTACCAAGCGCCGAGAAATGGAGGTGGTGCCGCGTACGCCCAGCCACAGCAAGGCCGGGGAACGGCTGTGGAATGGTGCCGGGCTGGGACAGGTGTTTTTTGATGAACAGGGGCGGCCGGCGCGGGTGTATCAGCTGGATGCGGGCGGGGGTGAGGCTACAGAGTTTAAAAACCGGGCGTAGTGAGATTCAGGATTTTTACAAACTGCGCTGGCCTCTTCGCGGGTAAACCCGCTCCTACACCTGATTGGGGTGGACACACATTGGTGTTTGGGCGCAGGCCGTCGTAGGAGCGGGTTTACCCGCGAAGAGGCCGGCACAGGCCAGAGATCAGCCCCGCTCCAGCGCATTGACCAGGTCATGGAAGGCTTCGCGGTTGGAGTCATTCAGGCCCATGAGGATCTTGTGCGCCTCCAGCACTTTGGAACGCACCACCTCTTCACTCTGGTCCTGCGACGGCAGGTCGGTCAGGCATTCGGGGCATGGAATTGGCCGATCGACGATGTTGAACACCTGATCGAAGCCCATCGACTGCAACAACCGTGAAATGTCTGGATTGGTAGTCACCACGGTCGGCAGCAGGCCTACCTTCTGCCGCGACAGGATCGACAGCTTCGCCAGCAGGCCCAGTGTGGTGCTGTCGATACTCTCGGTTTCAGTCAGGTCGATGACAATCGCCGAGAAGTTCAGCGCAGTGAAAATCTTCTCGATCGTCGCATCCAGCGCCGAACACAGGGTCAGGCGCACTTCACCAACGAATTTCAGTACGAAGGTACCGCTCTGCTCGGCGAACTGAATTCTACCGGTACTCATTGAAGGTTCCTGCTCAACACCAATAGGGCGATATCATCCGGCATCTCCCCAAGCGTAGCCAATCCAAATCGTTGACGCAGCCCATCCAGACTGCCACCTGCTGCCTTGACGATCTCCGGCAAGGCGGCTTCTTTATCTTTGAGCGTATCACCCGGCAAAAGGTCCAGAATGCCATCGGACATCAGGCTGAGGCTGAACTGCGGGGGCAGTTCCACCACCAGGTCCTGGTAGCTGGCCTCATCGAACAGCCCCACCGGCAGGCCGCGGCCTTCCAGGTAGCGGGTGTGCTCGGGGGTGTACAGCACCGGCAGCGGCAGATGGCCGCCAACGGCGTAGGTCAGCAGGCCGGTGTCTTCGTCGATCACCCCACCCACCATGGTCACATGCTTGCCCAGCTTGCAGTTGATCAACCCACGGTTGATATGGCTAAGCACCTGCGAAGGTTTGAACTCGCGCATCTTGCCGCCACGCTTGAATTCGAACAACAGCCGCGTGGTCATGAACTTCAGCAGGACGGTGACGAACGCTGATGATGCACCATGCCCGGAAACATCGGCGAGGTAGAAGGCAATACGCCGTTCGTCCACGCGGAAGTAATCGGCAAAGTCACCCGACAGATACAGCGACGGGATGATCTGGTGCTCGAAAGCAAACTCGCCGGCTACCCAGGGGCTTTCGGGCAACATGTTCATCTGCACCTGGCGACCGGCGGTCTGGTCTTCCTGCAGCAGGTGCAGGCTGGCCTCCAGTTCGCGGTTGGCGGCTTCGAGCTTGTCGCGGTAGCGCTGGTTTTCCAGCACAAGGCGCGAGCGGTCGAGGGCGCGGCGCACCGAATGCTCGAGTACGGCCAGGTCTTCCAGCGGCTTGATGAGGTAGTCGGCGGCACCCAGGCGCAACGCTTCCACCGCATCACTCATGACGCCGGCACCGGACACCACGATCACCGGCAACTGCGGCGCACGCTCGCTGACCTGACGGATCAGTTCGAGGCCGCCCATCTGCGGCATGCGCAGATCGCAGATCACGAGGTCGGGCTGGTGTTCTTCGAAGACCTGAAGCCCCTGCTGGCCATTACCGGCCTGGAGGACGCTGAAACCACTGTCTTCAAGGTAGGCGGCGAGGCTGGCACGGACCACGTCGTCGTCATCGATGATCAGCAGCGTTGCACTGGTTTTCTGCATGTGGGCGAACGGCGCCGATTTAGGTTGGTGCAGCGGTGTCGGCAAGGCAGACGGCCAGCTACGGGGATTCTTAATGGTCACACTCTACTTGAGTTGTAGGACAAGAACACCTGCCCGGCAACTGTCAGAGGTACCTTGTAAGGCGCAGACGGTACTCCCATCCGGCAGGGGTTTCAAGCATGCTGGGGTCGACCTCGCTGCTCTTTACAGGGCAAATCACCGGGAGTTATAAGAAAGTCGACCAGCGCAACCCGACGGGAAGGATGCAGCATGCCCCACACGCCCTCCAGCCACAGCGAGAAACGCGACTTCATTCGTATGCGCATCGACACCGAGATCAGCCTTTTGCACGAAGGCCAGGTGATTACGGCGGTGTGCCTGGACCTGTCCAGCGGCGGCATGCAGGTGCAGGCGCCGCAGCGCTTTCTGGTGGGTGATCGCATTGAGGTACGGATCGACTCCGACCATCCGGCACTGAAGGGGTTGCATGCCAGTACCGAAGTGGTATGGATCGCCGACCAGCCGGGCGGGCAGCAGAAATTCGGGCTGAGGATTCTGGCCATGCATTGAACAAGGGGCCGCGTTGCGGCCCCGGGTTCACAAGTCAGAAGTCGTCTTCGACCTCGCCATCCTTCACCTTGAACTCGCGGTTCTGCAGGTAGGCGTTACGAATGAAGATGTACTTGTCACCCTGAATCAGCTTTTCGGCCGAGAGCAGGCTGGCGCGGGTGTCGATCACGTCCAGCGCAAAGATCGAGTTGCGCGTAGGCACGTGGTCGATATAGCGATAGGGTTTGGTGTAGGTGTCCGGGTACTTGGCCACGCCGTCACGCACAGTGCTTGGGCCCAGCAGCGGGATGACCACATACGGCCCGCTCGGCACCCCCCAGTAGCCCAGGGTCTGGCCAAAGTCCTCGTCGTTGCGCTGCAGGCCCATCTTGGTCCCCACATCGAAGAAGCCACCCAGGCCGAAGGTGGTGTTGACGATCAACCGCGCCGTATCCACGCCCGCCGCATGCGGCTTGAGTTGCAACACGTTGTTGGCCAGGTTGGTCACGTCACCCAGGTTGCGAAAGATGTTGTGGATGCCATCTTCGAGGAACTGGGGAGTGACCGCCTGGTAGCCCTTGGCCAATGGTTTGAGGGCATAGGTGTCGAGGGTATCGTTGAAGCGGAAGATCGGGCGGTTGACCGCTTCCCAGGGATCTTCCTCGGTGGCGGCCTGGGTGGCAGCCACGGGCGCCAGCAGCATGCTGGCGCAGACACAGGCCTGGGTGACTCGTTCGATCACACTGGCACCGATCCTACGCATAGATGTTTCTCCATCGAATTTCTCGGCCGCAAGCGCAACAGGTCGCGCTGCTATCAAGGCGGCAGTATAGAGACTTGCGGGCTGATAAACAGCCTTACACATTTTTGCTCAATATTTTGTGAACAACTGTTGCACAGCGGGCGGTGTCACAGGACGGTAACAATCAACGCATAGCCTGCGAACTATTTGGGGGAAGTTGCCATGGACACTGCGCCTGCCTTCACTGCTGTACTGTTCGGCTTGCGCGGCTGCCTGGTGCAGGCCGCCAATGGCGCTCCCTCCCCCGCCCCCGGCGCCCTGGCCACGCTTGCCAGCCTGCGTCAGCGCCAAGTGCCGTGCATCTGGCTGGATGACCTCAATACCACGCAAAGCGAGCACCTGGCCCATGTGCTGCCCGACTGGCTGCCAGGGCATGCGGTCAACGGCGTGCCCTGGCCAGCGCCAAACGCTTGCTGGCAGGCACTGATGGCGCTGGACAGCGAGCGCCTGGATGGCTGCGTATTGGTCAGCGGCGACCCGCGCCTGCTGCAGTCTGGCCTTAACGCCGGCTTGTGGACGATAGGCCTGGCCGCCTGCAGCCCGTTATGCGACCGCACGTCTGCACAATGGCAAGCCCTGGGCCCGCAAGAGCAGGATCTGGCACGCAGCAAGGCGACGCTGGCGCTGTTCAGCCTGGGCGTGCACTCGGTGATCGACCATCTGGAAGCGCTGGACACCTGCCTGCAGGACATCGCCCAGCGCCGACGCAAGGGTGAAAAACCCTGATACAGCAGCCTTGACGCGGATCATGCAAATCGGCAGCAGGTAGATTACCCTGAAGACAGGCCAGAACCTTTGCCACGTCGCCGAGGTCCATGGCTTGCCAAGCCATTGATGGAGAATAACCAATGCCTGCCCGCGAATTGCAAGAGCGCCTGAACAGCTTGCGCGAGCAACTGGACCGCAACGTACCGCTTTCGGAAGAAGAGCTGGCTGCCCTGCACGAAGAGGCGCGCCAGATCGAGGCGCAACTGAAACTTGAAGAAGCCACGCCAGACAACAACCTGGTGGACGGCGTGAACCTGGCGATCGAACGCTTCGAGGCCGACCACCCCGACCTCACAGCCACCCTGCGCAGCATTGCCAACTCGCTGCACAGCATGGGGATCTGAAATAACGGGGGCCGCAAAGCGGCCCCTGTATTACTGCCGAACCAGGCGCTTGTTATCCGGGCTGATCGCCCCGGTGCTGCGGTACGGGTTGATATCCAGCCCACCGCGGCGCACATAGCGCGCATAGACCGTCAGGTGCTCCGGCTGCAGCAGATTCTTCAAGTCCAGGTAAATCCGTTCCACACACTGCTCATGGAAGTCGGCATGTTGGCGGAAGCTGATCAGATAGGTCAGCAGACTGGCGTGGTCCAGTGCCCGCCCCTTGTACTCGACCACCACGCTGCCCCAATCCGGCTGGCCGGTGACCGGGCAGTTGGACTTCAGCAGATGGCTGTGCAGGGTTTCTTCCACCATCCGCTCCGGGTTGCAGCGCAACAGCTCTGGCTGTGGCTGCTCGTAGTTGCTGATGGCCACGTCCAGTGCATCGATGCACTGCCCCGGCAAAGCCACCACACCCTGGGCTTCAACCTCGGCCAACGTGCGAACCTTCACCCCCACCGGCTTGCCGGCAGCGGCGGACAGGTCTTTTTGCAGGCATGCCTGCAACTCGCCCAGCGAGGCGAACACCGTCTGGTTCAGCGAGTTGAGGTACAGCTTGAATGACTTGGACTCGATGATGTTTGGCGAGTCAGCCGGGATGGCGAACTCGCCGATCGCCACCACCGGCTTGCCCGAAGGCAGCAGCCAGCTCAGCTCGAAGCAGTTCCAGTAATCCACCCCCTGCCAGGGCAAGGTCTGTGCAGTAACGCCCAGCTCGGCCCACTTGGCAGTACGCGGGATCGGGAACAGCTGCTCCGGGGAGTAGGTGGCGATGTATTCGCTGGACTTGCCCAGCGGGGAATGTTCGGCAGCGGGATGCATGGAAACTGACCTAGAGGTTCGGATTTACCTCTAGTCTAACGGTTTTGCACCCCGCCTTGCAGGGCCAGTCACTCAATGGTCAATGCCCCGACCATACCCGCCTGGTAATGCCCCGGCACGTTGCAGGCAAACTCGATGGGTGCCGACTGACGGAAGGTCCAGGTCAGCTCGGCGCGCTGGCCGGGCATGACCAGCACGGTATTGCCAGCCCCGTGACCATGGCCGTCACCGTGGTTCATCATCTTGCCGTGATCCATGCCTTCGTGGTTCATGGCCTGGGTGAACATCTTGCCTTGCATGGCGACCATTTCCTTCTGGTGTTCGGCATGCATGGCCTTGTCGCCCAGGTTGAATTCGTGCGGCAGTTTGCCCTCATTGACCAGCACGAAGCGCACTGTCTCGCCGGCTTTTACCTGCAGGCTTTTGGGCTCGAAGGCGATGTCCTTGAGCACCACGTTGACCGTACGGGTGGCCTTGGCCGCCGGGGCAGGCTCGCCAAAGGCGAAGGTCTGCGCCTGGCCAGCAACAGCCGGCAGGCTACCCAGGGCAAGGGTGGCGGCAATGAGCAGGTGTTTCATGATGACTCCGGGTTACACAATCGGGATGAAGCCACGTTAGCCGGGGGCGACTGGCAGCTACCTGACAGGCACATTACAACTTTGTCAGCTTGGGCGAGCGGGCACATCGTCACGTATCATTTCAGCCATCACATTGCTCCTGTGCTAGCAGGGTAAAACAACGCCCATTGGCTACGCTAACTTTCAGATTATGGACAGTGCATGAAACTGCTGATCGTCGAAGACCAGGCCCGCACCGGCCAGTACCTGAGCCAAGGCCTGAGCGAGGCCGGCTTTGCCACCGAGTTGGCTACCGATGGCGAGACCGGCCAGTTCCTCGCCCTGACTGGCGACCACGACCTGCTGATCCTCGACGTGATGCTGCCCGGCCGCGACGGCTGGCAGATCCTTCAGGCCGTGCGCCAGGCTGGCCTGGATACCCCAGTGCTGTTCCTGACCGCCCGCGACGCCGTCGAGGATCGTGTGCATGGTCTGGAACTGGGCGCCGACGATTATCTGGTCAAGCCGTTCGCCTTTTCCGAACTGCTGGCCCGGGTACGCAGCCTGCTGCGCCGAGGCACCAGCCCGAGCCAGGACACCACCCTGTGCCTGGCCGACCTGCGTCTGGACCTGATCCGCCGCCGTGCCGAGCGTGCCGGGCTGCGCATCGACCTGACCGCCAAGGAGTTTTCACTCCTTGAACTGCTGCTGCGCCGCCAGGGCGAGGTGCTGCCAAAATCGCTGATCGCCTCGCAGGTATGGGACATGAACTTCGACAGCGACACCAACGTGATCGAAGTGGCCATCCGCCGCCTGCGCCTGAAGATCGACGACCCACACCCCAACAAGCTGATCCACACCGTACGCGGCATGGGTTACGTACTTGAAGAGCGCACCGAGTGATGCGCCGGATTTCCCTCGGCAGCCGCCTGGCCCTGCTGTTCGCCGCCTGCACCGCCACCGTCTCGCTGGGCGCCGGCCTGTTATTCAGCCGGGCCAGCGAGCAGCACTTCATCGAGCTCGACCAACAACTGCTGGACTCGCGCCTGTCATTGTTCCGTACGCAACTGGCTGGCGTCAGCACGGCTGATGAACTCCAGGCCCGCCTGCCTGCCCTGCACGATGAACTGAGTCACCAGGCAGACCTGGCCCTGCGTATCAGCGCCAGCAATGGCGTTACCTGGTTCGAAAGCCGCAGCGGGCTGCCGCTTGCAGCGCAGGCCACCGGGCTGGCCACCCTGCATGCGCCAGGCATCGACTACCGCAGCCTGTCCGTACCCCTGATGCAGAGCGCCATGCAGTCGCCGCGACTGACCCTGTACCTCGACATCACCCACCACCAGCACTTCCTCCAAGGCATGCAACGGCTGATATGGCTGACGGTCGGCCTGTCGGCGCTAACCACCGCACTACTGGGTGCCTGGGCCGCCCGCAGCGGCCTGCGACCATTGCGGCAGATGGGCCAGGTGGCCGCCAGCGTGTCAGCGCGCTCCCTCACCACCCGTCTGCCGGTGGCGCAGATGCCCGAAGAACTGGCCGAACTGGCCAGCAGCATGAACGCGATGCTGCAGCGCCTGGACGATGCCTTCCAGCGCCTGTCAGCGTTTTCCGCCGATATCGCCCACGAGTTACGTACGCCGCTGTCCAACCTGCTGACCCACACCCAGGTCACCCTCACCCGCCCACGCAGCCTCGAAGAATACCGCGAGGCGCTGCATGGCAACCTGGAAGAACTGCAATGGATGGCGCAGATGATCAACGACATGCTGTTTCTGGCCAAGGCCGACCACGGCCTGCTGGTACCGGGCCACGCGCCTTTGGCGCTGCATGACGAGGTGGATGCGCTGCTGGAGTACTATGCGCCGCTGGCCGAAGACAGCGACGTGCAAATGCTGCGCGAGGGTGAAGCCGTGCTGCTCGGTGACCAGCATATGCTGCGCCGGGCGCTGTCCAACCTGCTGGACAACGCCATGCGCTTCACGCCGGCAGGAGGACAGATAAAGGTAACCTTGGGGCCGGGACCGACGATTAACGTGGCCAATACCGGGCTGGCTATCGACCCGGCGGCGCTACCGCGGCTGTTTGACCGGTTCTACCGGGTGGACCCGGCTCGGCGGGAAGGCAGCAGCGAGCATGCAGGGCTGGGCTTGGCGATTACCCGGTCGATCGTGCAGGCCCATGGCGGGTGCATACGGGCGGAGTGCGAGGGTGGGTGGACCCGATTCGTGATCGACTTCACTCAAGATCGGTAACCCTGGGGCGCTTTACGCCCCCAGGATCTCAGGCAAGCATCAAACCGCCAGGCCAATCGCCGGCTGCACCTGCGACGCCCGGTAGGCCGGGTAAATGGTCGCCAGGAAACTCATCACCAGGCCGGCGGTGCAGATGATCGCCACATCCCCCCACTGTAACTGCGACGGCAAGCTGCTGACGAAATACACATCCGACGTGAAGATGTGCTGCCCGCTCACCCGCTCCAGCCAACCGACAATCTGACTGACATTGAACGCCGCAATCACGCCCAGTACGCCACCAATCAGCGTGCCGACAATGCCGATCAGGCTGCCCTGGACCATGAACGTACCCATGATCTGCGCCGGCGTGGCACCCAAGGTACGCAGGATGGCAATGTCCGGCCCCTTGTCGTTCACCACCATCACCAGGGTGGCGATGATATTGAACGCCGCCACCGCGATGATCATCATCAGCAGCAGACCGATCATGGTCTTTTCCATCTTCATGGCGCTGAACAGGCTGCCCTGGGTATGCGACCAGTCATCGGCGCGGTAGGCGTCACCAAGCCCGGCAGCAATCGCCTTGGACACCTGCGGAGCGGCATACAGGTCGTGCAGCTTCAGCCGCACACCTTGCACCTGGCCTGGCGCCCAGCGTTGCATCTCGGCGGCATCCGCAACATGGATATAGGCCTGCGACCCATCCAGCTCGGCGCCGACCTTGAAGATGCCAACCACGGTGAGGCGCTGCATGCGCGGGGTGATGCCACCCGGTTCCTTGCTGATTTCCGGCACGATCAAGGTCAGCTTGTCGCCGGTATTCAGACGGAAGCGGCGTGCGGTCAGCTCGCCGATGACCACGCCGAATTCACCTGGCTGCAAGCCCTGCAGGCGGCCTTGGACGATGTGCTGGCCAACGATGGAAACCTTGCCCTCCTCGGCCGGGTCGATACCCCCCACCTGGATCGGCTGCATGGCGCCCTTGTACGACAGCATGCCTTCCATCTCGGTAATCGGCGCCACTGCCATCACCGCCGGGTTCTTCATGGCTGCATCGGCCACCTTGTGCCAATCGTCCAGCGGCTGCAGGCCAAGGATGGCGGCATGCGGCACCAGGCCGAGAATGCGCGAGCTCATTTCGCGCTGGAAGCCGTTCATCACCGACAGCACCACGATCATCGCCAGCACGCCCAGCGACAGGCCGATCATCGAAGTCATCGAGATGAACGAAATGAAGTGGTTGCGACGCTTGGCTCGGGTGTAGCGCGCGCCGATAAAGATGGGCAAGGGTCTGAACATGTACGAAATCACCCAATGAAAACAGGAAAACGGGGCAGCACCTGCCACCCCGGCAGTCGATCAGATGGCCACCAGGTGGCCATCGTCGAGCTTCAGCACACGGTCCATCTGCCGCGCCAGGTTGAGGTCGTGGGTGACCACCAGGAATGCCGTGCGCGAGGCACCGGACAGCTCCTGCATCAGCTCCTGGATGCCCTGGGCGGTATGGTGGTCGAGGTTGCCGGTCGGCTCGTCGAGCATCACCAGGCCGGGGCGGTTGACCAGCGCCCGGGCAATCGCCACGCGCTGGCGCTCGCCGCCGGACAGTTCGGCCGGCTTGTGGCTCAAGCGGTGACCCAGGCCTACCCGCTTGAGCAGCGCCTCGGCACGCTCCCGGGCCTCGGGGATGGACGTTCGGCCGATCAGCAACGGCATGCACACGTTCTCGATGGCGGTGAACTCCGGCAGCAGGTGGTGAAACTGGTAGACAAAGCCCAACTCACGATTGCGCAGCAGGCCACGGGCACGCTCGCCCAGTGCCGACAGCTCTTCGCCAGCCAGCCATACGCTGCCTTGGGTCGGCCGGTCGAGGCCGCCCAGCAGGTTGAGCAAGGTACTCTTGCCAGAGCCGGAACTGCCGACGATGGCCACCCGCTCACCGGCCTGCAGCTCCAGGTTGAGCCCGGACAGTACCTGCACCGACTCCGGGCCCTCGTCGTAGGACTTGCCCAGGTTGCGGCAACTCAGAACGGCTTTATCACTCATGCGCGACTCACTCATAACGTAGCGCCTCTGCAGGCTGGGTGCGGGCCGCACGCCAGGCCGGGTACAGGGTGGCGAAGAAACTCAGGACCAGTGCCGCACCGCAGACCATGTACACGTCCTGGGCCAGGATCTGCGACGGCAGGTAATCGATGAAGTACACGTCGGCGTTGAGGAACTTGTGCCCGATCAGTTTCTCGATGCCTGCGATCGCCGCGCTTACGTTCAGCGCCGCGAAGATCCCGACCACGGCGCCGATCAGGGTACCGATCACCCCGATCACCGTGCCCTGAACCATGAAAATGAGCATGATCTGCCCGGGCGTGGCACCCAGGGTACGCAGGATGGCGATGTCGCCGCGCTTGTCGTTCACCACCATCACCAGGGTGGAAATGATGTTGAACGCTGCCACCGCCACAATCAGCAGCAACAGCAGGCCGATCATGGCCTTTTCCATACGGATCGCCTGGTACAGGTTGCCGTGGGTACGGGTCCAGTCGCGGCTATAGAATTCCTGGTCGCCCAGCTGCTGGGCGATGCTCCAGGCTACGCGTGGCGCCTGGAACAGGTCGTCGAACTTCAGGCGCAGGCCCTGGACCTGGTCGGGCCTCCAGCGGTGCAGGCGGGACAGGTCGCTGATATTGGTCAGGCCCAGGTAGCCATCGATCTCGCCCGCGCCAACGTGGAAGGTGCCGACCACGGTGAAGCGCTTCATGCGCGGGAACATGCCGGCGGGGGTCACGCTGACCTCGGGGGCGACGAAGGTGAGCTTGTCGCCGATGGCAACGCCCAGTTTGGCCGCCGCCTTGTCGCCGATCATGATGCCCCACTCGCCCGGTGCCAACTGGTCAAGGCGGCCTTGCTGGACGAAGTTGTCGATGATCGACACCTCGCGCTCGCGAGCGGGGTCGATGCCATTGAGCAGCACCTTCTGCACCTTGCCATCATGGGTCAGCAGGCCCTGCATCTGGGTGAACGGCGCAACCGCTACCACCTGCGGATTCTGCTTTACTTGTTGGGCAAGGGCCTGCCAGTCGGCAATGGGCTGGCCGCTCTCCAGCGTGGCATGGGGAATCATGCCCAACACGCGGGTGCGCATCTCGTGGTCGAAACCGTTCATCACCGACAGCACCACGATCATCACCACCACGCCCAGGGCGAGGCCGATCATCGAGGTCAGGGAAATGAACGAGACGAAGTGATTGCGACGTTTGGCACGGGTATAACGCGTGCCGATGAATGCGAAAAGAGGTCTGAACATGTCGGGGCTTGTTCGGATGAAAGGGAACGTCCTTGTGGCGAGGCGCCTACGGCGGCTTTACACTCGGACCACCGCCGCTACCTTGGGTTCGCCATGACGACATTAGACGAAGAAGATCGCCGCGAATACTACCGCATCGAAGATCGGATCGCACTTCAAATAAGCCCCCTTAGCGCGGCCGAAGCCCTCGAGCCAGATGTGTTGCAAGATGATTCGCCGTTATTCAACCTGCTCAGCGAGCTGCACCTGTCCGACTTCGAGTCGCAACACCTGTTGCGCCAGCTGAGCGACAAGGACCGCACCCTCGCCGCCTTCCTGCGAGCACAGAGCAAGCGCCTCGACTTGCTCAGCGCGGTGGTTGCGCAAACCCTGCTTGGCGAAGTCGGCGAGCCACTACCGGTGGTCATTTCCGAAGGCGGCATCGAATCCGTCCAAGCCACACCGATTGCCCCCGGTACCCGGGTGAAAGTGAAAATGGTGCTGATGCCGCGCGCCCATGGCCTGCTGCTGCGCGGCAGAGTCAGCCATTGCGACCCTCGCCCGGAGGGCGGCTTCGAGGTCGGCACCGAGTTCATCGACATGACCGACGCCCAACGACAACTGCTGGCCCGTTACATCCTGCAGCGCCAGCAACAACAACGGCGCCAGCAGCTGGAACTGAACGACCCCGCCTCCTGAGCCAATTTTTCCCTGATTTGAAGGAACGAACGTGACCCTGATCTACGGCCATCGCGGCGCCAAGGGCGAAGCACCCGAGAACACCCTGAAAAGCTTTCAGCAATGCCTGGCACATGGCGTGACCCGCTGCGAGCTGGACCTGCACCTGTCATCCGACAACGAACTGATGGTCATCCACGACCCCACCCTCAAGCGCACCACTGGCCGGCGCGGCAAAGTAGTCGAGCACCCGGCCGCCGAACTGGTCATGATCGATGCCCGCAAAGGCGGCCCGGGCCATGTGCAGCCCTGCCCGATCCCGAAACTGGAAGAGCTGTTCAAAAAATGCCCGTTCGAGCACTGGCAGCTGGAAGTGAAAAGCGCCTCGCGCACCCGTGCGGCTACCACTGTCCTGGCGATCCGTGAACTGGCCCAGCAATATGGCCTGCTGGACAAGGTGACCATCACCTCCAGTTCACGCGAAGTACTGGGCGCCGCCCTGGAACTGGTGCCAGACGTGAAGCGCGGGCTGGTGGCCGAATACGCCTGGCTCGACCCGCTGAAGGTGGCACATAACTATGGCTGCGAGCTGCTGGCATTGAACTGGACACTGTGCACCCCCGAGCGCCTGCTCAAAGCACAGGGCCAGGGTTTGCATGTGTCGGTGTGGACGGTCAACGAGCCGGCACTGATGCGCCGGCTGGCTGACTTTGGTGTGGACAGCCTGATTACAGACTTTCCCGGTTTGGCCAAGACCACCCTCGGGTAGGGTTGAAATCGGTCTCTCCGACCGGCTCAGGCCACCGGTCGGAGCCGCTCAAAAAAGCCGGTTCAGGCCGTCATAGGCAGCTACCCGATAGGCTTCGGCCATGGTCGGGTAGTTGAACGTGGTGTTGACGAAGTACTTCAGGTTGTTGTGCTCACCTGGCTGGTTCATGATCGCCTGGCCAATGTGGACAATTTCCGAAGCCTGGTAGCCGAAGCAATGCACGCCGAGGATTTCCAGGGTTTCGCGGTGGAACAGGATCTTCAGCATACCCTGCGGCTCGCCGGCGATCTGCGCACGCGCCATGCCCTTGAAGAAGGCCTTGCCCACTTCGTACGGTACCTTGGCCTGGGTCAGTTCCTGCTCGTTCTTGCCGATCGAGCTGATCTCCGGAATGGTGTAGATACCGGTCGGCACGTCGTTGACGAAGCGCCAGCTGCCATTGTCGACAATGCTGCCAGCGGCCGACCGGCCCTGGTCATGGGCCGCACTGGCCAGGCTTGGCCAGCCGATCACGTCACCGGCGCCATAGATGTTCGGCACGGCGGTGCGGTAGGCCTCGTCGACCTCGATCTGGCCGCGACTGTTCACCTTGATGCCGATGTTTTCCAGGCCCAGCTTGTCGGTGTTGCCGGTACGACCGTTGCACCACAGCAAGGCGTCGGCCTTGATCTTCTTGCCCGACTTGAGGTGCAGGATCACCCCGTTATCCAAACCTTCGACGCGCTCATACTCTTCGTTGTGACGCACGGTGATGTTGTTGTTGCTGAAGTGGTAGCTCAGTGCCTGGGAAATTTCCGAATCGAGGAAGCTCAGCAGTTGGCCACGGTTGTCGACCAGCTCGACCAATACGCCCAGGCCACTGAAGATCGAAGCGTATTCGCAACCGATCACGCCGGCACCGTACACGATCAGCTTGCGCGGGGTATGGCTGAGGCTGAGGATGGTGTCGCTGTCGTAGACGCGCGGGTGGTGGAAGTCGATGTCGGCCGGGCGGTAGGGGCGCGAACCAGTCGCGATGATGATGTGCTTGGCGTTGAGTTTCTCGACCACCCCGTTCGGGCACACCACTTCCACGGTTTGCTCGTCGGCGAAGCTGCCGGTGCCGAAGAACACGTCGACGCGGTTACGGGCATAGTAGCCAGTGCGCGATGCCACCTGCTTGGCGATGACCTTCTCGGCGCTTTTCAGCACGTCCGGGAACGAGAACCAGCGTGGCTCACCGATGGCACGAAACATCGGGTTGGTGTTGAACTGCATGATCTGCCGCACCGAGTGACGCAGTGCCTTGGACGGAATGGTACCCAGATGGGTGCAGTTGCCACCGACCTGGCGACGGTCATCGACCATCGCTACCTTGCGCCCTGCTTTGGCGGCGTTCATTGCCGCGCCTTCACCGGCCGGGCCGGAACCCAGCACCACTACGTCGTAGTTGTAGACAGCCATGCGTACTCCTTCAGAACTGGCCCGCAAGCCACGGTCGCTCGCGGGGCACGATCATGCCGCCGGGGCGCCATGAGAAAATTCGGGTGCAGTCTAATCAACCCTGAACGCCGCGCACATTAACCCTTGGTCGCGTCGTAGGCCAATTTCGCCCGCACTACATATGCTTCACCCATTCCCTGGCGGCAATCATCCCTGCTTGTGCTTTCACTGGCCTTTCACTGCCCGTTCGAACGCGGGCGTAGCTCGGGAGACGAAGCCACCCTCCGCCCGAGTCACCAAAACCGCCGCCAGGTCATGCGCCACGGCAAAATCCCAGCCTCGCTGCGGCCCCAGGATGAGCAGCAGCGTCGAATAGCCGTCGGCCTGCAGTGCTGAGGCGTCCAGCACAGTAACGGCCGCCAGGTCATGCTCGACCGGTCGCCCGAGGCGGGCATCGAAGGTGTGCGAATAGCGCCGGCCATTCTGCTCGAAATAGTGCCGATAGTCACCCGAGGTTGATACTGAAAGGCTATTGACCGGGATGATCTGGCGGGCGACCTGCCGGTCTTCGCGGGGCAGTTCCAGGGCAATGCGCCAAGGGCCGCCGTCAGGCTTGCGGCCAACCGCCTTCAACTCGCCAGTGACCTCGGCAACAAAACTGCTGACACCCATGGCCTGCAGGCGCGCAGCGATCAAGTCGACAGCATGGCCGGCGACGATGCTGTTGAAGTCGAGCTGCACCGGGGCATCCTTGCACAGGGCTCGACCTTTGACGCGCAGGTGCTGGTAACCCACACGCCGGCGTACCTGGGCCAGTGCCTGTGGTTCGGGCACCTGCTCGTGACGGGCCTGAGGGCCGAAGCCCCACAGGTCGAGCAAAGGCTCCACCGTGAGATCGAAAGCGCCATCGCTCTGTTCGGCAAGGTGCTGGCCGAGGCTGACCAATTCAAGCATATCGGGCGGCAGGGCCAGGCACTGGCCGGCGGGTAACCGGTTGAACTGGCTGACGATGGAATCGCCGCGGTAGGTCGAGTAGTGGTGGTCGATGTCATGCAGGATGGTTTCAACCGCCCTCTGCACCTGTGCTGGCACCGGACCACCAGGCTCGCGGACGTACTGGATGCTGTAGCTGCTGCCCATGGTCGGGCCACCCAGGCGCTCCAGGGTGGGGCCCTGATTGCAGGCGGTGAGTAGCAGCAGAATGAACAGTAGGGCTGTGCGCACAGTAGGGTTTCTCGGTTGCCGGTGCTGGCCTCTTCGCGGGTAAACCCGCTCCTACAGGGGCAGTGATAATCCTGTAGGAGCGGGTTTACCCGCGAAAGGGCCAGCACTGACAACACACATTCAGAATAAAAAAAACGGGAACCCGAAGGTTCCCGTTTTTTCATTGCCTTACAAGCGAATCAGCGTGGAAACGCTGGCGGGTTCACACCGGCCATGTCTTCCATCACACGAACCACCTGGCAGCTATAACCGAATTCGTTGTCGTACCAGACGTACAGAACAACGCGGTTGTCGTTGGCGATGGTCGCCTCTGCGTCAACCACACCGGCGTGGCGCGAGCCCACGAAGTCGGTCGAAACCACTTCCTGCGAAGCCACGTAGTCGATCTGCTTGTGCAGCTCCGAGTGCATGGCGGTCTGGCGCAGGTACTCGTTGATCTCGTCGCGGGTGGTGGCCTTTTCCAGGTTCAGGTTCAGGATGGCCATCGAAACGTTCGGCGTCGGGACACGAATGGCGTTGCCGGTCAGCTTGCCCTTCAGCACTGGCAGTGCCTTGGCAGCAGCGGTGGCGGCGCCGGTTTCGGTGATTACCATGTTCAGCGGCGCGGCACGGCCACGGCGGCTGCCCTTGTGGAAGTTGTCGATCAGGTTCTGGTCGTTGGTGAACGAGTGAACGGTTTCGACGTGGCCGTTGACGATGCCGTACTGATCGTTGATGGCCTTGAGCACCGGCACGATGGCGTTGGTGGTGCAGGAGGCCGCCGAGATGATCTTGTCATCGGCAGTGATGTCACCGTGGTTGATTCCGTGCACGATGTTCTTCAGCGCGCCCTTGCCAGGTGCGGTGAGGATCACGCGGGCAGCACCCGGGCAGGCCAGGTGCTGGCCCAGGCCGTCGGCGTCACGCCAGACACCGGTGTTGTCGACGATAAGCGCATTGTCGATGCCGTACTGGGTGTAGTCGACTTCGCTCGGGTTCTTGGCGTAGATAACCTGGATCAGGTTGCCGTTGGCAGTGATGGTGTTGTTGGCTTCGTCGATGGTGATGGTGCCATCGAACGGACCGTGCACCGAGTCACGGCGCAGCAGGCTGGCACGCTTGACGAGGTCGTTTTCGGCGCCCTTGCGCACGACGATGGCACGCAGACGCAGGCCGTCACCACCACCGGTCTTCTCGATCAGGATGCGCGCCAGCAGGCGGCCGATGCGACCGAAACCGTACAGGACAACGTCGGTGCCTTTGCGCGCCGACGCGTTCTGCTGGCCAACCACGTCGGCCAGCTCTTCACGGACGAACTGCTCGGCAGTGCGGCCATTGCCTTCCTGCTTGAACTTGTTGGCCAGCTTGCCCAGGTCGACCGATGCGGCGCCCAGTTTCAGCTCGCTCATGGCCTTGAGCAGGGGGAATGTCTCGTGGACGGACAGTTCGGTTTCGTCGGTTTGGCGGTGGCGCGCAAAGCGGTGCGCCTTGAGGATCGAGATAACCGAACGGTTGATCAGGCTGCGGCCATAAATCGAGCTCACCACGTTGTTATTGCGGTAGAGCTGACCGATAAGCGGGATCATCGCTTCAGCCAGGGCTTCACGATCAATCCACTCACCAAGACACTGGTCGGGCTTCTGAGTCACGGGAACCTTCCACATGTAGGGACAGAAAAAAGGGGCTACATTATGACGCCCCAACGCGGAACCGGCAATGAGTGCCTGTCGCAGCGACGCAAGCCAGTGCTCATGCCCTTTCGAGCCTGACAGCCGACACTGTCACCGGTACAATCGGTCTCTTTGCCGCAACGCTTGGAGTGCAATCTCCCGTGTCAGTTCTGCGCCTACCGCAAATGTCGGCCACGGCCGGCAAACAAACCTGGGGCAACCTGCCCGGTGCCGCCCTCAGCCTTGCCATCGCCGAAGCCGCCAGCAGCGCTGGCCGCTTCACCCTGCTGCTGACGGCCGACAGCCAGGCCGCCGACCGTCTGGAGCAGGAGCTGCGCTTCTTTGCCCCGGACCTGCCCGTGCTGCCGTTCCCCGATTGGGAAACCCTGCCCTACGACCTGTTCTCGCCGCACCAGGACATCATCTCCCAGCGCATCGCCAGCCTGTACCGCTTGCCGGAGCTGAGCCACGGCATCCTCGTGGTGCCGATCACCACCGCCCTGCACCGCCTGGCGCCCACGCGCTTTCTGCTGGGCAGCAGCCTGGTGCTGGATGTGGGCCAGACCATCGACGTGGAGCAGATGCGCACGCGCCTGGAGGCCAGCGGCTATCGTTGTGTCGACACCGTCTACGAGCATGGCGAGTTCGCCGTGCGCGGTGCACTGATCGACCTGTTCCCGATGGGCAGCAAACTGCCCTATCGCATCGACCTGTTCGATAACGAGATCGAGACGCTGCGCACCTTCGACCCCGAGACCCAGCGCTCGATCGACAAGGTGGATTCGGTGCGCCTGCTGCCAGCACGCGAATTCCCGATGCAGAAGGAAGAAGTGACCCGCTTCAAGGCACGTTTTCGCGAGCGCTTCGACGTCGACTTCCGCCGCAGTGCAATCTTCCAGGACCTGGCCAGCGGCATCATCCCCGCCGGTATCGAGTACTACCTGCCGCTGTTCTTCGAAGAAACCTCGACCCTGTTCGACTACCTGCCGACCGACACCCAGGTGTTCTCGCTACCCGGTGTGGAACAGGCCGCCGAGCACTTCTGGAACGACGTGCGCGGGCGTTATGAAGACCGCCGCGGCGACCTCAGCCGGCCGCTGTTGCCGCCGGCCGAGCTGTTCCTGCCGGTGGAAGATTGCTTCGCCCAGCTCAAGCAGTGGCCCCGGGTGGTGGTCAGCAGCGAAGCGCTCGACCCTGGCGCGGGCCGCGAGCGCTTCCCGGCGCGCGCCCTGCCCAACCTGGCCATCGAGGCCAAGGCCAACCAGCCGCTGGCCGAGCTGGCCAACTTCCTCGACCAGTTCCCCGGCCGCGTACTGTTCACGGCCGAATCAGCAGGCCGTCGTGAAGTGCTGCTGGAGCTGCTCGAACGGCTGAAGCTGCGCCCACAGACCGTCGAAGGCTGGGACGATTTCATTACCGGTGCCGAGCGCCTGGCGATCACCATCGCCCCGCTGGACGACGGCCTGCTGCTGGACGACCCAGGCCTGGCCCTGATTGCCGAAAGCCCACTGTTCGGCCAGCGGGTGATGCAGCGCCGGCGCCGTGACAAGCGCGGCGAAACCGCCAACGACGCGGTCATCAAGAACCTCACCGAGCTGCGCGAAGGTGCGCCGGTGGTGCACATCGACCATGGCGTCGGCCGCTATCTGGGCCTGGCCACCCTGGAAATCGACGGCCAGGCCGCCGAATTCCTGACGCTGGAATACGCCGAAAACGCCAAGCTGTATGTGCCGGTGGCCAACCTGCACCTGATCGCCCGCTACACCGGCAGCGACGACGCCCTGGCACCGCTGCACCGGTTGGGTTCGGAGGCCTGGCAGAAGGCCAAGCGCAAGGCCGCCGAACAGGTCCGCGACGTGGCCGCCGAACTGCTCGACATCTATGCTCGCCGCGCCGCACGCAAGGGCTACGCGTTTGCCGACCCGTCCGTCGACTACGCCACCTTCAGCGCCGGCTTCCCGTTCGAGGAAACCCCGGATCAGCAGGCCGCCATCGAGGCCGTGCGCGCCGATATGCTGGCACCCAAGCCAATGGACCGCCTGGTCTGCGGCGACGTGGGCTTCGGCAAGACCGAAGTGGCCATGCGCGCAGCGTTCATCGCCGTGCACAGTGGCCGTCAGGTGGCCGTACTGGTGCCCACCACCCTGCTTGCCCAGCAGCATTACAACAGCTTCCGCGACCGCTTTGCCGACTGGCCCGTGACCGTGGAAGTGATGAGCCGCTTCAAGTCGGCCAAGGAAGTGGCCGCCGCCGCCGCGGACCTTGCCGAAGGCAAGATCGACATCCTTATCGGCACCCACAAGCTGTTGCAGGACGACGTGCGTTTCAAAGACCTGGGCCTGGCCATCATCGATGAAGAGCACCGCTTTGGCGTGCGCCAGAAAGAACAATTGAAGGCGCTGCGCAGTGAGGTCGACATCCTCACCCTGACTGCCACGCCGATTCCGCGCACGCTGAACATGGCGGTGGCGGGCATGCGCGACCTGTCGATCATCGCCACACCGCCAGCACGCCGCCTGTCGGTGCGCACCTTCGTCATGGAGCAGAACAAGAGCACGGTCAAGGAGGCGCTGCTGCGCGAACTGTTGCGCGGTGGCCAGGTGTACTACCTGCACAACGATGTGAAAACCATCGAAAAATGCGCCGCCGACCTTGCCGAACTGGTGCCTGAGGCACGCATCGGCATCGGCCACGGGCAAATGCGCGAACGCGAGCTGGAACAGGTGATGAGCGATTTCTACCACAAGCGCTTCAACGTGCTGGTGGCCTCGACCATTATCGAAACCGGTATCGACGTGCCCAGCGCCAACACCATCGTCATCGAGCGCGCCGACAAGTTCGGCCTGGCCCAGCTGCACCAGCTGCGTGGCCGGGTTGGCCGCAGCCACCACCAGGCTTACGCCTACCTGCTCACACCTACCCGTCAGAAGGTCAGCGCCGACGCCGAAAAGCGCCTGGAGGCAATCGCCAACACGCAAGACCTGGGCGCAGGCTTCGTGCTGGCCACCAACGACCTGGAAATCCGCGGGGCCGGCGAGCTGCTGGGCGAAGGCCAGAGCGGGCAGATCCAGGCGGTGGGCTTCACCCTGTACATGGAAATGCTCGAGCGTGCGGTCAAGGCAATCCGTAAAGGTACCCAGCCGAACCTTGAGCAGCCACTGGGCGGCGGCCCGGAGATCAACCTGCGCCTGCCGGCACTGATCCCCGAAGACTACCTGCCTGACGTGCATGCGCGCCTGATCCTGTACAAACGCATTGCCTCGGCTGCCGACGAGGAAGGCCTCAAGGACCTGCAGGTCGAGATGATCGACCGCTTCGGCTTGCTGCCGGAGCCGACCAAGAACCTGATGCGCCTGACGTCGCTCAAGCTGCACGCGGAAAAGCTCGGCATCAAGAAAGTCGATGCGGGGCCCAACGGTGGCAAGCTCGAGTTCGAAGCCGAAACCCCGGTCGACCCACTGACCCTGATCAAGCTGATCCAGGGCCAGCCCAAACGTTACAAGTTCGAAGGCGCTACCCAGTTCCGCTTCCTGGTACCGATGGAGCGCCCCGACGAACGTTTCAATACCCTGGAGGCGCTGTTCGAGCGCCTGACCCCACAGCCTGCCTAAGGAAGACCCATGCGTGCCATCCGTTGCCTGACCCTGCTGCTGGCGCTGTTCGCCCCGGCTGCCTTCGGCGAAGGCCTGTATCAGGTAGAAATGATTCTGGTGCGGCAGAACAGCGTGCCCGCCTTCACCAGCCCGTTCGCCCCCGAAGACTGGAGCGCTGGCGCCCCACGCCTGAGCAAAGACGCCGAGCACCGCCTGGCACTGGAAGATGAAGCCACCCGCCTGGCAGCCACCGCCGACTACACCGTGCTCATGCACAAAGCCTGGCAGCAGCAGGTGGGCAGCGAACCCAGCCGCATCGCCGTGGGCGAAGGCACCGAACAGTTCGGGCACTTCCCTATCGAAGGCAACCTGAGCATCGCTGAAGGCCGCTTCATCACAGTCGAGGCCAACTTCTGGGTCAACCAGCTGGATGGCAACGGCAACGTGCTGCAAAGCGAGCAGTTCAGGCAGAGCAACAGCAACGTCAAGGGCGGCCAGCTGACCTTTCTCGACGGTGGGCACCTGGCAGTGCTGCTGAAGGTGACACCACCGGGCACGCCGAAAATGCCAGTGATGGACCCGGAGATGATGGAGCAGTAAGCCCATGAAGCACGATGCTGCCGAGATGGTGAACGCCTATCCGAACTGGATTCAATCATTCAGCAAGGCCACCCTGCAGCGCGGTGAGCGCTATGCCGAGGAAGGCAGGGTCGAACTGGAAGGCATTCATGGGCAGAGCATAACGGCCAATTGCCAGGGAAGCGGCAACAACCACTACCGGCAACACATCGAGTTGCACGTTGCGGGCGGCCGGTGCCATGTGCGCGGCGAATGCGATTGCCCGGTACGACACAACTGCAAGCATTGCGCCGCTGCACTTTTCTGCGTGAGCGACCGCTTTTCCAACAGTGAGGTAACGCAAGCCAACCCGGGCACCTTGTCCGCCGAACTGCAGCACTGGTTGAGCGGCCTGGAGCAGGCCCCGCCCAAAGCCGACGCTACCGAAGACAAGCGTGGACGCATGGTGTGCTATCAGCTCCAGCTCACCGACGATGCCGGCTGCGCCCTGCTTGTCCGCAAGGGCACGCGTACGGAGGATGGCATCCGCTTCAGCCGCGTCCAGTCACTTTACGATTTTCTCTACGAGCCACCGCGCTTCGTAACAGACGAAGACACCCGCATTCTGCGTCTGCTCTCGGCCCTGAATCAGGGTGGCGGCCAGGATCGCGGCTACAGGCTGAAGGGCCACGAAGGTGGCGAGTTGTTCCAGCGCGCCCTCGAAACCGGGCGAATGTTCTTCGATACCGACTTCCCCCTGCTTCACGAAGGCCCGGTGCGCCATGCCGAGTTTCGCTGGGTACGCCTGGACAACGGAAACTACCGGGGGCGGTGGTACAGCGGCGAAGAGACGCTGCGCTGCGTCATCCCGCTGCTGCCGCTTTACTACTTGAACCTGCTGACCCGTGAAGTGGGCAAGGTCGAACACAGCCTGGATCCGCACGTCGCCGTTCAGCTGACCATCGCACCCGATGTACCGGAACACCTTGTCGTACCCTTGAGCCACAAGCTCAATGCCCTCAGCCACAAGGTGCCGACGCCGACGCAAGTGCAGGAGCAACTGCTCGATAACATCCAGCCAAAGCCCCTTCTTGCTCTCGGCAGCCTTGAATACACCGCCTACATGCCAAAAACCGGTCGCATGCAGCGGCAAATGCAACATCGCGCCGCACTGGCGTTCGATTATGACGGCTTGCAGGCCAGCGGCACCGACGAAAAGCCGCTGACCCGCCTGGCGGGCAGCACCAGCCAGCGCATTCGCCGCCAGACTCAAGCCGAGCAGGCGCTGCGCCAGATGCTGCGCGATTTCGGTTTCAAACCCGCCACACGCCAGAGCAAGGCCCTACCCGACAGCGCCGGCGAAATGTACCAGTTGCCGGACGACGAAGCCTGGCTGCACTTTGCCCGCGAAGGCCTGCCGCGCCTGCGCGAAGCCGGCTGGGACATCGACATTCACCGCGACTTCGCCTTCAACCTGCAGGAGGTGGACGACTGGTATGCGACCATCAACGAAGCGCCCGGCCATGAATGGTTCGACCTGGAACTAGGCATCGTGGTCGATGGCCAGCGCCACAGCCTGCTGCCGATCGTGTTGCAACTGTTGCGCAGCAGCCCGGAGCTGCTACGCCCTAGCGAACTGGCCCGGCGCAGTGACGATGAACACCTGCTGATCGACCTCAACCGCGGCCGTCTCGATGCCCCCGCTTTGCGCGTCGCCCTGCCTTACGGCCGCATCAAGGCCGTCATGGGCACCCTGGGCGAGCTCTACTTGCATGAGGACACGGCAGGCCCGTCCCTGCGCATGGAGCGCGCCGAGGCCGCGCGCCTGAACGAAATCGAAGGCCTGCCCCTGCACTGGGAAGGTGGCGAGCATGTACGCGATCTGGGTCGCCGCCTGCGCGATGCCCGCGACCTGCAGGTAGAACCGCCCACCGGGCTGCAGGCCAGCTTGCGCCCCTATCAGCGGCAAGGCCTGAACTGGCTGCAGGCCCTGCGCGAGATGGGTACCGGCGGCATCCTCGGCGACGACATGGGCCTGGGCAAGACCCTGCAGGCCTTGGCCCATCTGCTGCTGGAGAAACAATCCGGGCGCCTGAGTACACCGGCCCTGGTGGTCATGCCAACCAGCCTCATACCCAACTGGCTGGACGAAGCCCAGCGCTTCGCGCCCGACCTGCGCGTCCTGGCACTGCATGGGCCGGGGCGCAGCAAGTACTTCACCAAGCTCCATGAGTACGATCTGGTCCTGACCACTTACGCCCTGATGCCACGCGACCTCGAACAGTTGCGCCCCCAGGCCTGGCACATGCTGATACTGGACGAGGCGCAAAACATCAAGAGCAGTAGCAGCAAGGCCGCCCTCGCCGTCTGCGAGCTACAGGCCGGCCAGCGCCTGTGCCTGACCGGCACGCCGATGGAAAACAACCTGGGCGAACTGTGGTCGATCTTCCACTTCCTGATGCCCGGCTGGCTGGGCGACCTGAAGCGCTTCAACCAGGATTACCGCAACCCGATCGAACGCCACGGTGACAGCGAGCGCATGGCCCACCTGGCCAGCCGCATCCGGCCGTTCCTGCTGCGCCGCACCAAAGAGCAGGTGGCCACCGAGCTGCCGGCCAAGACCGAGATGGTGCACTGGGTCGAGCTCAGTGATGCCCAGCGCGATACCTACGAGGCCGTGCGAGTGGCCATGGACCAGAAAGTCCGCGACGAAATCGCCCGCAATGGCGCCGCACGCAGCCAGATCGTGATCCTCGACGCGTTGCTCAAGCTGCGCCAGGTGTGCTGCGACCTGCGCCTGGTCAAGGGGGTAGAAAGCAAAGGCAACCAGGCCGACAAGGGCAAGCTGGGGGCGCTGCTGGAAATGCTCGAAGAACTGCTCAGCGAAGGGCGCCGGGTGTTGCTGTTCTCACAGTTCACCTCGATGCTGGCGCTGATCGAGCAGGAACTCGAGAAGCGCAAGATCCGCTACAGCCTGCTGACCGGTGACACTCGCGACCGTCGCACGCCAGTGCAGCAGTTCCAGCAAGGTAACAGCGAAGTGTTCCTGATCAGCCTCAAGGCGGGGGGCGTTGGCTTGAACCTGACGGCAGCGGACACCGTGATCCACTTCGACCCCTGGTGGAACCCGGCCAGCGAAAACCAGGCTACCGATCGTGCCTACCGCATCGGCCAGGACAAGCCGGTGTTCGTGTTCAAGCTGATTACCCGGGGTACGGTGGAAGAGAAGATCCAGCTGCTGCAGCAGGAAAAGGCAGCACTGGCAGCCAGCCTGCTGGACGGCGGGCAGGCTGGGCAATGGCGGCTTGGCGATGAAGAAATCGAGGCCC
This sequence comes from Pseudomonas sp. FYR_5, assembly GCF_043106315.1. Taxonomy (NCBI): domain Bacteria; kingdom Pseudomonadati; phylum Pseudomonadota; class Gammaproteobacteria; order Pseudomonadales; family Pseudomonadaceae; genus Pseudomonas; species Pseudomonas sp. FYR_5. Next base: position 225 of record NZ_JBICMK010000112.1, on the reverse strand, counting down.
TGTTTGCGCCATTGCCCGGAAAGCGCGGGCGGTAGGCCAAAGGGGATAGAGCGTAGGAGCGGGTTCACCCGCGAATGGGCCGGGCCTGCTGGCCAATCTCCACCTGCCGCTCACCGTTGCCGCCGCTACCGTATTCGCGGGTAAACCCGCTCCTACAACGCAATGGGTGGTGGGCACACATCGGAGGTTGGACGCAGGCCGTCGTAGGCGCGGGTTTACCCGCGA